>DATHMP010000079.1:0-71726 GCA_035487015.1 Occallatibacter sp. | reverse complement strand
TTCGAATCCGCCGGTATGCGTCATCAAATTGCGCAAGGTCACCGGCTTGTCGAATGCAGGCTGAATTTGAAAATCGAGATACTCATTTACGTCGGTGTCGAGGTTCAGACGCCCCTGCTCCACGAGCTGCATCACGGATACCCAGGTAAAGAGCTTTGATATCGAAGCCAGCCTGAAGATCGTCGTCGCCGGGTCCACCACTCTTTGCGACTTCAAGTCGGCAGAACCATAGCCCTTTTCGAGCATTACATTCCCGTCCTTCATCACCATCACCGAGGCTCCGGCAATATCGCTTCGTTCAAGCTGCAGAGGCAGAATGCCGTCGAAGAAAGCCTCCAGGTCGGCTCCCTCCAATGCATGTCCACCGTTCTGCGTCGGCGAAGTCAAGGCCGCGCCCGGTGCGGGAGCCGGAACCGCTGGAGCAATGGCCTGCGTTGGACTCATCGCCTTTGCCGGACTCATCGCGAGGGGAGCAGTCACTTGGGGCGGAACCGTTGGCGCCGCCGTTGCGGGTGAGCTACTGTCTGTGGGAGCCGTCGCGGGCGGTGCCGTCGGGGCCTGCGCTCCGCTTGCAGCCGTGGTCAGTATCATTCCCAAGCCAACGGCCGTCCAGGAAAACACCTTCATCTTCACCTCTTTAAGCGGCGCCGGGCGACAACCGCAAAGTGGGTTCAGTGTCTAAGACTTCACTGGCTTTGACAAGGGGGCAACTTCGGAGTCCGTACGGCTATTGCTTCAGATTGGCTTCGTGCGCCGCCATCCACTGTGGAATCGCATCGGCCGGAAGCGGGCGGCTGATGAGATAACCCTGCGCCCCGTCACAGCCCATCGCGCGCAGCATGTCATATTGCGCCTGGATCATTACGCCCTCTGCCACGACCGACATGCCCAGCTCGTGCCCCATCTCGATGATCTTTTCCACCATCACCCGATCACTGTCTGTTACGTGCATGTTCTCCACAATGCTTTTGTCGATCTTCAATTCGGTGGCCGGCACATTCTGCAGTTGCCGCATCATGGCGTAGCCTGAGCCAAAATCATCAATGGAAAGCTGGAATCCCTTCATGCGCAGCCGCGTCAAGACATCGAGTGTGCGCGTCAGTTCATGCGCCAACCGCGATTCAGTCACTTCAATTACGATTTTGTCGATGGGATAATCGTAGCGCCGGGCGAGTTTGACGAAAGTGTCGGGAAATTCAAGATCGTGCAGGGAATACATCGAAGCATTCAAAGAGAGCCGCGGGCACTCGCCATTCGCGTCAAGAAATTTCCGGGCCTCGTCCATCGCCGGTTCGGCAGTCGACCAACATAGGCTATCAATCAGTCCGAGCGACTCGATCCTCGAAATAAAATTGTCCGGAAGCACCAATCCCCGCTCGGGATGCCTCCAGCGCGCCAATGCCTCCACGCCCGTCGCTTTTCCGGTCGCAAGGTGAATCTGCGGTTGGTAGAAATTTACAAATTCCCGGCGAACGATTGCGTTCCTGAGCTGGTTGTCCGTAATCTCCAGCGACGGCGCCTCCGGATCAAACGTCTTTTGCACAGCCAGCGCGGCAACGCCTTCCAACATGCCCTTCAGGTCGGGGAGTGGGAATGGCTTCTGCAGATGCCCCACCACGCGTAATCCCAGGCTGTGCGCCAACTTCTCGGCCGTCTCAAGAACGCGCTTGTCCACCCCGCTCATTAAGAGGATCTGTGCGCGGCAGCGCCGCTCGCCCAGCATCCGCAATACCTCGATGCCATCCATCCCGGGCATCACCAGGTCCAGCAAGATCAGGTCTATGTCGGGAGAAATCGAATCCGTGAGGGTCGCTGCGTCTTTTGTAGTCGCACAATCGAATCCCAGGGTCCGCGCCAGGGCAGACACGACTTCGCAGATCGTGTTGTCATCGTCAATGACCAGAATTCGGTGGTCGTTTGCCATCGCTGCTCCATCGTTCTGCGGGCAAATCTGGGCTAAGCCTTAGATATGCAAGGCGAATAGGGCAAGCAGATCCAAGTGAGTCAAACTGAGTTGAGTCTAACGTAGCCGGTGCAACTTCGGGGCGCGCTTTCCACTCCGAAGTCATAGAGGACATTAACTGAAATGGTGCTATGGCAAACGGAGACAGGGCGCCAGTTTTTCCTTGATCAACCCACCCTTCAACCAGGATCTGTCCGCGATCAATCGATAGAAATCTCCAATCCGTTGGGCCGAAGGTCTGCGCCCAAAAACCCGCGGACGCCGGGTTCCCAGGCAGGTTCCCAAAGGGTCGTCAGAGGGGTGGGCGACACTTGACGGCACCCTATGCCGAGCCTAGACTCACAGGGGTTTGGACCAAGACCAGCTTGGCCTTTCGCCCAACAGGGTGATACGGATATCCGCGCCAGCAAGAATCTGCGGAATTCAATCGCCCTACCGAGCCTGGACGCGTCTAAGAGCTGTGAGCAGAAGCATTTAACTGCAGCCAGGACGCGACGGACAGAGAGAATTTGGAGAGTTTTTTATGGCAATCGCAACACAGACCGTCACTTTGGACCAGGAGATCAATCCCTGGGAGGCACAAAGTGCACGGTTCGACTTCGCGGCAAAGAAGCTGAATCTGGATGAAGGTCTCTGGAAGCTGCTTCGCACGCCTGCCCGCGAGATTATCGTGCATTTCCCTGTCGCCATGGACAATGGCAAAATCGAAATGTTTACGGGTTTCCGTGTCCAGCACAATATTGCTCGCGGCCCCGGCAAGGGCGGCATCCGCTACGCTCCCAACGTCACCCTCGATGAAGTTCGCGCACTCGCCAGCTGGATGACCTGGAAGTGTGCCGTCGTCAACATTCCCTTCGGCGGTGCCAAAGGCGGAGTCATCTGCGACCCGAAATCGATGAGTCAAGGCGAACTCGAGCGCATGACCCGTCGCTACACCGCCGAAATCATTGAATTCATCGGGCCCGAAAAAGATGTTCCAGCGCCCGACATGAACACCAACGAGCAAACCATGGCATGGATCATGGACACCTACTCCATGCACATGGGACACACCGTCACCAGCGTCGTCACCGGAAAGCCTCTCAACATCGGCGGCTCGCGCGGACGCGTCGAAGCAACCGGCCGCGGCGTCATGATCGTTTGCGACGAGAGCCTTCGCTACCTCAATATGCCCATCGACGGCTGCCGCGTCATTATCCAGGGATTTGGCAACGTCGGTTCCAACGCCGCTCGCCTGATGATGGAACATGGTTACAAAATCATCGGCATTGCGGAAAAAGAAGGCGGCCTCTTCAACGCGAACGGCATCGATATTCACCAGCTCGGCGAATACAAGTACCGCAACGGCACTTTACTTGGTTTCCGCGGCGCGGATGCCATGCCCAGTGAAGAGCTGATCGTCTCCGATTGCGAGCTGCTCATACCCGCCGCGACTGAAAACGTGATTACCAGCCGCAATGCCGAGAAAATCAAGGCGCGCGTCGTGGTCGAAGGCGCGAATGGTCCCACAACCGCCGTCGCCGACGAAATTCTGGCCGATAAGCGCGTCTTCGTCGTTCCCGACATCCTCTCCAACGCCGGCGGCGTCACTGCAAGCTACTTCGAGTGGGTGCAGGATCGCCAGGGTTACTTCTGGAAAGAGGCCATCATCAACGAGCAGCTCGAAACCATCCTCCGCGATAGCTTCGACGACGTCGTGCGCTACGCTGAAGCCCACAACGTTAACAACCGTATCGCGGCATACATGCTCGCCGTTGATCGCGTTGCTTTCACCATCAAACAGCGCGGCATTTACGCGTAGTTTGCGCAAGCCGTCAATTCATGAAATGGACACGGGTCGCCTTATGGGCGGCCCGTTTTCGTCATGCGCCCTGGTCAGCAGTCGCCGGCGCCAGTGGGCGAGTCGCCAAGCCCTTGAAATCGCAAATGAGCAGCGTTAGGTCGTCATCCTGCGCCGTCGACCAGTTCTGGATCTCGCGCACGATTCGATTCGCTGCTTGCTCGGGCGGCAACTCCGCAGTTACGCGCATCGCCTCCTGCAGCGCCGCTTCTCCAAAAAGCTTTCCTTGCTGATTGCGGGCTTCGGGAAGGCCATCTGTATAGAGCATGAGTCGGTCACCTGCCTCCAGCGCCACCGTCCTCTCGGTATAGCGAGCGGACTCAACTACCGCCAGCAACAATCCATTCTCTTCAACTTCGATCACATTCCCGTTGCGCAGCAATAGCATCGCGGGATGCCCGGCAGCGGCGTAATGTAATTCGTGCTTGTCTGCATCGAGATGCACGTAAGCCGCGGTCACATACTGACCCTGGGTATTGCCGCACAACGCCGCATTCATCCCAGCCAGCAACTTTGCCGGGCTTTCCGCATGTGCTCTCTGCGAACTCGCAGCCAGCTTCACCATGGATGCAATCAGGGCCGCTGGTACTCCATGGCCCGAAACATCCGCAATCAAGAGTCCAGTCTGCTCCGATCCCATATCCAGAAAATCGTAAAAGTCCCCCGCAACGGATGTCATCGGCACGTAGCATGCTGCCACTTCGAAGGCTCGTGCCTTTGGAAACTCCGGCGGCAACAACGAAAGCTGAATGCGCCGCGCAACTTCCAATTCGCTATGCAATTCACCCAGCCGTTCATCGCGTTCAAGCGTGCGCCGGGCAGCGACATAGCCCATGCACCCGAGAAAGAAGGTAAGTCCGTACAATTCAAGCTCTGGCAGCCGCCAGTACGGCGCTCCTGTGTTATCCCACAGCGCCAGCACGACAAACAGCAACATGCCGCGTCGCAAAATTGCAATGTCCCAACTTGCCGACTTCACTAACAGAGAACGGATCAAAACTAGGATCAAGGCGGCGGTAACCAGCGCATTATTGATCGTGTGTAGGATAGGCACGCGCCCTACTGCAAGGGTCGCAACAGTCAGTCCTAGAAACGCCGAAACCAACGTGTACGTGAAGGCTCGGCTTCTGCGCGGCAGCAACCCTGCAATCTGAAAATACAAGAATCCGGGTATAGGAATCGCGGGATTAATCGCATCGCGGAGCCGGCGGACCAGTTCCCCCGCGGGCAACGCCGCGACGACCAGACTGTCCTCAAGCCATAGCCGTAATCCGTATAGGATCGCAAACGCCGCGAGAGAAGTGAGCAGGCCGTCCGCACGTCTGCGGATTACGCAAAGCGCTGCGGCCATGATGCCTACGGTTGATATCGCCGCGCCCAGCCACAACCCGGCCGCGTCGCGCTGAAAGGTTCTTAGCACCTCATTCGTCGTCAATTGCGCGTCGGCAAGGAGCATGGCACCTCATCGTACACGATGGCTTTGTGACCACGGTGTCGCCATCAGGTTTCAATCGGCTCTCGTCATACCATCTGGTGCAATAATGGAGCCTGACCGGTATCCCCCCGGTCGCGGCGCGAGACACGTGAACCTGCCGAATTCCATTACGATGAGCCGGATCGTCATGATCCCGCTTCTGCTCTGGATTCTGTCGCCTCACTTCCCATGGCAGGCAGATGGTGCACAGGAGATTGTTGCTTCGGTCCTCTTCATTCTGGCGTCCATGACCGACGGCCTCGACGGCTACCTCGCACGGAAGCGCGGACAAATCACAACCATGGGCATGCTGCTTGACCCGCTTGCCGACAAAATCATGGTCACTGCCGCCCTCATCCAGCTCGTCGCCTATAATCCGCAGGTTGTCAAAGTCTGGATCGCCGTAGTCATCATTGGACGTGAGTTTCTCATTTCCGGACTTCGTTCCATTGCTTCTTCTGAGGGCTTTACGATCCAGGCAAGCGACCTTGGCAAGCTCAAGACGGTCGTTCAAATCGTATCCGTCGTTTCGGCAATTCTTGCTCACCAATGGTACGACTGGCAGTTCGGCTATCTCGTGATTCCCGTCAAGTGGATTGCCATCGCCGCGATCTATTTCACCGTACTCGTTTCGACAATCTCCGCAGTGGATTACTTCATCGGCTTTTGGAAGAGAATTGATCGCGCTTCCAAAGACAGGCGCGCCTCGTTCGTCCTTTCGCGCGGCAAAAACGCCGGAACTACCCGCGCCAGCTGATTCTCACCTGCTCCTGTCCCCTACACAGAGAAAACCCCGGCCGAAGCCGGGGCTTGAGAGTCTTCAAGGAAAAATGTGGCTATGCCATTGCGACAAGGGGCGTTGCCACGCCTGCCTGCACGACCGGCACTGCCGCGGGTGTCACGACTGCTGCCGGTTGCTGCGGAGCGTGTACGCCGCGCGTCAACCGATGCACAAAATGATAGGGCGGCCATGGACCTGACAGCTGCAAATGGCACTCTCGCATCATGGCGCTGGTGGTGGCGAATTTGTTGTGGTACCGCTCCACATGCTTGCGTTCGATCAAGTGGGCGATATCCAGAACCATCTTGCCGTTTTCCGTCAGTCGGCAGCTGATTTCCTCATCCAGCGGCATGAACAGCCGATGCATCTGGAAACTCACGGCACGAGCCCGCGTCTGACGTTCGCGCTGCCGCGATGCCGTCTCTCGCAGATTCGAAAGATATTCACGACCCACGGTCTCGGTCGATGCGCTCCGGCCCATTTCCTTCGTGCAGCAGTCGTCCACGAAGATCTTTAAATGCATCTCCGTTTTGCCGCGAAGCTTGTCGATATTATTGAGGAATTGGCGCTGATTCGAGCGGATGGACTTGCGGAGACTGTCGTCGTCGTTAAAAACCGTGCCGAAACGGAAGGGAAGTACCGTCGAATGCTGGAAACAGTCCGCAATCACCCGGGCATGGTCGACGCCTGCCTTTTGACTTAAGGATTCTGCGGGGTTGTGCTCGCTGACGATAATCGCGAGGTCGCTGGCGGGATAAAGGAAAACCTGGTTGCCGCTGACTCCATGTACGGATTCCATCGGAACAGGTTTGCGATGTCTTGCTAATTCTGGAAAGGCTTGTTTTTCACCGATGCAGTAGGCATACCATGCCATGACTTTGCACTCCGTGTGCTGACGCCGGTAAACGTCGCTCGTTAGTGAAGCTTTTTGAACCAAGGAACAAACTGCATTGTGGACAGGGGCAAATATTCCCCATTTGGCTAACGGGAATACTAGCCCCCAGAAAATACGACTGGCAACGGCTGGAATCACATGATCGATAAAAGAGAGCTGAGGAACGCTAGATAGTTTTTACAAAAGTAATAAGGATATTGATGTAATAGAAAACTTGCCCAATCCGGTAAAAATTTCATCATGACCGGCTTGGGGAGCGCTCTTCCTCGCCGGCTCTCACGGTCAGTGCCAGACGCCTGTCACTCGAAGCAACAGGAGGACATTCATGGCGAGGAGCACGACCAGCAAGCTAACTCCGAACCACGCAAACCCGCTAAATTTGCGTCGAAGAGAATACACCTCTTCAGTTAACTCCTTTTGTTCCAACGAATGGCGCTCCACGGCCTCGCTCACCGTGTCAATTTGCGCTCCCATTCGCTTCAGGGCGACCGTCTGTTCCTCAAACCGCACCTGATGGGCTGCTTGGTCAGCACGTAACTTTGCCATGCCGCCTTCCAAAGGCTTCAGATCCACTGACGGTCCTTGCAGGGAGGGGGCGAGAATATTGGCGAGCACCGCCGCGACATTGCCCTCAAGCAGAGGAAGAGCCTTTCCCACGAGGGGAAGAACCGTGCGCACCACTCCCATCGTGCGCTGCAGACCGCTTCTTTCCGGCTTAGAAGGGGGTTCCGGCTTTTTCGCTCCGTGGAGCGGCGCACTCGCACGAATCGGCTGTGGGCCCGCTTCATGTATCCGCAGACGTTCCGCCGCAGCTGGACCTTCGTTCCTGGCAGGCTCACCGCCCAAAGGCAGATCCGCCGGTGCTGTTTCTACGCCATTCGGCTTGGCTTGTATTGTGCTTTCGGCTTTATCCATAAAGTGCCCCCATTCTCGCACCTTGCATCGCTTTGGGTTCGGCATTCTGCAATCACAGTCCCGAGAAACCGCCAGCTTCGCTAAGTAGATGAGATGCCGATAATGATTGCGCGTATCCACCTGTGCCCACGGCGTCGCGTATCCTCGATTGCAGGAGAACAGTGTGAGACCAGTGCTTGCTCACCTGCTGCGCGACGCGCAGCGAAACATTCTTGCCGGCATCATCACCATCGGTCCACTGCTCATCACCTGGCTCGTGTTCAGCTTTGTGCTCGGCAACCTGGCCAGGGCAGGCCTGCCCATCGTTCAATTCGTCGGCGGCATTCTCTCCTGGGACTGGCTCACCCAGCCCTGGATCCAATCGATTATTTCGATCGTCCTCACCCTGGTTGTGCTCTATGTTGTCGGCCGTGTCACGTCCCTGGTCGTCGGCCGGCAGGCCTTCAACCTGTTCGAAGCTGCCCTCGAGCGCCTGCCTTTTGTCGCCAAGGTGTACTCGTCGGTCCGCCAGCTTCTCGACACCATGATGGCCAAGAAAGAAACGAGCCAGCGCGTTGTTCTGGTCGATTTCCCCATCGCCGGCCAGAAGAGCGTAGGCTTTCTCACCCGCACCCTGACGGACTCCACTACCGGCGCGCAACTCGCAGCAGTCCTTCTGCCCAACGCCATTAACCCGACGTCTGCTTTTCTTCAGGTTTTGCCCTTGGATCGGGTCACCGAGACCGACCTGACCATGGAGCAGGCCATGAGCATGCTCCTCACCGGAGGCGCCGTCGCGCCAGAGAGCATCCGCTTCTCTGCGCCGGAGAATTCCAGGCCCACCAACTAAAAGGGCTTCGCGCTATTCGGTCGAGCCCGCCGCCTGCAAGTCTTCTTCTAAGTGTCCGCTTGCCTCGGTCACCTTCCGCAGGCTGACATGCTCAAACTGTGCCCAGATCAATCCCACGGGTACGACGCACAAAAAAGTCACAAGCAATAGAGTTGCGGCGCATGCCGTAGATGCCTCGTTGGAGGCGCCAAAGAAGTTCACGATTGCCGCAGCCACCAGCCCGATCTGCGTAAACCACCCAATCACCGGAAGCTGGATGATGCTTGCTCCGCCGCTCGTGATCATGAGCAGTACACAATTTGAGACTGTGATCGATCTCAGTTCGGGCGAAGCGACAAATGCCCTGCAAGTGCAAATATAGGACGATGCAATCAACAACCACATTCCAATGGACAAAGAAGAAACTACCAAGACGTCGGTTTTCGATTGCATCGCATCGAGACCCGAGCGGAAAGATCGAATCTTCTCAGCCACCGAATTCCCGAGCTTATGAGAAATGAGTCCAAGTGCACGCTCAAGGAAAAGAGCCACCACTTCGCCGCTTACCTTTACCGCGATTAGAAAAAGGACACCAGCGAATGTAAGAACCAATCCTCCATACCGAGCGAGGAACGGTGCTAACGCAGGAAAGGCGTTCCCAAGATGGTTTAGTGCCCCGGAGTGCGAAGTCGCCTTGATGATTTGTGCGGTCGGTATCCCGAGCATTGCAATGGAGAAGACGAGGGCCATACTTCCGAAATCGAACAGCCGCTCCACAATGTAGACCGCAATTTGGTTGCTGATCGGCAATCCGGTCTTTTTGGCCACCAGGTAGGGCCGCACAGGATCCGCCACGCGTCCAATGAGCGCAATCGCCGTGAAACCAATCACCTGAGTCCCCAGCAGTGAGAGCAACGGAACTTTTTTGTTGTGCCTAAGCAGGTAGGCCCACCGGATCGAGCGGAAGGCATAGGCGAGATAAATGCACCCCATGCCCACTGCAATCATCTTCCAGTCGGCCAGCGCCAGTTGTGCCCGGAAGGTGCCAAAGTCGAAATGAATCCGGTCACGCCCCCACACCGCAAATCCAACTAGAATCGCCAGCACAACCAGGCCCAGAATGAGCTGATTCCTCTTCAAGCGTTCTCCGTTTCTCGAGGTACCGTCTGATTTTATGTTGTTCGCCGGGTAGAAAGGAGATTCTACTGCGCGGAAGGGTCTCTTGAAGTAATCGGAACTGCGGCAGAGGCCCGCCGCGCTTCGGCCTCACGCGCCAGCACCCTGCGATTGAACTCGTGAATCACTCGGGCGACATAGGCGCGCGTCTCGTGGTACGGCGGAATGCCGTGATACTTGTCCACTGCTGCAGGACCGGCGTTGTACGCCGCCAACGCCAGGGCCAGATTCTCGTGATACTTCCTCAGCAGTGTATCCAGGTAGGTCGTTCCGCCGCGCACATTCTCGCTGGGCTTAAAGCTGTCCTGCACTCCCAAATCGTTTGCAGTACCCGGCATTAGCTGCATAAGCCCTTTTGCGCCTGTCCGGCTGACCGCGTGCGCGTTGCCGCCGCTCTCCGCTTTCACCAGACTGGCCAGCAAGTCCACATCGAGATTGTGTTCGTGCCCGGCCTTGTCCAACATCTCGTGCAAATCGGCAGGGTTGAGTTGTCCGTTGGCTGCACTGCCTTGCGACACCGGCACGGGGCTTTGCGAAAGCGCATCAGCGACCTTCTCAAATCCTGTCACTTCTTCCGGCTTCAACTCGATGTAACTGTTCTCGCCCGTACTCACGTACAACCGAAGTTTCCCATCCACCAGCACATGATGATCGCACTGCATCAGGAATCCGTTGCTCAGCGTCGCGCGCTCCGCCGCATGCGCCCCGAGCGCAACTACTGCCGCCAACGCAGTCACAATCGTCGAATGAAGTCGAATGCGCACGGCTACCGCATACTCCTTTGTGTCCAGTGCTTTGAAGTTGTTGGGCTGTCCGTGTGACGCGCCGCAGCTGCTTCCAGAATTGCCGCCACGCCGTCTTCATCGTTGGGAGGGGCCTGCTTCCATCCGCGCATCTTCGCCATCGTGCGCAAATCTGGTGCCGCATTGCCCATCATGATCCCTTGCCCAGCCCACTCCAGCATGTCCACATCGTTCCAGTTGTCGCCGATGGCCATCGTTTCTTTGCGATCGACACCCAGCCGCGCTGCCAAGCGCTCCAGCGCCCATCCCTTCGAAACTCCCGGCGGCAGCAAATCTAGGATGGAGAGGTCGCGGCTCGGATACTCGGTCCTCAAACATTCGCAAGCCGTAGACCACACGCTCGCTTTCAAAGCTTTCTCGGCCTTTCGCATCGCCTCTAACCCACCGGCCACCATTCCCTGGATCGGATCATCTCCGTCAATAAGTGCGTTCTCCAGCGGCTTCACTTCTTCAATCGCGCCGCGATTTGCTTCCACCCACAGCGCGATGCGTCCATGCGTCTGTTCCAGATCTTCCAGAACCAGTTCTCCGCGGCCGATCCGGTCAAAGGTAAAGACCATGGCTCCGAACCTCCTCAGCAAGCCGCACAACCCCCGTGCCACATGCGAGCTCATCTGGCTCCGGTCCACTCTTTGGCCGCCCAGCGTCCGTGTTACTGCACCATTCGACGTAATCAGCGGCATATCCGCTCGCAGGCCAAGCCCCTCCAGCAGGGGGGCCGTATAGGCTGTCCTGCGGCCCGTCGCGATGGCAACCGTAATGCCGGCCTCCTGCGCAGCCTTCAAGGCCCTTGCATTCCGCGTGCTGATGGTCTGCGAGAACGTCGGCAGCAGGGTTCCATCCATATCTATCGCCACAAGACGAACTGGGGGGTGCATATCTCCAGTGTACCGGCAGTTTCGCTCCTAATGAAGCTGTACAACTTCTTCGGTCGTTACTCCAGGCCGCTCTGTCGGCTACACTGGCCTCGTGGAACGTATCTGCAGCCAATGCCACGCCGTCATGGCCCCCAAGAAAGAAATCGGATCAGAAACCGGGGTCCCCAGCGACGGGTCTTCGTCGATGGGGTTGTTAGATTGGTGCCCTGCCTGTGGCGGCAAACTTATCGAGCGCCCCACTCAGCCCGAGAGCTCCTCTAAGAGTCTGTCCCACGCAGTGGTGGATCATCGTGGGATTGTGTTGCCCCGCCGTCACGCAGTGGGCGGAATCATCACGCCCCAGTGAGGTCTATTCGTACCGCAATGCTTCGGCGGGCAAAATCCGCGCGGCCGCATGCGAGGGGTACAGCGTGGCCAGCAGCGAAATCCCAATCGAAACTGCCGACACCAGCACCCCATCCATTACGCGCGGTGCAAACGGCAGCGTGTCGATCGAATACACCTCGGCCGACAAGTGGATGAAGTGGTAATAGCCGCCGGCCCACGAAGCCACATATCCAAGCACCAGTCCCAGCGCCGTACCCACCACGCTAATCAAGAATCCCTGCATCAGAAAGATGCGCCGCACCTGTCCGGGCTCGACGCCAAAACTCATCAGCACCGCTATATCGCGCGTCTTCTCCATCACCATCATAGTGAGCGCAATCAGGATGTTCAGAGCGGCCACAATCACGATCAGCGCAATCACAATGAATGTGACAACCTGCTCCAGCCGCAATGCCCGGAATAACTCGCGGTTCTGCTCCATCCAGTTGTTCGTCAAGAAACCTGGCCCGGCGGCCTTCTCAATGGCATTGCCGATCTCCGGCGCGCGATTCAAATTGTCCACTTTGAAGCTGATAACAGAAAGCAGGTCGGGTTCGTCGAAGAGTCTTTGCGCATCGGCCAGCCGCACATACCCCGTCTGCGCGTCGTACTGGTAAAAGCCGCTGTGATACGTTCCGGCAAGTCGAAACTGCACCCACTTGGGAATCACGCCGTAGGGCGTCATTTCTCCCTGAGGACTGATGATCGTCACGCGATCGCCCACTGCGGCGCCCACGGAGTCGGCCAGGTCTCTTCCTAAAACAATAGGCGGCAACGAGGGGCTCTGTAGAGGTTCAGCGTCGGCATCGCTTCCAGATTTCTTGCTCGCGCCTTCTACCCCAGCCGTCGGCTCCAATGCCTCGATCGATCCCGGTGTTGCGTGCGCCAGAAGCGTGCTCACAGTCTTCTCTTCATCGGGCAGAATACCCTCGATCAGCGCGCCCCCGTCCCGCGCACCCCGCGCGACCAGAACCTGTTCATAGAGTCCCGGCGAGGCAGCCGTCACGTGAGGAAGCGCACTCAACCGCTGCAGGAGCGGTTGCCAATTCTGGATGCCATCGTCCTTCACGCGCATCAGCTGAACGTGCGCCGTCGAATCCACAAGCCGGTCCTGCAAATCGCGCCGCATACCGTTGGTGATTGCCAGCGCAATAATCAGCGCGGCGACACCCGCTGTCACGCCGGCAATCGAGATGGTCGTTACGACCCCGACCACCGCCTGCCGCCGTTTGGCTTTCAGGTAGCGCGATGCCACGAATAGCTCAAATCGCACGTGCCGGCCTCTTACTTTGCAGTTGTAACAAACACGGTCTTGGCAGCGGCCACGTTGTCATATCTGTCATAGACGCGCACCGTCAGCAGATGCTCGCCTGGCTTCCCCGCGAACGTGGATGCCGGCAGCCGCAGCTCATAATGCTCGCGCTTTGAATCAGAAATCTCGCCCACCGGCGCCACAAACTTCCACGGTCCTGCGTCCAGCGAATATTCTGCGTGCGCAATGGGCGAGATGGCATCTTCGGCGTCGAACGTTGCCGTCACTCCTTTGGAGCAATCAGCACCTGCGCATTCACCTGTCTCTGCGGACGCCTTGATCCCCGTCACAACAGGTGGAGTCGTGTCGACTTCAAATCGTTCGCCAATCTTTTCGCCGGTTAACGCGTCGCCCGGAGAATGCGACGGAGTATCGGAGGCAACCACCTTGATCTGATACCCGCCGTCGGGAATCTGGGTTGCGTCGAAACTGTACGCCTTGTCGCTGATATCGTCTTTCAAAAGCCGCCACACTTGCTCGCCATCGGCGCGCAGATACAGCGCATACGTCATATCGTCGCCATTATCATCATGCGCTGCCCAGCGTACCGAAATCGCGGTCCGGTCCTTCGTTGCCTGCAGCGGTGCACTGGAACTGCCATCCACAACAGTTGCTGCACCCTGGTTTGCCGAAGGCAGCGAAATGCTAATGCTCTGTTGCACGCCCTGCTGATTCTGTGGATTCAGGCGCGCTCCCGGCACAACGACCAGTTCATCCACAACTGGTGCTGCATTTACCGGTAGGTAGTTCACTCCGACACTGCCAACGCTGCCACCTCTTTCCAATACAGCCTTCCACTGCAGAAAGCGCCCCGCAGGAGACGCCACCATACCATCCTTCACCGGTTCCCAGTCGCTCCAACCGCGCACCGGCTGCTCCACATTCCCCGAGCGTGTCCAAAGCGCGTAACCGCGCGAGCCGGGCTCAATCTCCACACGCCCAAATCGCGCTACCGCGTTCGCATCCAGCACATCGCTGGCGTATTCGTGCTTTTCCGAACTGCTCAGTGAAAACAGCTTCCCCGTATTGCCGGAACCAATCAGCACATCCTCTCCCTGCCCCTGCGCAAGGCACAATCCCTGCTGTGCATCCAGATGGGCCACATCGGCATAATCACCATTCGACTGGATCCTGAAAACATGTCCACGATTGCCGCTCAGCGCCAGAAGCCCATCCTTTTGGGCGTCCAAGGTGTAGACAATATCGTCCTTCGCCGACCAGACCTTCCGTGGCGCCTGTCCCTCCCGCAACGCGTAGATCTCCGTCCCTTCAGGAATGGAAGCGCTCGCATTGGCGGCCTGCAACGAGCCCGGCTGCACTATGGTGAAACTCACCGATCCCAAGCCCTGCACCGGCAGAGGCGGCAGGGGATTGTGGCTCTTGTCACCGACGCTGGCTGCATAGATGGTTCCATCCGCTCCCACCGCAACTGAGGTGATCTCGCGCCGTGGCGCATCGAACAGCACATAGCCTTTACCTTGCGGATTGATGCGATACACAAGTCCGCTTCCATCCGACCCTGCAATCAGGTTGCCCTTGGCGTCCCATGCCAGCGTGCGGATGTGCTGCTCATCGCTCTTGTAAAAGACTTTGGCCGCCGTGCCCGGCTTTGAAACATCCGCGCGATAAACCGCCGCTGGGCCGCCTGTCGCAATGTAAAGCCGTCCCGCCGCGTCGAACGTCATGTCCCAGATGTAATGCGATCGGGCATCGCTCTTATCGGCGGCGATCCCATCCTCAAGCCTTGCCCCGCTATCTCCCGCCTTCGCTCCGTCGAACTTCGATGCATCGAAAACGACCGTGGCCTTCTGGTCATCCAGCTTCACTGAAGCATGCGGGTCGAGCTTGTAGACTTTCCCGCTCGGCAATGTGGCCACATAAAGCGCGCCGTCTGGCCCCAATCGCACGACCTCTACGCTCAGGTCTTTCGATTCAAAGAGCGTAACTGGCTTGGCGCCTTTCTCGACGCGCAGCACCGTCGCCGGCGACCCCGTTCCCAGATACGCCGTGCCGGTTTTGTCGACTGCTAAAGACCATACAAAAGTCGATGGCGTGGTGAGAAGATCATCTAGCGCCGGACCTTCACGCAAACGGCCCTCGCTGGCAATGGCCACACCCTGTGGTGTGCCTTTTTCAAATTCTTCAAAACGCGATTGGGTCCAAAGTCGTGTGCCTTGGGCGAATGCGGTACTCGAAAAATGACTCACGGCGAACACGACCATCAGCACGACCGTGCCTGGCGAAAACATCCTGAGGAATAGGCGGGAAGATGCACTCATGCTGCCGTTGAGTCTACTAGAGCTAGGCTCCAGCCACACTCGGGCGTCGTCCCGCGTGCGCTGCCTCAGTGCCCAGCACGAAACTGAATGATGCGTCGCCTGTCCCGCTTGCTCGGCCTCCGCTCGGGAATCGGAGCGAACTGGCGCATCGCCTTCATCTCTTCCGCCAGTTTCAGTCGGGCCTCTTTGCTCGCCTCGTTTTCGCGATAAAGCCCCTGTGCCACTGCTGCGGGCCCGCGCATGTCGCTCAGCCGAAGAACTTCAATTTCGAACTCGCCACCCTCATTTTTTACGTGCAGAATGTCGCCCACGCGCACTTCGCGCGCTGGCTTCGCCTCCACACTGTTGGAGCGAATTCGGCCGAGATCGCAAGCCTTCGAGGCCAGGGCACGCGTCTTGAAAAAACGCGCCGCCCAGAGCCACTTGTCGATGCGCACGCCATTCATTGCGCGCTCGCTCTGTTCTGGATCAATTCGAAACTTCGGTCTTCCATACGTAAAGATACTCAGCGTCGCTCGAGGTCGAGACATCGATGCCGAGCTGTCGCGTCGCGCGGTTCAAAGCCGAGCGGATGTTTTCCTTGGTGTCCGGCAGTTGCTCCAGAGAGATCTTGAGCGCTCGACCCGCAGGCAATTGTTCAATGTCACTCAAAAGCTGCGTAACGATGCTTTTGTGCTTTCCGTCTCGTCCCTTGGGGACAGCGTCCTGCTCAATCGATACAAAATGCATCGGACTATTTTCTGGGTTTCCTTTGGTCGCCATTGTCCTTGGTCCTCACAAATGTCTCAATCAAAGGTGTTTATTGCAGAATTTGCGCTTAACGTACGACTAAACTAGCGCAAAACTATTCTGCGAGTATCACTATAATAAGCCATCCCGGGAGATGCAATAAGAAATTTTAAAGGCTTCCGTCTTCGCGCATTAATTCTCTCTGGTTTCAAAGACTTTGCACGTATGAGAACGAGTCAGCTCGTATCAGAAAATCTCTGCTAGGGTTCCCCACAGAGGTAAAACTCCCCATGAGTCCCAAGAACAATTTCCCCACTGTTCCCCTCGACGAAGTTCCCGCTTCCCAGACGGTAGGCAGAGCACATCGCCCCTCGATTCTGGTTGTTGACGACGAAAGCAGCATTGCGGATACACTCGCTGAAATCCTCAACCGCAGCGGCTATGCAGCTCGGGCAGCGTACGATGCTGAAAGCGCTCTCGAAACGGCGATGCTGGCACCGCCTGAGATGATTATCAGTGACGTCGTCCTGCCCGATATGAATGGTATTGATTTGGCGATAACAATTCGCCGGATCTTTCCAGAATGCAAAATCATTTTGTTCTCCGGACAGGCCTCCACGGCCGACTTGCTCGTTGCTGCGAAATCCAATGGGCACAATTTCGTATTGCTCAACAAGCCTGTTCATCCGACCGACCTGCTCGCGCGCATCTCTGCCGGTTTGAAGAACGAAAGCAGAATGGCTGCCCTCGCCCACTAGCTCCCGAACCTGCCGTTTCCATCCTCGACAGAGCAAACTGCAAAGGTCTCTTCCCGGTGAACGGAAAGGGACCTTTTCTTTTGATCTGCTGCAGGACTAATTCGCCGGCATAGCCCGCTATCGAACCCTAAATCTTTCACTCTTCAATGGCTTCATTCACCTGGGCCATCTCAAATCGCTCCGTCTCGGCCTTCAGGCCATGCCGGGCAGCTGCGTCCAGCATCTCGCGTGATGCCCAGTCGTTCGCAATCAGCTGCAGGTCGCTATGACAAATACCTCAATGGCTCACGCCAATTTCGACTTCCTGCAAGCCCAACGGGCCCGGATCGTAATTGAAAGGCGATAATTCGGTCCCCGCCGCGTGAGCCGCAAGGCCTTGAAGGGAACTCATAACTTGTCCGTCTTCCTCACTGGCATCCGACGGGCAAATTTCACTGCATCTCCGTGGCCTGTGGTTTGTCGCAGTCAGTTTAAACCGCCGCCACTATCGATATGGAGGTTCAGGATCTGGAAGCCCGACAACACTCCACCCGCCGGCGCCGCACCCGCCATGACTGCGGATTCGCCGTTCATGCTCGCGTCCTGACCCACGCGCAGAGGCTCCATCGCATTAGCCATAGACAAAGGCAGGCTGGTCAGTGTCTGTCCTTCCACATCGGCCTGCGTCTCGGGCGCAAGCAAACTTACGTATACCTCATCGGCTGCATGCAGCCGTCGCGCCTGCGCCAGCGCCGTATCCAGGTCGTTTGGTTTTGGAATCATTGGCTGTTGGGCCATCGTTCGATCCAATGTTCCTGCGTCCGACACCAGCACCCGCAGATTGCCCGATCCGAGCCTGGCTGGAATCGCGATAGGAATGCGGATATTGCGCGCAGGCTGTTGCCAGGGATGCAGCGTCGCCTCCACGACAATTGTGTCGCCCGCGTGCACAATGTCTCCCGAAACGATTCGCGCATTCTCCAGTTGTACAAGCATGTTGCGCGGAATCGCCTCAACGTGCAGATCGATTTGCTTCACCGCGCCTTGCCGTGTCCCATTGGCATAAATCTTCAGAAAGCTCTCGCCCGCCATCATTGCCGCTGTCAGCTGCGCCGGCAATGCGCTTCCACCCGGTGCCCATACGTCCAGAGGTGACGGCGGATAACCGTCGAGATCGATGCTGCCCGTCACGTGGTAGCTCGTATCCGACGTGCTCTCGTTCGTTTCAAGCAACGCGTCATACAGGCCCACCATCACGGCTTGCGGCGTCAGTGCCTGAAGATCCAGCACTTCGAAATTCAGCTTGCGCGACTTTCCCGTTTCATGAATCGCCACATGCACCGGGATCATATGCGCCTCAGCGCCAAAGACTCCGCGAATCGCCGCGTCCCTGTCCTGTGTGAATGCCCCTACCGTTGCGCCGGTATTCACAATCTTGAATGCATTCAGTGGCGAGGCCAGCGTCGCCACAACATCTGTCGCAGTCATCGGCATCGATACCGGACCCGCCTGCAGAATTGGATGACCGCAAGCCAGCAGCTGCTTTGGATCGACATACGTCACCGTGCAGGTCGCCGCGATCTCTAGATCTCCGCGAATCAGCTGCGCGCTCACGGCCGACCCGGGAACAAGGGCCGCCCGCGCAGTTGCCCTCGCTTGCTCATCTCTTGTGTCGGGAAGGGAACTGCCGCTCGAACCGCCGGCCGCCACCATTTCCAATCCCGTTCCCGCCATCTGTTTCTGCCAGAACTGAATCGCCTCCGGCCGGAACCCGCTCATCACAAGCGGAGTCTCCATCGCTTGGAAGGTCATTCCGTCTGCGTTCAAACTCGTTCCAGAATTTGCCGCCGTCAGTGTCGTGCGTGCTGCCTCAACCGGCAGATCGCGCACTTCCAGCATTTGCTCAATTGGCGTGATGCCCGCAATCGGGTCCTTGCTGAATTGTCCGATTCGATAGGAAAGGGAACCCAGGAGCTTGTTCCCGACATACACCGGGCTCCCGCTCATGCCGGCGACTACGCCGGTGTATTCCGGCTTGGTTCCGTGCAATTGCGCAAGGATCATGTCATGCCCGGGACCGCGCGCCCCGCGCAGCACGCCCAGAATTTCCACATCCATCGGCTCGGGCCTTGACCCGGTAAAAACCGTCCAGGCAGTAGCCTTCAGCCCGCGGTGTACCTCACTTAGAGGAAAAAAACCGTCGGTCGAAGCTGGCGGACCGGCCATGGCTGCAGCGTCCGGCGTTTGCCCTGGCGCTGGCACTGCAAACAGATGCACGGCAGCCAACATCGCTGCCGCGACCGAGATTCCCTTTAAGCGAGCTATCACGTCTATTAGAGTACAACCGGCGGTAAGTGAGCTTCGCATGAGTGGAGCTCCGTCGTCCCCTAGGCTTTACTGGTTGGACGGTTCGCCCGCTTGCCGGTTACGTTCCCCACAGTACGGGAGAGCCACCTATCCCGTATGCTGTGTTGAGCACAGAGGTTGACATGTCCGTGATGAGTTTTTCCGCTTCCGCACGTCCCCACTTTCGCACTGGACTATTGCTTCTCGCGGTCGGAGTTTTGACCGGTCTGTCGCCGAGCTGGGCTCAGAATTCGTCTACTCCGCCGCCCCAGCAGCCCCAACCGCAGCAGCCCGCGGACCAGGCAACGCCCGACGCGGGGGGGCCCGGCGCCGACCCTGGTGCCATCGCTCTGCCCAAAAAGAAGGACAAGCCGGACGATACACCGCCTCCTGCGCCCGCCGCTCCCGTTATCAAGAATCCCCAGGGCCTCGACAACTATTCGCTTCGAATCGAAGTTCCTGAAGTGTCCGTCGACGTGGGCGTGCTTCTAGAGAAGACGGGCCAGTTTGTTCCTGGACTCAAGCCCGCCAATTTCAAGGTCTACGAAAACGGGGTCGAGCAAAAGGTCATCGGCTTCAAGCGAGTCGAAGCGCCCATTACCGCTCTGATGGTCTGCGAATTCGCCTCCACCAATTATTGGTTCATTCACGACATGCAGAACGCTGCCTGGTCCTTCGCCCAGCAGTTGCGCCCGCAGGACTACGTTGCCCTCATGACCTTCGACATGCGATCGCAAATCGTCCTTGACTTCACGCAGGACAAGCGCGAGCTTCTCAATGCCATTCAAACTCTCGTGATCCCGGGCTTCAGCGATCGCAACCTCTTCGACGCACTCTACGAAGCAGAAGATCGACTCAGCCGGATCGAAGGCCGCAAGTACATCATCCTGATCGCGTCGGGCCGCGATACTTTTTCCAGGATCACTCTCGACAAGATTCTTCAGAAGGTGAAAAACACGCCCGACATCACCATATTTTCCGTCTCCACCGGCGGTGCCATGCGCGCCATGACTGAAGGCGGTCCGGGCATGCGGCAGCAAATCCGCGATATTGACTACCTGCAGGCTGACAACCAGATGAAGACCTTCGCCAAGATGACCGGCGGCATGTTCTTTGCCCCGCGGTTTGAGACGGAAATGCCTGAGATTTTCGGCGACATCAACTCAGCGATCCGCTCCAAATATGAGTTGATTTACCACCCGAGCGACACCAAGCAAGACGGCTCTTATCGCAAGCTGCGCGTAGAGCTCGTCGACGAAGAGGGCAATCCCCTCCGCATGCAGGACGAGAAACACAAACCGCTCAAGTACGACATTATTGCGCGAGACGGCTACAAGGCCCGCCAGGAAGTGGAATAGCGGCGCCGCTGATGATTGATCCCGGCGGCAGCCCTTTTGGCTGCCGCCGGTGTTTTTGAACCAAGGAAGAAGTGCAGGCTATTTGAACTGGTGGATGATGTCGATGATGTAATAGACCACCACGAAAGCGCTCGCCACGGCCACCAGCGAGAACCCAACCTTCAACAGCGGCTGAACCTTGTTCACCTTGGCAAGAATGGCTGCCTGCGCGGCTTGTTCGTGACTGAAGGAATCATCGAGGAAAATCTGATCTTCTTCGTCTCGCGCCAGGTTCGACCGATAGATATAGACCGCAGCGGTGAAGACGACAAACAAACTCCAGATGGACCACATGATAGGAACGATGGACATACAACACCTCCGATTGCCTTTCTGGTCCCGGATACCGGCGGGCCGTGCAAACTACATACCGCGGTCTCGTGAGTAGAGGGGCCGTACGGTTGAACATCATAGCGCCATTTGTGGTGGCCGGAGGTGACAAAAATCACACGCATTGCGGGCCTGAATCCCGGCAATTTTCATGCCAAATCCTGAGATTTGAACCCCACGTGCCTGCGACGTTTTCCGGGCGATTACATCCAACGTATGTACCCGCTGCGCGCGACTGTACCCATTTGTGGAAAAGTGCAGTACCATGGGTAAAGGAATTCATCCACCGGGAGAGTCTATGTCCACTGCCACCGTTGTACCCCAGGAAACCGAGAAAAAGGCGGCGCCCCTATCTCTCACGCCACAAGCCATCACTAAAGTGCGTGAAATCATGGCGACGCAGGATCCCCTGCCGGCCGGTCTGCGCATCGGCGTCGTGGGCGGAGGCTGCTCCGGTTTTCAGTATTCCATGGCCTTCGAAAATCAGGCCGGCATGATGGATAAAGTCTTCAACTTCAATGACCTTAAGGTCTTTGTGGACGCGACTTCGCTCATGTATCTGAACGGCTGCATCGTGGATTACGTGGAAACCCTTGAAGCCGCTGGCTTTAAGTTCGAGAATCCTCAAGTCAAGTCAACCTGCGGTTGCGGTTCCTCTTTCAGCGTTTAAGAGACGAACTTTCACGCAAAGCTCAGAGCCCGTCCAACCCTGGACGGGCTTTTATCTGCCTGAAATTCGATCGACTATTGCTGCGGCGTGGTTGGAGCCGTCGGGCTGTTTGTTGTTCCCCCAGGGTTCGATCCTCCTGAACTGCCGCTGCCATTACTGTTGAAGATGCTGCCGCCGTTGCCGTTCTGGTTCGTGTTCCCAAACCCGCCGATGGACGTGTCCGTGCCTCCCGCTGGCTGTCCAATTGACCCGGCGTTGCCCCCGTTGATCATCTGGTCTGCCTGCGGACTATAGGTGAATTCCCATTCGTTGTAGTGGTTCTTTTTCTTATAGAAGAGGATCGATTGCTTGTCGCTCTCCGGCCTGAAGCCGATGATCCCTCCGCCGCCAAACGTTTGCGTCGAAGAAAGACTCCCGTCTGACGAACCACCACCGCTGGAGCCTGATCCCCCGCTCGCGCCGTTTTGTCCATTCGCCCCGGCGACTCCATTGCTCCCAGCCTGTCCGCTGCTGTCTTGTCCAAACGTCGAACCAGAATTCGAAAATGCGCCGCCGCTTGACGAGCTCCCGCTTCCGAAACTGCTGTTCATTGACGAACCAATTGAACTCCCGCCAAAGGATGAAGCCCCCGTCATCCCGTTTCCGCCGCTCGGCCCCGTCCCCGCAAGCGTCGATCCAGCCATTCCGCCCAGAGGCTGCCCAAAGAATCCCATGGCCAACGGCGCCTTGTTCTGCCCGAACATGATAGGTTTCCAATCGTCTTTGCCCGTGATCGGGTCCTTGTACCGCTTGCGCAGAAAGCGGGTCTGGTTGGTCATCACCAGCGCATCGATATTTGGCGGATAAGCGCTGAATTTTTTGTAGTAGAGCTTGATCGCGCGCGCGTACTGCTTGCCGCGATGCATCGTTTCGACTTCGCGGTCGCGCTGAATCGATGCCTTGATGCGCGGCACAGCAACCGCCATCGAAAGCACCAGGATCGCCAGCAGGAACATGACCGCGACAAGCATGTAACCGTCGTCGCTGTGTTGTCGTTTCAGAATCATATTCTTCTGGATTCCCGCCATCCTGCGTATATCTTCTTAGTCCCGAGCCCCTGGTCTTTGTTCCGTGTCCATCTCAGTTCGCCGAAAGATTCAACGTCTGCGTATTGTTGTAGCCCAGATCGGTGATCTGTACGCTGCCCGGCAGAATCGCCAAGACCTTGTAGCGGTGATCCACAACGTCTCCCGAGCGCGCCATGAAGATATCGTCGCCATGCATCAGGAACGCCTGGATTGTTTTATCCTGCGCCTGGGAATAGCCAAAATACTTCAGGTCAATCGCAGGGGCCCTCGGCGCGGGAGGCGGTACATAAATCGACGCCTGATCGCCGCGAGCCGGTTTTATCGGAGTCGGGATCGCAATCGGAGCCGAATCGGCTGAGAAGATGTTTCTCCCTGTCCCTTCATAAAAAATGCCCTCGCTCTGCGCCAGCTTCGCCAAGTGCAGCGTCGGATCGATGCCGGTATTGGTCAGCTTCTTCGCTTCAGGCGCAGCGCTCAAGGCTACTCTCTGCTGCGGTCGTGCAACAGGTCTTGCTCCCGGAGCGGGTGCAGGGGATCCTGAAAAGCTTCCACTCAATTCCCAGACCCCCGCGCCGGCAACCACCACCAGCAGGCCAATCAGGATGTAGACCTGGCGTTTGTTTTCAAAGCCCAGTTGCATCGCCATCGCTACTCACCCTCCTTGCCTGCAGAGGTGTTCTGCCCGTTCGCTCCAGCCGGCTCCGGCTGTTCCGTAGGGATTCCGCTGTTCACCGCATCGGACGCACGCATCCATGTCGACACGCGCAGTCGCAGATTCACGAGTCCGCCTTGCTGCCCGGTCAGCGTCATCGCGCGGATCACAAAAAACGTCTGGTCACGCTCCAGCCCGTTCACAAAGCGCATGATCTGCGGATATTCGCCGCTCACGCCGGCATCCATCGAAATTTCGGTCAAGTCTCCGTTGGGCTTGGCCTGCGCATACATCAGGCGCGACAACCGCACTCCCGATTTCACCTGCAGATCGCCAACACGCGTGGCAATGGCGGAGTAATGCGTCGGAATGCGCTTTTCGTAAAACGCTGCAATCTCCTGGCGCGATTCCACGACCCGTCCATCCAATCCGCGCAATGGGGCGGTCTGCATCTCGAGTGCCTTCAGCTGCACCTGCTTGCCTGCCAGCGCATCGGTTGAGCTGCTGTTCGTCGCCGACCAGTCCATGCCCAGCCGTACACCCAGCCCAATCACGGCAATCGAGAGCACTGCCACGCCGGCATAGTGCCACGTCAGCGGCGAAGACAGCCGTTCGCGCCAGGAATAAGTAGCTGGAGCGCTCAATGGATGCCTCCCGGTCGCCTGGGCGCCGTACCCGTATAGGGGATTCTGTGGGCTCCCGGGGGCAGCGGTGGAACGGCGCGAAGGACAGGTTTGGACGCCGCATCGCTCGCTGGAGACGCCTTGGTATGCCGGCGTTCACCCGGCGCAGGCGGGTTGTAGTCCGTCAGGAGCTCAAATGTCACTCGATTCGATGCGCTCACCGGTTCCAGGCGTTCATTGGGTCCGGTGTTCGAATCGGAGCTTTCGCCCGAAATCCGCGGACTCAGGAATCGCTTCGAGTGCTCCAGATTCTCCACCAGCTGGATCGCCCGATCGCGCGGACCCAGCACGCGCAGCTTCAGCGTGATGTGTCCATCCTTGTCACGTGCCGGCTCGAGGGTTGTCACTTGCACTCCACCCGGCAACACGGTTTCCAGATCTTCCATCGCCAGCGTCCACGAAAAAGCCTTCTCGTCGAACAGCGTGTTCAGCGTTTCCGCCCCCTCCAGCACCGCGGCATTCTCCGGCTTCCGCATCATCGCCTGGTAGCCCTGCCGCTCGGCTGAAACGTGGCCGATCTCTCCGTCCAGCGAGTGATCCCGTTCGCGTGCCTTTTCCGCTTTCTGATCCAGCGCGCGCAAACCCAGTCCAAAGCAGATCGCGATCAGTGCCAGCACGCCCATCGCAATGCGCAAGCTCTTTAATATAGGCCCAAGATCGG
The DNA here is from genome assembly GCA_035487015.1 of Occallatibacter sp. Lineage (GTDB taxonomy): Bacteria > Acidobacteriota > Terriglobia > Terriglobales > Acidobacteriaceae > Telmatobacter. The sequence goes on along the minus strand of DATHMP010000079.1, from coordinate 46,964 downwards.
CAAACGGCCGTGTCGCGAGATTGATTCCAATGCGCATTTTTTACGCAACCCCCGCCAACGCGCCGGTGATACCCGCCATGCCGATACGGCCCAGTGTCGTAGTCGCGCCCGTTGCAGGCCGTTCGACCAAATCCACCACCGTCATCTCCGGATCATTCACCTTGAGCCATCGTGCAAAATCGTCAGCCGTGCCCAGGCCGCCATAGTACAAGCGGCGCGCTCGCATGCCGAGCTTGTCTTCATAGTAGGCGGCAGCCACCGCAATATCCCGCTGCACTTCGGCAAGTCGCTGCGCCGCATCGCCCGGCAAATCCAGCGTCCGATACAAAAGCAAGTCCTGCCCATGTGTAATCGAAGTCGTCAGCGACGCTCCGCTCAGGCATGCGGCCAGCGCCGGTTCCGGTGAGTCCAAAACCGCCAGTGCCGCCAGGCTCGACGGAAGCACCGCTCCCGGTTCATATCCCGCCGCACGGACTGCACCTTCATACTCTGCAAGAATCGATCCCGGCAACACTGCTACAAGCGCCTTGCATTCGCTTTCGCTGGCCGACAGTACCTGGTAACTCACGCCCGCCGGTTCCACATCAAACGGCACCATCTTGCGCAGCCGGAATTTCAGCACCGAAATCACTTCCGACATCTTCTGGGGCAGGGAATCGAAATCGAGCACGAACACCCGCACAGACGTATCCGGAAGCACCAGTGTAACGTTGTGCGTCCGCGGACTCACTTCTTCCAGGGCCTTCACGATTGCGGCCTTCACTTGATCTGGAGCCTTCAAGTTTGCTTCATCGATCCCCGGAACAATCGAGCCCGACGGCAACGGCACATAAGCAAACACCGCTGCTTGTCCTTTGCCCGGCAAAGCTGCAGCCAACACGCCTTCCGGCGCAAGCTCCAATGCTGCGGGCGGACGATTTCCAGGATTCACCCCGGCGACGCTCTTTTTCAGGCTCGAAGCCATTGTTCCCGATCCCTCATTCTTGCCTTTAATTGCTACTCCCTTTAGCACGATGGCTGCCATCGGGATCCCCATCGAATGGTCCATGTCGATGGGGTGACTGTCCTACCTCGACGCCTCGATGAATGTCACTTTGTTGATCTCCTTCAGCGTCGTCAATCCGTGGCGTACACGGTCCAGCGCCGACTCGCGCAAAAACGTCATTCCTTCCTTCTGCGCCAGTTTACGAACCTCCGACGTCGGCTTCTTCTCCAGAATCAACTCGCGAATAGGGTCGGTCAAGTCCAGCAGTTCATGGATCGCGGTTCTTCCCCGATACCCCGTCCCGCCGCATTCCATGCACCCCGCTCCTTCACGGAAGTTGAAATCTCGCCACGCCGCAGGATCGAGCCCGCTCGAAATCAGCAGATCGTCCTTGTATCGCACCGGCCGCCCGCAAAACTCGCAGATCGTGCGCACGAGCCGTTGCGCCAGGATGCAGTTCAACGCCGAGACAAAGTTGTACGCTTCCACACCCATGTTGAGAAAGCGGCCCAGCACATCCACGACGTTGTTCGCGTGCACGGTCGTGAAGACCAGATGCCCCGTCAACGCCGAGTTAATCGCGATCTGTGCGGTCTCCTGGTCACGAATTTCGCCCACCAGAATCTTGTCCGGGTCATGCCGCAGAATCGAACGCAATCCGCGCGCGAACGTCAGGCCTTTCTTCTCGTTCACAGGAATCTGCGTAATCCCGCGTATCTGGTACTCCACCGGGTCCTCGATGGTGATGATCTTATCTTCGTCGCTCTTAATTTCGTTCAATGCTGCGTACAGTGTCGTCGTTTTGCCCGAACCCGTCGGTCCAGTTACCAGTACCATGCCGTAAGGCTCGCGAATGTAGCGTCTGAACCTGCGCAGATCCTCTTCCGCGAACCCCACAACATCGAGCGTCAGGTTGCGAAACTTCTCGCTCATCGATTCCTTGTCCAGAACGCGCAAAACGGCGTTCTCGCCATGCACCGTCGGCATAATCGATACACGGAAATCGATCAGGCGGCCTTTGTAGCGAACACGAAAACGGCCGTCCTGCGGAACTCTGCGTTCAGCGATATCGAGCTCGCTCATGATCTTTATGCGGCTCAGAATCGTCGTGTGGTGCTCGCGCGCGATCGGCGCCATCGCTTCCTGGAGCACCCCGTCAATGCGGTACTTTACATGGACCGAATCGTCGTAGCTCTCGATGTGGATATCCGAAGCACGCCGCTCCAGCGCCGTAAAAATCGTCGTATCCACCAGGCGGATGATCGGGCTGATGTCTTCATCGCTGGTCAACTTCTCGATCGAGATGTTTTCGTCCTGGTTCTCATCGCCCGTCAGCACGTCGAAAGTGAGCCCTTCGCTGGCCTCGTCCAACACGCGCTGCGACTGCTCCGTCTTCTTCAGCAGGTCCGTGATCTGCGAAAGCGTGGCCACGCGCGCGATAATCCGCTGCCCCAGAAGTCCCGCAATTTCATCCAGCACCATCAGGCGCGAGGGATCGCTCACCGCAATCACCAGAGACTCGCCGTGCTGCTCAATCGGCACAAAGTTGTAACGGAACATCAGTTCCACCGGCACCGTGCGCAGCAAATCGTGCTGAATGCGGAAGTTCTTCAGATCGACAAACTCGGCGCGGTAACGAGCAGCCAGCGCTTCGGCCTGCGCACGCTCTTCTGCGCTGCCTGGGATCGGTCCGGTCGGAATCGCAAGTACAGTTGGGTCAGCCATCGTCCGTTATCCCTGGCCTCCTTGGGCCGATCCCAGCGAAAAAATGGGCAAGTAAAGAGAAATCAGAATGAAAAGCACCACCACGCCCATGATGATCAAAATGATGGGCTCAATCAGCGCCAGCGCCGCAGTCAACGCCGTCGCCACGTCTTCTTCAAAAAACTCCGCCACCGAATTCAGCATTTGAGGAAGCGCACCCGTCTGCTCACCAACGCTGATCATCTCCGTGGCCAGATCCGGAATCACTTTCGTGCCAATCAGCGCTTCCGCAAGACTCTTGCCTTCGCGCACCGTCACGATCGAATCAATCACCGCCTTCGATACGCGCCGGGACGAAATCGACCGGGCCGCCGTATCGAGCGAAGGCACCAGCGGCAATCCGCCCGTTAGAAGTGTCGAAAGCGTGCGTGCAAACAACCCCACCTGGTACTTCAGCCAGATCTTGCCAAAGATCGGCAGATTGATGCGGAACCCATCCACAAAATCCCGGCCGCGCTCCGTCGATGCAAAACGAAATGCCGCCGCACCCGACACCGCAAGCACCAGCAGAATCCAAAGAATATTGTGCTGCAGCCACTTGCCGAAGGCGAGCAACCCCACGGTCATCGCCGGCAGTTGCGAGCCGATCTGCTCATACAACTCGGCAAACTGCGGAATTACCACGGTAAACATGAAAATCAGCAGCGCCGTCACAATACACAGCAGCAGGATTGGATAAAACAGCGATGCCACGAGCTTCTTACGAAACGTCAGCGCCACGCGCTGGAACGAAACATAGCGTTCCAGCACTTCCTGCAGGTTTCCGCTTCGCTCACCCGCCAGCAATGTCGTCGTATAGATGGACGGAATCCCCTCTTGCGCCTCGAATGCCGCCGAAAGGGACTCGCCCGTCTTCACCCGATTTGCCACATCGTCCAGCTGTCCAGCAAAGTGCCGGTCCTTCTGCCCCTTGGCCAGCATGTTGATCGAGCCAAGAATGGGCAGGCCCGCGCGAATCAGGGTTAGAAACTGCTGGTTGAAGATGAGGAACTTCTCCAGCTTCACCTTGCGCCGGCCCAGCAGCGATGCCCCGCTGCGCGCCTTCACTGAGAAGACGTGATACCCCGCATGCGTGAAGCGTGTGCGCAGCTCTTCAGCGGTCGCCGCCGTCTGCACCTGCTCCTGCACGCGGCCTCGTTCATCGGCCAACTTAATGACAAATTCTGCCATAGACCTTACTTGACCCGAGCGCCGGAGAGGCGCGCTCCAGCCTCTCTATGCTGCTGTCCTTTTAAGGGTAACAGTCCTTCTGACCTCATAGACGCAAACCTGCCCCGAACCGTTCACCCCGTCAAACCGCGCCCCATGTATCCTGATGTGGCTCTCTCTGGCGCGAAGATCGTGACCTCCAAAACCCGCAATTCGATGGCCCCGCTGGCCCCCTTGAAACGCCTGATCGGCCGCCGCTTCCTCCTCTTCGCGGCCATTACCCTCGCCCTCGTTGCCGCGCTGTCCGTCGCCTTCCGTCGAGGCGTCCACGCCGCCCGCCCCGTCACCCCCTATCCCCATGAACTCGCCCAGGTTCGCTTCGCCATCGCGGGAGACGTCATCCCCCACGAAGCGGTCCGCGCCGCCGCCGCTGCCGACGGTCCCGATGTCCAAGGTTGGACCGCGCTCTTTTCCGATGTGACCGACATCTTCCACGGCGCCGACTTTGGCTTTGTCAACATGGAAACCCCCGTTGCCCCCAACCACTCCCGCGGCAGCAAACCCTTCATGTTCGACGCGCCTCTCGCGCTGCCCCAGGCGCTTAAAGCCAGCGGCATCAAAATCGTCTCCTTTGCCAACAACCACGTCATGGACCAGGGCTGGGCCGGCTTCATTGAAACTCGCGAGCATCTCCGTGAAACCGGATTGCTGTTCGCCGGTTCCGGCGACACCGCCGCCCAAACCTTCCAATCCGTCTTTACTGAGGCGAACGGCATTAAGGTCGGCTGGCTCGGCATGACCCGCTGGCTCAACGGCAATCGCAATCCCGACGCCCCCGACCAGCCCCACGTCAATTTCTTCCCCTATCCCGGCGAGTCCCTCGGCGCTCCCGGTGCCGACGAAGCCCAGGTCCTTGCCGCTATCCAGTCCGCCCGCGCCCAATGCGAACTTCTCGTCGTCTCCATCCACTGGGGCATCGAATACGCGCCCGCACCCCGCCCCGAAGATGTCGAACTCGCCCACAAAATGCTCGACGCCGGTGCCTCGGTCATCGTCGGCCACCACCCCCACGTGCTCCAACCCGTCGAAACCTATCGCACCGCCGACGGCCGCAACGCCGTCATCTTCTATTCGCTCGGAAACTTCCTCTCCAACCAGTCCCGCAGCTACGTTGATGGCCTCATGCCCGACAAGGATGGCGATCCGCGCGATTCCATGATTGGCCTCTTCTCCGCTGTTCGCCAGGACTACGGCCCCGCCGGCATCCGCGTCGAAGTGGGACACGTGGGCATCCTGCCCGTCTGGGGCGAGAACAACCGCAACGACATCGCTGCCGGCAAAACCCACACCCCCGTCATTCATCCCGTCCTCATCGATCGCGAAATCCCCCGCCTCCAGTCCCGCCTCGACGAGTTATCAAAGATTGCCGATCCCAACAGTCCCACGGGGCCAAAGCCCGATGCCAATGGTGCACCGTCCTCTACGCCTGCTCCGCCTCCTGCCTCCGGCCTGACGCCCGATCAGAAGAAGGAATTCGTCGACCTCACCAACCAGCTCAAGCTGCTCACCGATCGCCGCGCTCAAATCCTTACCCGCACCGGCGACGACTACGTCACCGACCCTCCCAAACTCCCCGCCAAACCCTAGGCCGCCTCCATAGGTCGAAACGGCCTGGCGCCGTCAGTGCACGTTACCATCGGCTCCTCCTGGTTGAATCGCCGTATCCAAACTCTGGGATACACTTGCCGTGAGCCCCTGAGCACATTTCCTTTCTTCCCGCCCAGGCGCCCATCGTATGCAGGCATTTATCACGTCCCTCGGGAAGTTCCTGCCCGGCAGTCCCGTTGAGAATGACTCGATGGAGGAGTTCCTTGGCGTAATCAACGGCAAGGCCTCCCGCGTGCGCCAGCGAATCCTCAAGCAGAACGGAATCCAGGCCCGCCATTACGCCATCGATCGCGAACAGCACTCCCTCTATTCCAATGCGGCGATGGCAGCGCACGCCGTGCGCAACGCTCTCGAGCGAGCCGGCCTCGAGTTGGACGAAGTCGATTTCCTCGCCGCTGCCACATCGCAAGGCGATCTTCCCCTTCCCGGCTTTGCCAGTATGGTGCACGGAGAACTCAAATCAGCGCCCTGCGAAATCGCCACGTTGCACGGTGTGTGTGCCAGCGGAATCATGGCGTTCAAAGCCGGACTGCTTCAGGTACTCAGCGGTGACAAGCGCCGCGCCGTCGTCTGCGCCAGCGAGTTTCCGAGCCGCCTCTTCAAGTCCACCCGCTTTGAAGCTCAAAGCGGCGTGCAGCAGGAAGGCATCGGTTTCGATACGGAATTCCTCCGCTGGATGCTGTCCGACGGGGCAGGCGCTGCGGTCATTGAAGACTCTCCGCGCGCCTCTGGCCTTTGCTTCCGCGTGGAATGGATCGACCTGATTTCCTTTGCTGGCCAATTCGAACCTTGCATGTACGTCGGTCCAGCCAAAAATGGACATGCAATGCAATCCTGGCTCGACTATCCGAGTTATGACCAGGCGGCTGACGCCGGCGCCATCAATCTGCGCCAGGATATCCGCATGCTCGACGATGTCGTCCGCCACGCCGTCCAGGGACTCCTGCAGGTCGCAAAAAACAGAAGCCTCAATCCGAACGACGTCGATTGGCTGGCAGTACATTATTCATCGCACGTGTTCCGCGACAAATCCCGCGACTTGGCCGCGCGGCTCGGCTTCGACATCCCGCTTGAACGTTGGTTCACCAATCTCAGTTCCACCGGCAACGTCGGTTCCGCTTCCACCTTCCTTCTGCTCGAAGATCTGCTCTATTCCGGAAAACTCAAAACCAACGACACCGTGCTCTGCCTTGTTCCCGAGAGCGGGCGATTCCTCTTCGGCTACATGCTCCTCAAGGTTGTCGAAGGAACCGGCTCTCGTTCAAGCAACGCGCAGAAATCCGAAGCGATCCCGCAAACCGAACCACCTCAACTCGCAAAATCCGGCGATCCCCTTGCCGAGGAACTGATGCGCGAGCTGGCCATGGTCTGGTTCGAGTTCGAAGACCGCCTTCGCACCGTGCCCATCGTCAAAAAGCTCTACGATGGGCGCTTCACGCTCGGCGATTATCGCGATCTCCTCTTCAACCTGCGCCAGCAGGTCATCGACGGTTCTCGCTGGATCGCCCGCGCAGCGTCCAGCATCACGCCCGACCATTTCCCCATTCGGAGCGCCTTCATCGAGCACACCCGCGACGAACACCGCGACTTTGAAATGCTCGAGCGGAACTACGAAGCCGCCGGCGGCTCACTCGATCAGATTCGGTCCGGCAAAAAGAACATCGGCAGCGAAGCTCTTTCCGCGTACATCCTCGAGAAGGCCAGTCACGAGAATCCGTTCGAGCTGATCGGAACCATGTTCATCGTCGAAGGCATTGGCCAGCGCATCGCCCGGCAGTGGGGCAAGAAAATTCAGGAAACTCTCGGCCTCAAAAACGATGCCGTCTCCTTTTTCCTCTACCACTCTGAAAGCGACGTGGCTCATTTCAAGCGGCTTGATCTTGCCATCGCCAGCGGAATCCTCACCCCGAAACTCGTGGCCGAAATCGTCCGCTGCGCCAAGGTGACCGCGAGACTCTACGCGCTTCAGCTCGAAGAGATGGGGAACTTCTAGTGCTCACTCCGTCGATCGCACTCTTCATCGTCGGGTACTACCTGCTCGCAGGCCTCGGAGTGAATCTCGGCTATCACCGCGTGCTCTCGCACCGTTCTCTCAAGCTCCCCAAGGGTCTGGAACGCACCCTCGTCATCATCGGACTTCCCGCAGGAACGCCAGTACAGTGGGCCGGCAATCACCGCTATCATCACGCCCACACCGACACTCCCCTCGATCCGCACTCGCCCCTCCAGAAGGGTTTCTGGTACGCCCATGTCGGGTGGTATCTGGGTTCTGAGAATGTGCTCCTCTGCATTCTGTACTCCCTCGCCGGACCTTTGCGCATGCTCGTCGACGCCTGGATGCGTCCTCGCACCAATCAGGAATTCAATGACCTCGCAAAAGACGTGCAGGCCGATCCCTGGTATCGTCTCTTGAGCCGGCCGTGGCCCTATGCCGCCGCCATGTTTCTGCACTTCGCCGTCCCTGCATTGCTGACCACCTTTTTCTGGGGACCCGCAGGATTCGCAGTCTTCTGGATCACGCTCATCGCGCTCTACAACATGGGCGACGCCATTGACAGCGTATCCCATATGTTTGGCAGCCAGCTTCCGGGCCAGCAGGATCAGTCGCGCAACGGCTGGATCATGGGCATACTCATACTGGGCGAAGGATGGCACGCCAACCACCATCGCTTTCCCTGGAGCGCGAAACACGGGTTGGCAAAAGGTCAATTCGACTGGACGTGGCAGGTGATTCGAGCGTTTCGCGCTTTAGGCCTGGCCAAAGATATCCGCATCGCGAACCTGCGCGAGCAGCAGGAAAACTGAGCAGGGAGGGGAACGGCCCAATGGAAATCACCGAACTTTACGAGAAAGCTCCATTCAATCCCGAGGATCCCAATCCGTGGCTGGCCCTCTATCTCGATGCCAGCTTGCCCCTCAGCGACGAGGTGAAGGCCGCACTGCTCGCGAACTCCGGTTCAAAATCCCGCCAATTCCTGCTGCCACTCATCCGTCCGTTCGCAAAATTGATGCTCATCATCTTCCAGGTATTAAAGATCTTCATCCCCAACCGATTCACTTCTTCAAAGATCCTCCACAAGCTCATTTCCATCGGGCTGCGCGCCTTCGTCCGTCCCGACGCAAACTACCTCATCCTCCGCCACTTCCACATTGGCAGCGAAATCCTCGAGTTCGTCGCCACCAACGTGCCCGGCGTTGAGATCCCGTTGAACCCTCTGCGCCCCGCCACCATTCGCGATCTCGAAGACAACGTATTCCTCAAGCACGATCTCAATATCTACAACTTCCTCATCCGCCTCAATCGCGAAATGAAAGCCAGGGGCATCAAGCTCACCAAGCAGAATCATCCCAACTTCAACTGCATTACCGATGGCCCCTTCAAAATCGACGAATCTAGCTTTCCGCGCCGCTGGACCAATTTTCTCGACGTCGAATCCGCCATCGAAATCTATACGCCGCTCTACCAGCTCTTCCTTACCGACAGCGACTTCTGGCGCGCTTGCAATTCGCTCCAGCTCGATGAAACCGTTGCCCTCTACAGCTCCAAACTGCTCGGCGACGCCTCCTACGTTGGCCTCGTGAACAACAAGCATCCGCTGGTTCCGTTATCGACCCTCCAGGCCGGCTACCGCCTTTTGCTGCACGGCCTCGCCGCGGAATGCCTCCACGCCGCCATCGTGCAGATCAAGCGCGCTTCGCTCCAGCCGGAGCTGGCAACAAGCTGAAAATCGTTTGAAGAGTTGTTGCCTGTCGCCTACATTAGTAGTGGCAGTCGAAGTCGCATTCTAACTTGAGGTGGACGCTTTCCTCGGGGGGACCATGGAAGCACTGCTCAACGATCTGCGCTTTGCTCTGCGCCAGCTTCGCAAGATGCCGGGGATGTCTTTACTTGCCGTCGTCACCCTGGCTCTTGGCGTCGGTGCCAATGCCGCCATCTTCACCGTAATCGAAAGCGTCCTCTTGAGGCCGCTTCCCTATGCCGATTCCGCAAGCCTCATCTCCATTGGCCCGCATTCCGATAAGCCCGCATTCAGTACTACATCCTGGCTGAATTTCCGCGACATTCAGGATCATTCTCGCCTGCTGGTGGATTCCGCGGGTTATTCCGACGATATCAGTGTCCTCGAAGCTCCAGAAGGTTCGCAAAGCATCGTAGCGCCGCGTGTCTCCACGAACGTATTTTCCATGCTAGGCGCTCGACCGCTGCTCGGCCGCACCTTCAATGCTGCAGAGGGCCTCACTGGTGGCCCCGACGTCGCGATCCTATCGGAAGGATTATGGCGAAAGGCCTTTCACGCCAACCCTGCCATCGTTGGACAGTCTGTAAAAATCGGCGGCAAATCTCGCACCATTGTCGGCGTTATGCCGCGGACGTTTCACTTTCCTGAGCAGATAGGAACAGGCATCGATCAGGCCGTATGGCTGCCCTTGCAGCCTACACACGAAATGCTGAGTGACCGCGGCTACCACTTCTTTCTGGTCGTTGCCAAACTTCGGCCCAATGTCACCATCCAGCAGGCTCAACACGAGCTCGATGCCATCGCCGCCCACATCCCTCGCAAGAGTGACGAAAGCAAAATCACCTTTCAGGCAAGCTCTTACCAGGAACTCCTCACCGGCCCTGTGCGTCCCACCCTCTATGCTCTCTTTGCAGCGCTCGCGCTGGTGCTTTTGATCGCCTGCGCCAACGTAAGCAATATGCTCATCGCCCGCTGCCTTACGCGCCAGCAGGAGTTCGCGGTCAGAGCAGCCGTGGGAGCCGGTCGAGGTCGCCTCGTTCGGCAACTTCTCTCAGAAGGTATGACCCTGAGCTTGCTCGGTTGCTGCGTCGGCGTAGCCTTCGCCGAGCTCGCCATCCTCGCCATCAGGAAGCTTCCCGATGGAACCATCCCCCGTGCCGACGCAATTTCAATTCACTGGACCATCCTCCTGGTTCTTGCCGCCATTTCCATCGTCACTACCGTGCTCTCATCGCTGCTGCCTACGCTCATCGTGGCGCGCGCCAACCCACAGGCCGCGCTGCTTGCTGCATCCCGCTCCACCGGCACGCGCAACGTCAGCGGCAAACTCAGCGGCTCTCTCGTCGCCGGCGAGGTTGCGCTTTCGACTTTGCTCCTGGTCGGTACCGGCTTGCTCTTTCACACTTTGTGGAATCTGAATCAAGCGCGGCTCGGCTTCGAGGTCGCGCATGTCACCACTTTTTCCGCAATGCCTGCCGACTCGGCCGGCTTCTCCTCGATGGCCGTCTCTGAAGACACCACCAACGCGCCAACATCTGTTGCCGCGCTCACCTATGAGCCCATGCTGGACGTCATGCGCCGGCTCCCTGGAGTCGAAAGCGCGGCAATGGTCACGTCGCCGCCGCTTTCCGGCATTGGCATCAGTTCGAGCTTTGATATCGTTGGCCGCCCCAAAGTCCAGGGCAACTCCCCCTCGGCCAATGTCTCCGCTGTCAGCGGAGACTACGCGCGCACCATGGGCACGCCCATCGTGCGCGGCCGCATGATCGAAAACAGCGATGCCGCGGGACAGCCTTTCATCACCGTCGTCAATCAAACGTTGGCCAAAAAATATTTTCGCGGTCAGGACCCGGTGGGCAAACAGATCGATCTCGGCGGCAAAGACACAGGAATGGTGCAGCCGCTCACCATCGTCGGCGTTCTTGGTGACCAGGTCGATTCAAAACCCGGCGCCGAGCCGCAGCCCCTCATCCTGCTTCCTGAAAAGCAGATTCCCACCACCTCGCTCTTCTACCAGGCGCTTCTAAAAACCGTTGTCAATTTCGTGGTCAAAACGCGCGGAACAATTCCGGTGGAGACCGTAATGCGCGCAGCTTTTCGCAAAGATGCGCCCGGTCTTGCGCTCGACGACTTCCAGAGCATGCAGGACGTCGTGGATAAGAACACGTTCAGCCAGCGCCTTCTGCTCTATCTCGTCGGCTCCTTCGCGGGGCTTGCCATCGCCATGGTCATCGCAGGCCTGCACGGCGTACTTTCTCAACTGGTGAGCTACCGCCGTCGCGAGATCGGCGTGCGGATGGCGCTCGGCGCCACGCGGTTGAGTGTGGCGCAGATGATTCTCCGCCAGGGTTCAATCCTGATCGGAGCAGGCCTCGTTCTCGGAATCCTCCTCGCGGTCGCAACCGGCCGCCTTATCAAAGGGTTCTTGTACCAGGTGCAACCGCTCGATGCCTGGACCTACGCCGCGGTTGCGGTCGCGCTCGCCGGCATCGGACTCATCTCGGCCTTTATCCCCGCGCACCGTGCCGCATCTATCCAGCCGGTGGAGGCATTGCGGGAGGAATGAGGCGGGCGACTGTCGCGCCTCTCTTCACAGTTTCACAGGCGGGTGTTGGGAGGGGGGTGGGTGTGCCGGACGAGCGCGGTGCGTGCGTGAAAAACCATTCCCTTCTATTGTGAACTGTTCTTCGAATTAGACTGCAATGCGCCTGGAGAAATCGCGGCTGTGGAATGAGGGCGTTGGAAGAAAATGTGCGCGGAGGGCGACGGCGGGAGTTCGCAAGCCAGCGGATGCGGGGTGGGATAGCGGCTGTGCTGGACTCCCTTCAGTGGTCGAGGGGAACCAACAAGCAGATAAGCGGGTAAAAGGGAGCCCGTCGGCCCCGATGCAGTGCCTAGAACCCGTTCTCCACCAGCCATGGTTCCGTCAGATCAAACTCCGGCTTTTGCGTGGACTGCATATTTTGATAGGCCAGCTTGACCAGCACATCGGCTTCAACGTTCACCGGAGCCAGCGGGGCCAGCGTATGCAAATTGGTTCGCCAATAGGTAAGAGGAAGGATGGCAATGGAGACGGTGTCGTCTTCGATGGCAGCGATGGTGAGACTGATGCCCTCGATTGCAATGGATCCCTTGTGTACCATCCACTGCCGTGTGTTCGCCGGCACTCGAACCTTCAGCGTCCAGTCCGTGGACTCGCGGTTGAAGTTCGGGCTTGATGCCGGAAGAACAGACTCCAGCGCCGTCAACACGCCTGTTCCGTCCACATGCCCTTGCACTATGTGGCCACCCAAAGGGCTCCCCGCAGCTGTCGGCAATTCCAGGTTCACCTCCGCCCCGGGTTTCAAGGCGCCCAGTGACGTCCGATCCAGAGTTTCCTGGGCCAGGTCTGCGTGGAAGTATTGCGGATCCACGTCGAGCGCCGTCAGGCAAACTCCGCTCACGGCGAGCGAGTCGCCTTCGCGCAGGCGCGATGCAATTCCTGGCGCTTCCACGGTAATGCGGCGCACGCCGCCGCGATCCACCAGGCTCACAAGGGTTCCCGTCTGTTCGATAATTCCGGTAAACATAAACCCAGTTTAAGCCAACGGGATTCTCTGCTACTGTTGAGCTTCCATCGCAACCTTTCCGCAACAAGAAGTGATTTCAACAAAGAGGGAAACGAATGCTTGCGCCCCGTAAAGCCGCTCTCGTCCTTGTCTTTGCAACCGCGTTCTCTCTTCGCGGGCAGGATCGTTCCTACGGCCGCTCCGTCGTCGCCACCCAGTACGGCATTGTCGCAACCAGCGAGGTCATTGCCTCGCAGGCAGGCGCGCGCGTCCTCGAGCAAGGCGGCTCCGCCATTGACGCGGCCATCGCTGCCAATGCGGTCCTCAATGTCACGGAGCCCAACAGCAACGGCTTGGGCGGCGATCTCTTTGCCATCTACTGGGACGCAAAGACAGGCAAGCTGTACGGGCTGAATGCGAGCGGTTGGGCGCCGAAGGCACTGACCATCGAGCACCTCAAGGCCAAGGGCATCCCGTCCATGCCGCAGCAGGGCATTGACTCCGTCACTGTTCCCGGCGTCGTCGACGGATGGACCAAGCTGCACGATCGGTGGGGACGCTTGCCGTGGCGCGACCTCTTCCAACCCGCAATCTTTTACGCAAGCAACGGCTTTGCTGTCGGCGAAATCATTCACGCATGGTGGGACGGCGACCGCGACGGCCTCCTCAAAAATCCCGAGAGCACGCACGTCTTCCTGCCCGGCGGCAAAGCACCTGAAACCGGCGAGCTCTTTCACAATCCAGATGTAGCCCGGGCGCTGACGCTTGTTGCCGACCACGGTGAGGCAGTGTTCTACAAGGGCGAAATCGCAAAAGCGATCCTGAAAACTTCCGCAGACCTGGGTGGCAGCATGACAGCCGACGACCTTGCATCCTACTCTGCCGAGTGGGTCGAGCCGATCCACACGACGTATCGGGATTGGACCGTCTATGAACTGCCACCCAACGGCGATGGCGTCGCTGCCCTCGAAATGCTCAACATTATGGAGCAGACCCAGCCCGCGGCCGACGGTCCGCATAGCGCTGCTGAGCTGCACACGCGCATTGAAGCCATGAAGCTGGCTTACGCCGACGTGAAGCACTACGTGGGCGATCCGCGCTTCAGCAAGATTCCAGTCAGCGAGCTTCTGTCGAAAGAGCTCGCCGCCAAACGCGCAGCCCTCATCGACCCGGAACACGCCAACTGCACCGTTGCACCCGCGGCCCTTGGAACAAGCGACACAACCTACTTTTCCGTTGTCGACCGTGAAGGCAATATTCTCTCCATCATTCAGAGCAACTACAACAACTTCGGCTCCAATGTAACGGTGCAGGGAATGGGCTTCGCTTTGCAGAATCGAGGCGGACTGTTCTCGCTCGATCCGCAATCGGCCAACGCGCTTGCCGGCCGCAAACGTCCCTTCCACACCATCATTCCCGCTTTCATGGAGAAAGGCGATCAGCACATCGGCTTCGGTATCATGGGCGGACTCAATCAGCCGCTCGCACACGCGCAATTCGTCTCCAATGTGGCGGATTACCACATGAACATTCAAGCAGCGATGGAAGAGCCGCGCTTTACCGATCGCCAGCAGGTTGGCTGCAAGATTGTGATCGAATCGCGGGTCACGCCCGCCAGCATCGATGCGCTCACAAAGATGGGGCACGTGCTCGATGTGCACGAAGGCTATACCGCGCAGATGGGACGAGGACAGGTCGTCATGCACGACAGTGCCACGGGTATGAATTTCGGCGCATCCGATCCGCGCACCGACGGAGCAGCGATTCCGGAACAACCGGATTATACGATGAGCGGGAAACGGCCTTGAAAGGAGATATCCGCGAGCCGCACTCGACTGTTAGTTGCGCGGTGGCCAGGGATCGCGCAGCAACGAGCTCAATCCCAAGTCCTTTCCATAGCGTTCAACTTCCACGTCGGCCATTTGAACAAACTGTCCCATGCTCTTAAAGGCCGGAACGGCGTCGGATCCCATGATTTGCGGCGCAACAAACAAATGCACTCGATCCACCATTCCACCGGCCAGCAACGCAGTGTTGAGCCGCGTGCCCGTCTCGGTGATTACGGTGAGAATGCCTTCGTCGCCAAGCTTGTCGAGAACTTTGCCGAGCGGTACGCGTCCCGCTTCTGCCGGCAACACTTCTACGCGGACACCACGCCGCCGCAATTCGTTGATCCGGCTTTCGTCTTTTGACACCGTAAAGAGAACAACGTCATTCTGGGCGCACTGCACCATCTTGCATTCGAGGGGCATGCGTAGAGCTGAGTCGAGCACCACGCGCAGCAGAGGCCTGCGTCGGCGCAATCCACTGCGATCCGTCAGCAAAGGGTCGTCGGCCAGCACGGTGTCAACGCCTGTCAGGGCCGCATCGGCCTGCCAGCGCAGCGGCTGCACCGCGGCGCGCGACGCCTCACTTGTAATCCAGTAGGGTGAGTGCGCGACGTGAACGCCTGCCGGAGGCGCGATGCGTCCATCCAGGGTCATGGCCACTTTCATGAGCACGAAGGGACGCTTATGCTGGCTCCAGCGTGCAAAGCCTTCGTTCAGGCGACGCGCCTCCGTCTCGCAAATGCCAACGGCCGTGTGCAGGCCTGCCGCGCGCAGTGCTTCGAGACCATGACCGGCAACGTTGGGATTGGGATCGATGGTCGCTGCGACAACGCGTCCTAGGCCAGTCGCGATCAACGCTTGCGTGCAAGGTCCGGTGCGTCCCGTGTGATTGCACGGCTCGAGCGTCACGTAGGCCGTTCCACCCTTAATCCGTTCGCCGGCATGTTGTTTCGCTTCGTTGAGTGCAACAACTTCGGCATGATCCAGCAGGTCGTACTCGTGCCAACCTTCGCCCACCACCTGTCCCGCGCAATCAAGGATCACGCAACCGACAGCGGGGTTCGGCGAGCTGACACCGATGCCGCGCCGCGCCAGTTCCAGCGCGCGCTTCATCCAATAGATGTCTTTGTCCAGAACTTCCAATGCGGTCATTCCGCTGCTTACCCCACAAGCGCGTCTACAAATGCCTGCGGCGAAAACTCCAGCAGGTCTTCCATCTTCTCGCCCACGCCCACAAAGCGTACCGGCAGATTGAGTTCGCGCGCAATGGCAACTGCAATTCCACCCTTGGCGGTGCCATCGAGCTTGGTGAGTACGATTCCGGTTACGCCTGCCGCTTGCGTGAACTGCCGAGCCTGCTGCAAGCCGTTTTGGCCTGTGGTTGCGTCCATCACCAGCAGCACTTCGTGGGGCGCATTGGGAATCAGCTTGGCTGCAGTGCGTCGCATTTTGTCCAGCTCATCCATCAAACCGGACTTTGTATGCAGCCGGCCGGCGGTGTCGACGAGGACTTCCTGGATGCCGCGCGCTTTCGCCGAACTGGCCGCATCGTAGAGCACGGCGGCGGGATCTCCGCCTTGACGCGTCTTGATCATCTCAACGCCCGAGCGCTTCGCCCACACCTCAAGCTGCTCGATAGCGGCGGCGCGAAACGTATCGGCTGCGCAAAGCAGAACGGTCCGGTTCTGGTTCCGCAGCCAGGCGGCAAGCTTGCCGCTTGTCGTTGTTTTGCCTGTCCCGTTCACGCCGACCAGGAAGGTCACTTTGGGGGGAGCACTCGGTTCGGGAATAACCTGCTGCGGCGCTTCCAAAATCCCGCGAATCTGCTCTTTGAGAAGATCGCGCAGCTCGGCCCCGCCAGAAATGGCCTGGTGGCGCGCGCGGTCGCGGAGTGCATCCAGGATTTCGGTCGTAGTCTGCACGCCAATGTCGCTGGTGAGGAGCGCAGTTTCCAGGTCCTCAAGCGCGGATTCGTCCACCTCGCGCGTGAGGGCGACAATGTCGTTGATCCGCGTCGAAAACGATTCGCGGGTGCGCGTCACCGCCTGGCGCATCCGGCCGAAGAAGCCCTGTTTCTCCTCAGGCTCCGGTTCAGGCTTCTCGTCCTGATTGCCAAAAAGTGTGATGAATTCAGGCATATCCAGCCTTAAGTCTAAAGCAGCGACGCTCCGCCAGCGGACCAACCGGTTCCGGCCATCTTTGTCATTTTGCGGATGCTGGGCCAGCCCGGCCTCGGGTAGACTCCCAGCATGCGCCCCTTCCACTTCCCTTGCCGTCTTGCACGAATCACGTTTGCGCTTGTTTTTTCGGCCGCAGGTATTGCGGCATTGCTTGCGGTGGACGCTCGATCCGCGCTGGCCCAGCAATCGATGGCGGGGATGGCGAACATGGCCGACATGCGGCCCGTGGCGGCACCGGAGAAACTTCCAGCTCCCATCAAAATGACCGGGATTGGCAACAGCCACATCACCATCAGGGCCACTCCCGAGGCGCAGGCATGGTTTGACCAGGGACTGAGCCTGCTGCATGACTTCTGGGACTACGAATCCGCGAAGGCATTTGAACAAGCCATTCGTGTCGATTCCAATTGCGCGATGTGTTATTGGGGGCTAGCACAGGCGTTTGCCATGCGGGGTGATGAACCGGAGAAGCACTACGCAGAGCAGGCCATCGCCGAGGCTGAGCATTTGAAGAAGCACGCCAGCAGTTCGGACAAGCTCTATATTGATGCCGGCGCGGCCGACCTGCGGCCGGGACGGACCGATTCGAGCCCATCGGTTTCCATTCTGCGGCAACTCGTGAAGAAATATCCGCACGACATCGAAGCGCGCATCTTTCTTGCCGAAGCAGTCGGAGACGGATATGACGACAAAGGTGAGCCCAAACCAGGTCAAAAAGAACGCATCGCCCTGCTCGAGAGCGTGCTGAAAGAAGCTCCCGACGACTCTGCTGCGAACCACTACTGGATTCATGCGATGGAGCCAAGCAATCATCCCGAGAGAGCAATTGGCAGCGCAGCAAAACTGGCAAGCCTGTCTCCCTCTTCGGGCCACATGGTGCACATGCCCGGCCACATCTATTACCGCGTGGGTGACTATGCGCAGGCCGAGCACTGGTTTGCCGCTTCGACGACAGCCGATGAGACGTACCTGCGCGAACAGCATGTCGCCGTCGACGATGACTGGAACTACGTGCACAACATGATGTATGCGATCGCCAATCTGATGGAGCAAGGCAAACTGGCCGAAGCGAATACTTTGAGCGATCACTTGAGCGCCGCGCGGGGTGAGCTTTCGGCAACCCTCTATATATGGTCAGCGCGCGACCAGGTATCCCGCATCAGCCGCAGGCTTCCAGTGGCTTTGCGCGTTGCAGATTGGGACACTGTGCAGACGCTGCTGAGCCAGGCGAGTCTCGGGGATGGCGAGAAGACAACGAATCTGCGTTTTCTTGCTGCGGAGCTTACCGAATTCGCGAAAGGCATGAAAGGTCTGGACGACGGCGATCTTTCGACAGCGATTACGGCAAGCGATCGCATGGATGCCGGCCTGTGGCGGACCAAGCGCGAGATCGACGAAAAGGACGAAGCGCAAAAGAAAGCCGATGACGCGAAGAAGGCGAACGTTGCTTCCTGCAAGAGTCCGGCCGCCGCGACGCAGACTGCGGGGGCGCAGGGAATGCCGATTGCGCCGGATGCGATGGCCGGTCCTTTGATGAGCTCGCTGACGGTTGCTTCTCTTGAACTGCGCGCGGGAATTCTTGTGGGCCAGGGCAAACTTCAGGAAGCGAAGAAGATGTATGCCTCTGCGATTACCGCGGAGAAAGACATGGGCTATCACGAACCGCCGTTTTACATTCGGCCGGTGGGTGAAAACGAGGCTTCAGCTTTGCTGCGCGCCAAGGATTACGCAGGGGCCAAAGCGGCGTACCAGCAAGCGCTGGAGGAACGGCCCAATTCGGGGTTCGGCCTCTATGGCCTGGCGCGGGCGAGCGAATTGTCTGGTGACTCTTCGGCTGCGCTTGCCGGCTACCAGGCATTTTTGAAGGCGTGGCCCTCGGCCGATCCGACTTTGCCGGAGATTGTGCATGCGCGGCAGGTCACGGGCACGCAGGCGGTAACGCGTTGACTGGAAATCCGCTTGATGTGCCCGCGCAACCGCTCCGCATCTGATCCCAACAGAGGGCAGCATGTAGCCCTTGAAGGTAAAGGCCTGGTTGGAGAGAATATCTGAACTTGTTCCGCCCCTTTCTGAGCGGATCGAAGAGATAGAGGGAGCGAATTCGTTATGAGCAGCGTGCGTGTATTGGTCGGGACGCGCAAAGGTGCGTTCATTCTTGAGTCGGACGGCAAGCGTAAGGACTGGAAAGTGAGCGGACCGCACTTTGCCGGTTGGGAGATCTATCACATGAAGGGTTCGCCGGTGGATCCCGACCGCATCTACGCCTCGCAGACCAGCGGTTGGTTCGGGCAGTTGCTGCAAGCATCGACGGATGGCGGCAAGACATGGTTTCAGCCGGGAGTGAATCCGGAAGATGCGAAACCTGCCTTTCCGCCGCAGAACAAGAGCAACAAGTTCGTGTATGACTCGTCCGCCGAAACGGGTAAGCCGCTGACGACGCACCAATGGTATGACGGATCCCAGCATCCTTGGGAGTTCAAACGAGTCTGGCACATTGAGCCCTCACTTACCGAAGCGAAGACGGTCTATGCCGGGGTGGAAGATGCCGCGATTTTCCGCTCGACGGACGGCGGGGAGAGCTGGCAGGAACTTCCCGGTTTGCGCGGACATGGTACGGGTCCTGACTGGCAACCGGGCGCAGGCGGCATGTGTCTGCACACGATCATCCTCGACCCTTCAAACTCTGAGCGCATGTACATTGCAATCTCGGCCGCCGGCGCGTATCGTACGGACGATGGCGGCAAATCGTGGAAACCGATCAATAAAGGGCTGGTTTCGGACTTCATGCCCAATCCAACGGGCGAAGTGGGCCACTGCGTGCACCACATCGCGATGCATCCGTCGAGACCAACGACTCTCTTCATGCAAAAGCACTGGCACGTGATGCGCAGCGATGATGCCGGTGACAAGTGGACGAAGATCAGCGGGAATCTGCCGACCGATTTCGGCTTTTGCATCGACGTGCACGCGCATGAGCCGGAGACTCTCTATGTGGTTCCCATTAAGAGTGATTCGCTGCATTTTCCCATCGACGGAAAACTGCAGGTATTTCGCAGCCGAAGCGGGGGCAACGAGTGGGAACCATTGACCAAAGGACTGCCGCAGCAAGACTGCTATGTGAACGTGCTACGCGATGCGATGGCCGTGGACACGGTGGATGAGTGCGGTGTTTACTTTGGAACGACCGGTGGCCAGGTGTATTGCTCGGCGGACGGCGGCGACTCGTGGAACGCGATCGTGCACGATCTGCCGGCGGTGTTGAGCGTTGAAGTGCAGACGTTGGCATGATCAGGGTACAGATTCCGTATCACCTGCGAACTTTGGCGGGCGTCGAGGGCGAAGTGACTCTCGACGTGGCCGCCCCTGTGACGATTCGCTCGGTGCTCGATGCGCTCGAATCGAGGTATCCGATGTTGCAGGGAACGATTCGCGAGCACGGCACGCTGGCGCGGCGGCCGTTTTTGCGCTTTTTCGCGTGCGAAGAGGACATGTCGCTCGCGTCGCCCGATGCGCGGTTGCCCGCTGCAGTCGCCGAAGGGCGCGAGCCGTTCCTGATTATTGGCGCGATTGCAGGCGGAGACTAGGTGCTTTGATTTCGCTCAGACCCGGCTTTCATCGCGACCTGGTCGTTGATCCCGTCGACGATTCTGTGCGCGCAATTGAGACCGGGGGCCAACCAGCCGCCCATCCCCAGCTGGTTGTCTTGAAGATGCCTCGCGCTCTAGGAAGAAAACAACTGCAGAAGATTTGTGATGCGGAGCAGCTCCTTGACCCGGGGTGTGAGATTGCGCAAATGCAGCACGCAGAGTCCCCGGTTGATGGCAGAGACTTTGAGGCCCACAATCGCGCCGAGGCCGGAGCTGTCGAGGTACTGAAGATCCGCGAAATCGAGCGCGATCTGGCCCCCGCGCAAAATCAGCGGCTGTACGAGCTTACGGATCTCATCTGAATTTTCGCTGGTGAGTTTGCCATGGCACTTGATGGTTGTGACCATGAAACCGCCAAGTTCATCCTTTATGTCTTCGACTTCATAATGGAAGATGGGGCCCGACGTGGTCGCCATGTTTTCTCCTCGGTTGAATTTCGGCCAATTGTAAATTCCGCTTTGCTCCAGGCTCCGTTAATTTCTGATTACAGCTCTCGTTGGCATTGGAGTGCTTGCCGCCCTTCCGGCGTCTTGCGAGGAAGTTTGCGTGCGAGGCCTCGAAGGGATTCGAGGAGATAAGCGGTACGTCTCCTCCACACCGGGCGGCGCGATTGCGATGGCCAATAGAAGGTGCATTTCGCGCCAGAGTCCGAAACGAGAGGTCTTCCAATAGAGGTCTTGTTTTGTGATGACGCGTCTGAGTGTCCAATGCTGCGGACGTTGGCCTTAATCCTGAGCAGGGATCGAATCGGGAAGGCCCAACGCTCGCCAGCCGCATTTGGGCCGGCATCATTCTTACAAGCCAGTCGTGCGTCCAAGCCGGCAGAGCGCTAACTCTGATGGTGCCAGCCATAAGTAACTAAAACTCAATGTTACTGAGGTTCGCCCGGAAGATATGTTGACGTCCCGCAGGCAATTGGGGTCTGATCACTGCACCTTCCCTTTTTCCCCCTGTCATTTCCCGGGCCCCAGTCCATCCAAGAAAAGAAAAAAGAGGAGAAACGGAAATGAATCATCTTCTGTTGAAATGCCTTGTGTTTGTGCAATCTCTCGCAGCAAGTGAACAAGGCCAGGACCTTGTGGAATACGCGCTTGTGGTTGCCTTGATTGCGTTTGGCGCAGTTGCCGGCATGGGCGCACTGGCCACAGAAATCAATACGGCCTTCAATGATGTAAGCAGTGATCTCGCGTCAGCGCTGACTTAGGCCGAAGCGGCGCGACAACCGCCGGCGAACGATCGGGAGCTCCCGGCCCCGTGGTATGACCCTGACGATGAGAGCCACGCACTCGGGCGTACGCCTTGCGTGTGCGCCATCCTGCGGTTTACGAACAGCTCCACGCTTGAACAAGTGCACCGAAGGCATCGCTTCGGGACATCTCGATGTGCGCACGCATCAAGGCACGGATCCCGCGTTGTTTCACGCGATATCCCAACTAAAGGAGATTGGCGCATCCACATTGAGAACGTTGTGAACGGGGCAGGCGTGGGCGGCGGTTTCCAGTCTTCGCCGCTGTTCTTCGTTCAACGTACCCGGTACATGAACATGGACTGCGATCCTGGCGATTCTTCTAGGCGCGTTTGCCATCTCTTTCTCGACTTTTGCCGTCGCGCCGGTGATGTCGATGTTCAAGGACTGAGCCATGATTCCCATGATGCTCAGGATGCAGCTTCCCAGGGAGACCGACAATAACTCGCTGGGTGAAAAGCTGGCGCCAGTTCCATGGTTATCTTTGGGCGCGTTGGTCACGACGATGACGCCCGACTCGGAGTGCTCGGCGCTGCATCGTAAAGATCCTTCGTAGCGCACAGTCGTTTCGCTCACTTGGCCGGAACCCCTTCGATTGTTAACTGCAAAGGAAGTCAGAATGAACTCAGTCAGTCAACGAACGGTCTCAGTCCACCCGCAGAGCCTGCATGGGTTCGACGCGCATGGCCTTGCGCGCGGGAAAGACGCAAGCGGCGAGCGCGACGCAGAGCAGAAGAGAAGCCACTCCACAGAATGTAACGCCGTCGTAGGCGCTGACGTGAAAAAGAAGGCTCGCCATCAGCCGCGTCAGAAGAATGGCGCCCGACAGACCCAGGAA
This sequence comes from Occallatibacter sp., assembly GCA_035487015.1. Classification (GTDB taxonomy): domain Bacteria; phylum Acidobacteriota; class Terriglobia; order Terriglobales; family Acidobacteriaceae; genus Telmatobacter. The sequence continues at coordinate 24,370 of DATHMP010000079.1, read as the reverse complement.
AATTCCGACACAAGCGAGGAGCATTCCCTGGCGAAGGATCAGTGCTAGTACGCCGCTTCGTGGAGCGCCGAGGGCCATGCGAATGGCGATTTCCCCCGTACCTTGCTCGACGAGATAGGCCATCACTCCATACAGGCCGACAGCCGCGAGCACCATGGCAAAGACTGCGAACGAGGCCAACATGGTCATGGAGAAGCGCTGCCGTGCGAGGGAATCGCTCAGCCGGTGGTTCATGGTAGCCACGTTGTATACGGGGATTTCGGGATCGATGGCGTGAATCTGCGCGACGATCGTCTGTCCCATCTCGCCGGGATCGGAGGTCGTCCGCGCTACGAGATAGTTGGTTGTCGAAACGTATGGCATGTACATCACCATGCGCGTGTCTTCGTCGAGGCCGTACTCTTTCACCACTCCAACCACGCCAATCACCGTTGACCAGGGCTGCTTATCGTTTCCCCGCACATGCTTGCCGATAGCGTCGCCATGCGGCCAGAAAAAATGTGCCATTTTCTCATCGATAATCACCGATGCCGGTTTTTCCATATCGTCCGGGGCAAAAGTACGGCCTTGCACGACCGGAATCTGCATGGCATGGAAGTAGTCGACTGAGGAGGCTCGTTTGTCTACTTGAATCTCCGGCTGATTCGGAGGCGGCGTATATCCCTCCACGTTCACGCCACCCCAACCTACAGCCGGAGTGAGGGGTAGAGCAGATACCAATCCTTCTGCTGTTACTCCAGGCAGGTTTCGTACACGCTGTTCGAGCGTGTTGTAGAACTGCACTCTCTGCGCGCGATCCTGATACCGGATGCCTTCAGCGGAGATCTGCAACGATGCAACGTGGTCTGGATTGAAGCCTGGGGGTATTTCGAGAATGCGCAGGAAACTGCGGACCAGGAGGCCCGCACCAATGAGCAACGGAATCGAAATCGCCAGTTCACCGATGACCAGGACGCCGCGCAGCCGGTCGCGACCCACGCTGAGTCCGCCGCTGCGCGCTCCGCGACTGCCGGCTTTGAGTGTTGTATTGAGATCGACGTTCGCAACGCGCAAGGCTGGAAGCAGACCAAAGGCAACACCGGTGAGAAAAGAAATGGCGAAAGCAAAAGCCAGGACGCGGTAGTCCATGCCCAGTTCGTCGAGTCGCGGAATGTTGCCGGGGTGCATGAGGCGAATTGCCTCGAGGCAAACCTGTGCGATGGCCACGCCCGCGGCACCGCCCAGGAAACTGAGCATGAGGCTTTCGGTGAGGAGTTGGCGCACAACACGGCGGCGACCTGCGCCCAGCGCTGAACGAACTGCGATTTCCTTTTTTCGAGAAGACGCGCGAGAGAGGAGCAAATTGGCCACGTTGGTGCAGGCAATGAGGAGCACGAAGCCAACGGCGCCAAACAAGACGAAAAGGGATCCACGGACATTGCCCACTACCTGATCCATGAGCGGGACAACGCTGATGGTGAACGATGGATCGCGATGCTTTTCGATGCGCAGCTGCGTTGCGATGCGATCGGTGTCGGCCTGAGCTTCCTGCGGCGTAACTCCCGGTTTGAGCCGAGCGAGGATATTGAAGTCCTCCGGCCCGTAGTTGGTTTCCTCTGTAGAGTCCATGGGCAGGGAGAGAAAGACTTGCGGCGACTCGATGCCGCCAATGGTCGGGATGGCTTCGCGGTTCAGGCGGAAGTCCTGACTTAAGACGCCGACAATCGTGTACGCCTTGGCATTCAGCTGCAGGCTGCGTCCCAGAATTCCCGGGTCGCCGCCGAACATCTCTTTCCAGAAACCGTACGTCAGCACAACGTTGTCGCCGTTTCCGTGACGATCTTCTGCGGGCAAAAAGATGCGGCCAAGGAGGGGCTTCGCGCCGAGCATAGGCAGGAAGCCTGATGAGGCTTTGACGGCGTCAACCTTCATCGCTTTCGACATTCCGCCCAGGGCGTAGCTGTCGTCGATAAGAATCGCAGTTTGATCGAAGACGTGATTTTTGGTCCGGATATCGTAGTACTGGCCAGGCGACGGCCAGTCCTGCGGTATTCCGATGCCCGGCGAACGAAGCCAGAGGAGCGCTAAACGGTCAGGATCTGGATAGGGAAGCGGCTTGAGCAGCAATGTATTGGTGACGCTGAAGATTGCCGTGTTCGCGCCAATACCAATGGCAAGCGACAACAGGATCAGAAAGGTGACGCCCGGAGTTTTCCTGAGCATACGCAAGCCATAGCGCACGTCCTGACCGAGAATCTCCAGAGCCACGGTGCCACGAGACTCGCGGCACTGTTGGCGGGCTTGCTCGACGCCACGCAAGGACATTCGCGCACGCCGCATCGCCTCGTCGCTTGAGAATCCCCGGCTGCGATATTTCTCTGCCTCGCGGTCGAGGTGATCGGCCAATTCTTCGTCCATTTCGGCGTCTACTGCGTTGCCGCGGAAGAGTGCGCGCAACCTGTGACTTAGATCGCTCAGCATCGTTTCACCTCATGCTTTGTCGAGGACAAGATTCACGGTCGCAATCAACTTGCGCCATGCGACGGTTTCTGTTTCAAGTTGTTTGCGGCCGCTGCGGCTGAGTTCGTAGTACTTTGCCCGGCGATTGTTTTCGCTGATCGCCCAATGCGCCCTGATCCACCCTTGGCGTTCGAGCCGGTGCAGAGCCGGATAGAGCGAGCCTTGCGGGATCTGCAGAGCGTCGTCAGAAATTTGCTGGAGCCGCTCGGAGATGGCCCAGCCGTGCAGCGACTCCAATGCCAGCGACCGCAGAATCAGCAGGTCCAGCGTGCCCTGGGGCAGCTCAATCCGTTCTTCCGTCATGTCGGTGTTCCCCTCCGGCTTCTACACAAGAACCGTACTCCAGTAGGTGTAGAAGCACAAGGGGAAGGGGGATTGTGGACCGGGTGACGGAGTCGGGGCCTGCAGAACCGCGAGGCCTCATTCCGCGCACGGGTTTCGAACCGCATCCCACGAAGGTGTGAGCAAGCCAGTGACCAAAGTTATGGCTATCTTTTCACCTATCTTTGCTATCTTTCGATAGCATCATTGTGTCCCCAGGAAAGCCCACCACGTTTGGCCAGAATCGCGCACCGGTGCGAATACCCAAAGAATGTGGTCGGGAATCCAGCGAATGAAGAGTTGTCGGAGGTCCTTATGAATGTGAAGGTTGCCGGATGTTTGCGCCGGCTTTTAAAGGAAGAAAGCGGTCAGATTCTGCCCTGGGCGGTGTTTCTGTTTGCTTTCCTGCTCGGTGGACTGGGCGCACTGGTGGTGGACGTGGGCCGCGGGGTGGTGGCGCAACGGTTGCTGCAAGCTTCGGCGGATGCGGCTGCGATGGCCGGAGCTCAATCGATGGGAGCATCGATTGCCCCGGTGCAATCCACAATCGTCTCGCAAGCATGCAAATTTGGCGGGCAGACGGGCGGAGGAAACTGCAGCACCACGGGCCTGAATGCGAACAGCAGCTTGATTCCCAGCGCTCAAATGGCGAGCGGGTATCCTTCGGTTTATTGCTCCACGACGCTGTCTTCAGCGGGCCTTCCTTGTTCCACGATCACCACGACGGGTGGAGCTGTGAGCGGAAACACGGTGAAAGTGGTGGAGACGGAAGCGCTGCCGACATGGTTTGGTGCGATGGTGGGCATTCCCAAGCTGAATCTGACTGCGGCGTCGATGGCAGCCATGCGCGGTTCGCCGCGAAATCCCTACAATGTCGCACTCGTCATTGACACGACGGCGTCGATGAATTCTACAGACGGCAGGACCTCGAACTGCAGCGGCACGCGTGTTTCCTGCGCACTGGAAGGCGCGTTGACGCTGCTGGGGGATTTGTCGCCATGCTCTTCGGGTGGTTCGTGCGGATCGGTTGTGAGCGGAACCACCAATGTGAAGAACCCGATTGATGAGGTTGCCGTCTACACCTTTCCTGGAGTGATCAACACGACGGATGCCACAGGAGATGCCAGCTGCGGAAGTCCAAATGCAAAGCGAGTGACGATGCAATCTCCCGGTAAGAGCGGCGCGACGATTCAGTACTATACAAATTCTCCGGTCTACCAGATTGTTGGATTTTCGAGCAATTACGCGTCGACTGATCCCACGTCGCAGTCGAATGCCGGGGCGAACAACACAAACCTACAATCAAATGCACTGCTGGTCGACGCAACAGGAGGCGGTAGTTGCGCCGGATTGCAGGCGGTGGGTGGCGTCTCAACTTACTTTGCAGAAGTGATCAACCAGGCGCAGTCCGATCTGGTGGCACAGCAGACGCTAAGGGCAAGCGCGGGTCAGCAAACGCAAAACGTGATGATCATCCTGAGCGACGGCGATGCGGAAGCGGGTGCGAGCGATATGCCGAATGGCAATTACAGCTCGACGTATCCCGGACTGTTCAACGAGTGCCAGCAGGCGGTGTCCGCGGCCAGCGCTGCGACAACAGCGGGAACGACGGTGTACACCGTGGCGTACGGCACGCAATCGTCGGGTTGTGACACGGACCAAAGCAACTATTCGCTCAGTGTGACGACCGGTTCGGGCAAGAACGCGAAGACAACAACGTACAAGAACACCAATCCGTCGAACCTGACACCGTGCGGCACAATGAAGGCCATGGCGTCCTCTACGTCAACCTTCTATTCCGATTACGTAGCGGGCGGCAATGGCGGCAGCAACGATAACTCGTGTGCCGGACAGTCTGGAACGGACACAAGCCTGAACGACATCTTCTCGTTCATCGCGAGCAATTTGTCTGAGGCGCGGTTGGTTCCATGGGGAACTACATAATTCATTGCAGGATGGGCCAAGGCCAGGAAGCATCGCTTTCTGGCCTTTTTGTTTGTGGTCTCGTGGATGGGCGTGAGACCGGCGACCGGCTGGCTTAGACTTTCAGCGAACCGCGGAATCCTCTGGCGCGATAAAAGCAGGGGGCCGTGTTGTGATAGACAAAGACGCGGCCGAAGCGGCGGTCGGCGAAGATAGCGCCACCTAACTTGGTGATCTCGTCGGGGGTTTTCAACCAGCTCTGGCTCTTGAGGTCGAAGCTGCCCAGCTTCTGCAGATCGCGGTAGTCTTCTTCGTTGAGCGGCTCGATGCCCATGGCAGCAGACATATCCAGGACATTGCCAACGGGACTTAAACCTTCCTTTTGCCTTTTCTGAAGGCCGGCCCGGTCGTAGCAGGTATTTCGGCGCCCATCGGGGCTTTCGGGCGAACAGTCGCAGAAGATGAATGCGCCGGTTGCCTTCTCTTTTCCGATCACGTCCGGTTCGCCGCCCGTTCGTTCCATCTCGTGCAAGGACCAGAGGGCCCGGTCATTCAGCAGAAGCCTTGCACTCACGTCTGCCCATGCAAGGGCTTTGTGGCGACTCATATTTTTCTCGAAGCGGTTCTTCAGAGTTTCGAGCAACTCGTCGCGTTGTTTTTTCGAGAGGGTGGCAGCTGGCATCGTTTCACCTCTGGGTTTCGCCTGGGGATTCAAGGCGAGCCGGGAAACATGCCCCATCATAGCTCGGGAAACGTCCGGCGCTGTGCCTCGCGTCGAGAGGGAGATCGCCATGCCTGCGAAAGGCAAATCTCGCGCCGCTGCCGCACACACTCCAGCATCCTGGCGGGCGCTGGTTCGAGTGGAATTTACCTGAAGATGTGCGGGCCTGAGGAGGGAAATCCTTCAGGTCCGCACAGGTTCCTTCAAGCGGGGAATTGTGCACTGTTCTGGGAGAGGGGAAAGGCAATTCAAACGGCGCGTCGTCCAGTGACCAGGTTGATGACCAGAACGATGAGCGCGACGACCAGCAGCAGGTGAATCAAGCTGCCGGCAATGTGAAGGCTGAATCCGAGAAGCCACAGGATCAGAATGATTACAAAAACCGCCCAAAGCATAAGCTCTCCTTCTTGCAGGAACGCAAGGAAGCAACGTGCAGTCCTGCGTAACCGAAACGTTCTGAATGGATAGATGCACGAATCGCGAGGGACGGCGAGGCAACGCCATCAACTATTTGCAGAATCAGACAGACGAAGGAAGTTGATCCGTGGGATGGGCATGGATCTCAGGTCCCATCGACAGGCGTAGTGCCTGTGGCGGAGCCAATGTGGAAAGAGGATGGATGGCGGAGATTTGTGTTCCGGGAGCGGCAAAGCTGAAGGATGGAGACAAGAAGACCATCTCTGTCAACCAGACCGAAATTTTGTTTATCCACCACGGCGGACGGCTGATCGCGACGCAGCCCAAGTGCCCGCACGCAGGAGCGCCGCTCGAAGAGGGAGCGATATGTCATGGACGGCTGGTCTGTCCCTGGCACACGGGAACATTTGAACTGCCTTCGGGAGAGCTCGCAGAGCCGCCTGCGATGGAAGGCCTGAAGACCTACCCGGTCCGCAAGGATCGCACGGGCGTTTTTGTCGAGTTATCGGGAAGGCCTGCAGCAGATTCGCGAAAAGTGAAGACACCCGCGCATCGCGACAATCGGGCTTTCGTTCTGGTGGGTGGAGGAGCGGCCAGCGCCATGGCAGCAACGACTCTGCGGCAGGAAGGCTTCAAAGGAAAGATCGTCGTGATCGATCCGGTAGTGGATGAGCCGCTGGATCGAACCCAGCTCACGAAGCAAGCACTCTCCGGCGAGGTTCCTGTTGCGAAGGCGCGTCTCGGATCTTCGTGGAAGCTTGGCGTTGAGCGGATTCAGCGGTCCATTCTTGCAATTAGCTCCAAGCGGAGGCAGGTCTGTTTGGACAATGGCAAGGTCCTCCAATTTGATGCTGCGTTGGTGGCGACGGGAGGAATCCCGCAGCGATTGGATATTCCAGGAGCCGAAGATGCCTTGACGATTCGGCACTCAGAGGATGTGCGGAAGGTTTTGAGGGTAGCAAAAAAGGGCAGCCGGGTGGTGGTCATCGGAACCAGCTTTATCGGCATGGAGGCCGCGTCGGCACTCTTGGAGCGAGGCGCGAAGGTGACAGTCGTTGGTGAAGAGGAGCTTCCTTTTGCGAAGCAATTTGGCGAGCGGGTTGCGCACTCGATTCTGGCGCTCCACAAAAGAAGGGGCGTGAAATTTCTGTTGGGAGCGACGGTGATTTCGTCGGCTGCAAAGAAGGTGACGGCGGCGAAGGATGGGAAAAAGCACAGCTTTCCTGCAGATTGCATCTTGATGGGCGTGGGAATCAAGCCGAATCTTCATTTTGAACACGATTTACCGATGGCAGAGGACGGAGGTATTCAAGTTGACGAATCCCTGCGAGCCGCGCCGCGGGTCTGGGTTGCGGGGGATATTGCGACAGTTAGCGGTACGCGCATTGAGCACTGGAGGCTGGCGCAGCAGCACGGCATGAGGGCTGGCCGCCAGATGTTGGGAAGCAGGCGCGGATTCCACGGCGTGCCGTTCTTCTGGACGCTTCAATTCGGCAAGGAGATCAAATACCTGGGCCATGCCACCGATTGGGACGAGATTGTCTATCAGGGAGATGTAAAGAAGCTGAAGTTTCTTGCTTTTTATGTGAAGGGCGGCCGCGTTCTCGCGGTGGTCAGTTGCGATCGTGAGCAGGAAACGGCCATGCTCGCAGAAATGATGCGCGAACATCCCACGATCAGAGCGGTGCGGGCATTGCTTCGAAGCCGGAAGCGCTGATCGACTCGTGCCCATGGTCCACTCGACTGAAGGCGAGTGTCAGCACGGTGATGTCATCTTCCTGTCCGAACTGCTGGGCTGTTGCGGCGATTTGATTTGTAGATTGCATCGTGATGGCTGCGGTGCGATGAAAGCTGAAGAGATTGCCTTCCGTGTCGCGAGCTTCAACGGCGGGAGCTCAGTGCTCGCGGGTGAGCGCGTGCCTCGGGGGCAGAGCGCCGCTCCGGGGATTGCGCGCGAGCCAAAGCAGCATGGCGCCGAGAAGCAGGCTTGTGACGATGCTTGCCAGGGCGTCGATGGCGAAACTGCCCGAAATGCCGCCGAGCTTGAATCCGTAAGCGTCGACATACACCATGTACGAGATGGGGAGCCCGTAAGCCGAGCCGATGAAGCAAAAAGTAGTGGAGGCCAGTGGGTTCTTGCGACCGATGGTTTCAAAGATGATGGCCATGCTGCAGGTGATGGCGAGCGACTGAAAGAGGTTCTCAGTGATGAGAGCGACGGCAAAGGACGCGGGTGTGCGCGGAAGCAGGATGAGGCCGAGCGTGAAGCATGCGCCGATGATGCCGATGGCAAGGTAAAGCGGGCGCAGTTGCATGAGGCGGCTGAGCGGCGGAAAGATGAAGCATCCGACGATTCCGCCGACCGCGACACCCACGCCACCGACCAGACCGACGAAGCCGAGAGAGGAGTGGAAATCGCTGCCGCGGGCGCCGAGAAAGTTGGTGAGCGAGAAGGTTCCGGCAGGCGCAATGAACAGGACGATGGCGATGAGCACTTGACGGCGTTTGACCAGCGAGATGAGATCGCCGAAGAACTGGGGGAAGGATTCGCTGGCAAGGCGACGGTCGGGCCCGGGCGCCTGCATAAAAGGAAATGGGAGGATCGGAACCAGGATGGAGGTGCCGAGAACGAGTGCGACCGCAAGCGGTGGTAGATGGCTGACTAACTGATTGCAGCCAATGGCCATGACGCCGAACCCGCCGACGTTGGCGATGGTGATCCAGACACTGACGGTGTTTTCTTCTTCGGCGGTCGTAACGGTGGAGAGCCATCCGCCGATGGCGCTTTGGTAAAGGTACGCCGAAAAGAAACCGAGGGTGAGCGCGACTTCAAGAATCAGGAGACGGTCGAGGCTCAGAAACGCAACGACCAGGGTCAAGGCGGCGATGATTGCGAGTAGAACCGCATACCAGCGGCGGCTGAAACGGACGTCGAGGACGGGACTGAAAAGGAAGGCCCAGAAGCCGGGAGAGAATCCGACGGCTGTGATGCCCGCGATGGCCGATTCGGCGACATGGCGATTGCTTAGAACCTGAGGAACAGCGAAGGCGACGACGCCCCCATACAAACCGTACGTGAGATTGGTTAGACCCATGAGCCAGACGGGGACGCGGCGGTTTGGCATGCGTTCGAGACTCCTGGGCGACGGCGGGGTCCGGTAAGGGTACCACAGGAGTTGTTGAGCAAAGTTGGGTGAATTCTGGACGGCGATTCCGAAGAGGGGAAAACTGAGAATCCGGCTATTGATCAAAAAGATAATATCCAGAAACTGAATCTGGTGGTACGTTGATTCATCGATTTGGCGCGTCTAAATCGATGTATGAGAGAGCCGGTGTGCGATGGAAAAGCGCAAACGGCAGAATGCATTTCCCCTACGTCTGCCGAGAACCACGCGAATGCTCGCGGATCAACTGGCCCAGAGGGAAGGTATATCCCTCAACCAGTTCATCAGCCTTGCGATCGCCGAGAAGATCGAGCGATTTGGGCCTGACCTACCCACTGAGGAGCACGGGTCCTCTCCCACAAATTCCCGTTCCAAAGGCAGTTAACCCAGGGAAGCGCCGCCACGAGATCAAGAGTTTCGGAGGGCCGCTGGCAGCTTAATGGAGGTCCAGGACCGCCTCACCGAACGTGTGTCCGGGACGGCAGCCCGCTAGGTCAAGTTCCTGAGCGAAGTTGGGCAGGTGCATTCTCTGTTGGATTTGGTTGAGATCTCTGCCAGTCGGCCGGCGGCTGTTCCCGAAGGTCGTGGTTGGCACGATCCCTTTTCGAGTGCTCGCAATTCAGGTTCTTTAGAGTTCGCGCTTTCCAGGGCGGAGCATCAGGTCGCGAATGGCTTCGCGCGGGTCCTTGCCTTCGTCGAGGATGAGCTCCATCTGCTCAGTGATGGGCATCTCGATGCCGTATTTCCGGGCAAGTCCCAGAGCGGCCCGCGTGGTACGAACGCCTTCTGCAACTTTGCCGCCGAGACCTTCAAGGATTTCGGGAAGTTTCTGCCCCTGTCCGAGGGCCTGGCCGACCGTGCGATTGCGCGAGAGCGACCCGGTACAGGTGAGCACCAGGTCGCCGACGCCGGAAAGTCCGGCGAGGGTTTCGCGCTTCCCTCCGCAGGCCACGGCGAGGCGCGTGATCTCGGCAATGCCGCGCGTCATGAGGGCGGCGGCGGAATTGTAAGCAAGACCTGAGCCTGCGGCCACTCCGGCAGCAATCGCAATCACGTTTTTGAGCGCTCCGCCGAGCTCGACGCCAATGACGTCGGTCGAAGTGTAAAGGCGGAGGGTCTCCGACGAGAATTCCTGCTGCACCAGAGAGGCGATTTGCGGATCGCTGAAGGCGATGGTGACCGCAGTGGGCTGTGCCTGTGCAACTTCAAGCGCGAAACTTGGGCCGGAGAGCGCTCCGATGGAGAGGAGCAGGCCGGCCGGCTCGAGTACCTGAGAGATCACCTTGGTCATGCGCAGAAAGGTGCGGTCTTCCACCCCCTTGGTCGCGCTGACGATGAACTGGCCATTGTGCATGTAGCGGTGAAGGCGTGCGAGCGTGGGGCGCAGAAACTCCGACGGGATCACGGAGACGAGGATGTCGGCTTCGCGGATCGGTTCGGTTTCAGTGGTGACGGCAATCTCAGGGGGCAGCGGAAAGCCGGGAAGAAAGAGCACGTTTTCGCGTGCTGCATCAATTTGCAGGGCTTCGTCTGTGCTGTGCGACCAGAGCGTGATCTGGTGGCCGCCGCGGCGGTGCAAAGAGAGCGCAAGGGCGGTTCCCCAGGCGCCTGCGCCAAGGATCGCGATCCGGCTCATGCGGTTGTTCCCTGGCGATCGTGCGAGGAGCCAAAGCGGCTTTCAGTGCCGGCAAGCAGACGGCGAATATTCTGGTGGTGCTTGGCAATGATGAGGAAGGCGACAATGAACTGGGCGGCAATAAAGAGCGGAGGCTTATCGCCGGCGACCAGAAAAAAAGCGAAGAGCGGAAAACTGGCGGAGCCAAGGATCGAAGCGAGCGACACGTAGCGCGACAATCCCAGAACAATGGCAAAAACCGTGATGGCAGCGAGCGCGGCGAGCGGCGCGGCCACCAGAAATACGCCGAATCCCGTGGCTACCCCTTTGCCGCCTTTGAAACGAAGCCAGACCGGGAACATGTGTCCGATGACGGCGGAGACCGCGGCGATGGCCTGAAGGTCGCGCAAGGGCAGGCCGGAACCCGGTGCGGTGGAGAGCGAAATCACGAACCAGAACATCGAGCCGAGCCACACCGCGGCGCAGCCCTTGAACATGTCGAGGAGGAACGTAACGGCGCCGAGGCCTTTGGACCCCGAACGGAGAACGTTGGTGGCGCCAATGTTGCCGCTGCCGATGGTGCGGATGTCCTGCTTGCGGAAAAACCTCATCAGCAAATAGCCCGTGGGGATGGAACCGAGCAAATAGGCCAGGACCGCGATCAATAAGCTGGCGAGGAGCATCTCGAAAACGAGTGTAGCAGGGAACGGCGATGAGGGCATCACCGCGGCACGCTCTTGTTGAGGTCGCTTGAATTGGCTGACCGGCTCGTCTTCGGCGCTAAAAGTACTCGTCGGCGGAGGGGCCGTAGAGCGCGGGCACCTTGGAGTCGGCGAGGCGCAGATAGACGCTGAGCTGGCCGCGATGATGCGCAAGGTGGCTGAAGACGGCGTCGGCGATCATGATGTGGCGCGGATGCTGCTGCAGGGTTTTGCCGCCCATCTTGAAAGCCCAATCGGTGAGCAGGTGCTCGTCGGTGGTGGACTGCAAGGCGCGCCGCGAACTGACCAGGCCCGCATCGAGGCTGGCGAGCAGTTCTGCCCTGGTGGCGAGCGGCCGGGTGCGAAAGCCGGCAGCACTGGGATCGTCGAGGTTGAGTTCGTCGCGGTCGATCATGAAGGCAATCCATCCGGGCATGCCCGCGACAAGGGCTGCGAGATAGCCGAGTTCCATGGAGCGGTCGTGCGGCTTGAAATCGTTGCGGCCTTCGGGAACGCGCTCGATTGCCTTGCGGGTGAGTGCGGCTTCGCGGTCGAGCTGGGCGAGAAAAAAAGTCTTCATCTGCATAACAGAATCTCCTCGGAGTTATTTGCGCTGGAATGCGGCGCGCACGTCAGGCGGCGCTGCGAACCAGGTCGTAATAGCGGGCGGTATCGCCGTGTTTGAAGAGGGCGTACCAGGCTTCGAGAGCCGCGTCGTTGTAAAGGCGCAGGGCACGAATAATTTCGCGCGCAAAGTCGACAGGCGCGATGCCGCCGGCGGTGATGACGTTTTTGTCGGTGACGGCAGGCGCGTCGGTAAAGAAGGTGCGGCCACGGTAACCGCAGGCAATGAAGGATTCGCGGTCGTTGCCGGTGTGGCGGCGGTTATCGAGCAGACCAGCGCGTGCAAGAGCAAGTGAGGCTGCACAGATTGCTGCGACGGGAACACCTGTAGCGATAAAGGAACGGGCGGCTTTGACAGCGGGGAGATTCGCGCCGGATTCCCAGGTTTCGCCGCCAGGCAGAATGAGCATGGTGCTGGCGACGGGCGAAAGCTCGGCGAGCGTGATGTCGGGCAGAATGCGAAGGCCGCCCATGGTGGTGACCGGTCGCATGGTCTGGCCGACGGTGAGGACGCGGAAGCGTCCGGGAGTCTGCTGAAACTGGGGATTATTGATGGCGGCGATGGCGAGGGCGGGTTCCCAGTCGGCCATGGAGTCGAAAACGAATAGATGAACGAATTGCTGGCGCATTGTCTTGACCTCGTTTCAACAAATTCATGATGACGGTTCAAATATGACAAGGAATGTCATATATGATTTGAGAAACTAAAAAAGTTGATGAAAAGAGGTTGAACGGGTGAAATCGGACCGGCTGCTTTCGGTATTGCTGCTGTTACAAGCCAAGGGGCGCGCAACGGAGCGCGAACTGGCCGAGCAACTGGAGGTGTCGCAGCGGACAATTCATCGCGACCTGGAGGCGCTGAGCGCTGCGCGGGTGCCGGTGGTGGCGTTGCGCGGGCAGCAGGGCGGCTGGGAACTCGAAAAAGGATGGCGCACACAGGTTCCGGGTTTGGACGAAGCGGAACTGCGGGCATTGCTGATGGCGCAGCCGCGCGTAGTGGGGCATCCCCGATTGGCGGCCGCGGCGGAGAGCGCGCTGAACAAATTGATGGCGTCGTTGCCGGGACCGATGCGAGCACAGGCTGCGGCGATGCGCGAACGCCTGCACGTGGACCCGTCGGGTTGGTATGACTCGGGCGAAGACCTTTCCATGCTGGGAGTGGTGCAGGATGCGGTGGCGCGGGAACGCAAGCTGAGCTTCGACTACACACGTGCCGATGGAGAGCGGGCGCCCAGGACGGTCGATCCGCTGGGACTGGTGGCCAAGGGGCTGAGTTGGTATCTTGTGGCACGCTCGGCCAACGGAATGCGAACGTATCGAGTATCCCGCATGGAAGCAGTCACGGTGCTGGCCCTGGGTTTCGAACGGCCCAAGGGATTTGACCTGGCAGCGCATTGGAAGAAGTCCACGAAAGAACTGGAACAGAGTACGCGGCGCTATCCGGCGCTCTTGTCGGTTGCGCAGGAGGTGGTGCGGCATCTGCGATCGCTGTGCGTCGCGCGTCCGGTGGAAGGTTCGGGCAAACATGCTCTGCAGGCCGACCGGGTACTGGTGCGTGCGGAGTTCGATGCCGAGAATCACGCGCGGTTTGTGGTGCTGGGACTCGGAACGCGTGTCCAGGTGCTGGAGCCGACGGAGCTGCGCACTTGGGTCAGTGCCGAGGCTGAAGCCGTGGCTGGATCCAGGCGCGGCTGACAAAAAGAATCACAGCGCCAAGCCATCGGATGCGGGAGTATATTGGTCGCCTCTCCCAAAGGACCCAATTCCAAATTCCCTGAAAGGTGGGATTTTATGCCCAGCTATCTGTTGCAGGCCTCGTATACCGTGGAGGCCCTGAATGCATTAATGAAGAAACCGCAGGACCGCACCGACGTGGTGCGGAAGTCGATTGAAAAGCTTGGCGGCAAGCTGATCGGTCTTTGGCTTGCCTTCGGCGAGCACGATATTGTGTGCGTGTTTGAAATGCCGAACAATGTGAGCGCCGCGGCAATTGCGGTTTCAGTGAGCGCCGGCGGAGCGGTGACGAATACCCGAACGACGCCGCTGCTGACTGCAGACGAAGGAATGGCCGCGATGAAGAAGGCGGCAAGTTCCGGCTACACACCGGTGACGGCGGCAAAATAAAGGCGGCACACTTCGAGTTGCACGGGAATTGCGGCGGCGGGACGTGTCCTGCCGCCGCGATTTCGTGTGTTCGCAGGAACTAATCGGTCATGATTTCGCCGGGCAGGATGGGGCGTGTGCGCGGAAGCAGGCCGTTATAAGCCGCTGCGCCCATCAGCATTAATATGCCCAGGTAGACGATAAGCTTTGCCAGGCTGCCGGTGCGCGTGGCGGGCATTGCCTTCCACAGGATCAGCAGAAGCGTTTGCGCGACAGTGACAGACCATACCGAACCGTAGAAGTAGCGGCGTTCGGTGCCTTCGCCCTTGGTGGACAAGCCGACACGTGGGAGCTTGCCGAACGCGCCGAGAAGCAGGATGAGCGCGCAGAGAGGGAAGTAGACGTATTGATAGAGCTGCTTCATGTACCAGACGCCGGTGATGGCAGCGAGCAGCAGCCCGAGAAAATTCATGGTTGCGAAATTGATGACGGCGTTCCACGCAAAGGTATAGCAGACCCTGCGGTAGAGCGGATTGGGCTTGTCTTCGTCAAAGCGCAGGATGTACGGTGCGGGCTCGCAGCCGGGCATCTGGCCAAACAGGCCGGCAATGCCGGTGCCCAGCAGAACAACGCAAAGCCATGCCGTGTTGATGAGGCTGAAGCCATGCGCAAAGAGCGAAAAAGTGAGATATCCCGGAGTCAGGAAGAAAACCCAGATCCAGATGGGCCAATGCAGCACCCGGTAATAGCCTTTGTTGCGGTGGCGAATTTTTCGGGCGTCGGCGTATTCGACGCGGCCGCTATAGCTCATTGCCGGAGTTTTTCAGAGTCTGCGCAGGGGAGTCAAACGGTTCATCGATTTGCAGGAGTTGCGGGGGATTGAAGGATGGGGTGCAGGCGAGAACGGTTCCAGGCTTGCTAGGCATTCAACGGCTGCCGTGTTCTGGTTTGTCGCCGCATACGGACGATTGCGCCCCCCAGGACGATGGCGAGGATGTCGGCGAGATACCATCCCTGCCGCCACAAAAGTGGGTCCATTCCGGCACTCTCGATCACAACGAAGGCAACGATCACCATTGCGCCATGGATTGCGGCCAGAAGGAGGGTGGCCGGCATTTCAGTGCCCTTTGCTACAAGTGCAACGGCGCAGCCAACGAGCAGAAATATGCCGATCTGTGCCACGTCGATTCCGGTTGAAGCCAGGAATTGATACATGATGAAGTGATGATCGTAGAGCCGGTATTTGCCGGCGAATGCGAAGATGGCGAGTTCCGGAAGAGGGCCTGTCAGGCGGCGCAAGAAGAACCCACCGATCACAGCGGCGAGGGTCAACCAGGGGGACGCGCGTAACGCGGAGGCGGCGGCGTGGGGAAGGGTTTTCAAAGTCTGGCGCCAATACCAGCCCTGTGCAGACTTCACTCCGGATCGAGCGGCGAGCCCGTCGAACTCTTCCGCCAGATCGCCGAGGATCGAGTCTGTCCTGTCGGGGAGTGCAAAGAGTTGGATTAGCCATGCGGCTGCGCGGGGCGGTCGGTCAAGAGATGTCATCCCCGACTCCATCCGAGGTCAAGACCTTCGGTCATGCTTCTGAGCGCACTGTGTGTCCGGTTCACTGCTGCGACACCTTTGCCGGTGACGCGAAAGAATCGCTTGGAGCGGCCGCCGCGTTCGGGAGTGGGGTCGCCGCGATGGGACTTAACGTAGCCCTTCAATTCCAGGCGGTCAAGGGTGGCATAGACAGCGCCGATGGAGACTTCGCGGCGGATGCGGCGCTCGATCTCCTGCCGCACCGTGACGCCATAGGCGCGATCTTCGAGGCGAATCAAAGCCAGGACCACGATGTGCTCGAACTCTCCGAGGTAGTCCCGGTCCTTCATTATCTCTACATTGTAGATCAAATCGCTTCGGCGGACAAAGTCAACCCGGGCTGTGTTTTCAAAAAATGAAGCCGCCGGAGCGGCCCGGGTGACGCAGGGTTCCCTGACAGCCGGCCGGCGACCTTAATCCTTTCTCGGGGACATGGCGCTGAAGCGAGAGTTTACGCGTGCGCCGTGCTGTGAGCCTCAATGTGATGCTTGGCGGCATGTTCGGCGTGATCGGAAGCATGCACATGATGGCCATGAGCCAGGTGGGCATGGTGAGCGGCCGCTTCATGGTTGCCGTCGTTGTGGTGACGTGCGGCTTCGCGGTGATGGCGCGCAGCGTGTTCGTGGTGTTCCGCTGCCTGGGTGTGATGATGCGCTGCTTCTCTTGACATGGGCAATTCCTCTCAACATCGATGTGTGCCCGGGTTGAATCGACCGGAGGCACGGGAGGAATTATGGTCTCGGCGAAGAGTGCCGGGAGTTACAGAACCGCGAATTCAGCGTGAATATCTGGGCGCGCAGAGTCACGAAGTGACCGGAACTGTTCCTCGCGATCGCAGATAGGCTTCGCCTGCGATGTAGGTGACTGTGAAGCCGAGCCAGAAAGCAGTTCCGAAGAACTGTTGCGGTTGCAGATGCGTGATCGTCCGCGTGGCGAAGAAGACGCCTACGATCGGCCGCGTAGTAGCAATACCCAGCAAGACTGCGATGGCGCGCATCATCCATGTGCGTTGGAGCTGGAGGCGGCTTTGATGAAAGAACCACGCGGAGCGCGCCAGTGAAAACAGGAACAAGGCATCGTAGAGGAGCGAAGCGGAGGATTCGTTGATGCCGCCGACGGGGTGAAAGCTCATGGGAATTGCAGTGATCCCGATGACAGCGCCCAGTACGAGCAGGATGCGCGTGAGGATTGCGATGGCGCGGGAATGCCGACGGACGCTACGAGCAAACCAGCCGGGCAAAAGCAGAATGAATGCTAGCGCGGGAACAATGTGCAGCAACGTGAGGGTTTTGCGCGCGGCAAAATCGGCATCGAGCGAGCCAGTGAGGGATGGGCCAGACGTTGAGGGCGCGAGGAGAGTAACGAGGCGCCGGAGGGCCGCGGCTGCAGCGATGAGGCAGAGAAGTAAAAACGGCGTCCAGATCCACTGCATCCGGCTGGGCGCTGGCTCGTCGTGGATGAGGGATTGAGCAGTGGTGTTCATTGCAAGCCTCTTGTGTTCGACCGGATGGAGCGCGGTTGCCGTTTGAGTTCTAGCGTTCGGCGCGTTCGGCGCTGATTTTGCGCGGGAGCAGGAGCGCGATTGCAATCATCCACACAATGCCGATGAAGCGGCCGAAGGGGATAAAGAATGCGGCATTCCAATAGACCAGCGTGAAGGAAGCGAGCTCGCACGCCACGGCGATCACGAGTCCCAGGATCATGAGCCATCTTGGGATGAAGCGGTAAAGACCCGCGGTGAGAGAGATGCCCGCGAAGAAGAGGCCGAGCGGAACGACGAATCCGGGGCCCCCGCTGGCGAAGCTCAAGGCTTTGAGCATGCGGACTGCGCTATCGGCCGTTGCAATCCCGGGACGCGTCAACGACCATGCAGCCAGCGCGGAGAACAGCAGCATGGCTATGGCGCCGATGCCGCCCACAAGCGCAATGGTCACTCCCGCAGCTCTCACGCGCAAAAAGTGGAGGCGGCTCACTGCCGTTGCTACAAAGACGCCCAGGGGAATTGCCGAACCGAACTCGCAGAATGAACCCCACTGGATCTGGGTGCAGTGTGCCGTGATGTACGCCGAAACCTGCGCATCGGCCTCCATGGGAATGGAAAAGACAGCTCGCAGCGTGCCAACGCCGCCAAAGACGAGCGCGGTGTAAGTAAGAGCGGGCAGCAGCAGGGGCGGGCCCTGGTGGGTGATCTGGGGTCGGGTTGAGGATGATGTCGCCATGTAATGATTAATAGCATGAACTATTAATCTATGCAATGATATTTCCAATGACCTCCGAACGGCCTCCGCAAGGGGCATTTATCGCATTTCTTTTGGCGCAGGTTGGGGCGCACGCCGCCAAGGCGTATGCCGAGCGACTGGCGCCGTTGAAGCTGATCCCGGCGCACGCGGGGATTTTGCGCAAGCTGGCCCATGCTTCGGGAATGAGCCAGCGCGAGCTTGCAACGGCGTTGGGCATGCACGCCAGCCGGCTGGTGGGCGTGGTGGATGAGCTGGAAACGATGGGCCTGGTGGCGCGGCAGGGCAACCAGGAAGACCGGCGCGCCAACGCTCTCGAGCTCACGGATAAGGGCAGGGAAACACTGCGTGAACTGGGCAAAGTGAGCGCCGAACACAACGAGGCGCTCAGCGCGGCGCTCAGCAGCGAAGAACGCAAACAACTGGCCGAGCTATTGCAGCGGGTCGCCGACCAGCAGGGGCTCACGCGCGGAGTGCATCCGGGCTATGGACGGTTGGGCGAACCGCGCAAGTGAGGGCAGACGGAGCGGATCGGACCGCCCAATTTCGACAGAGCCGCAGGCGGAAGATTTTTATCGCTTGATTTCGTAAGAGGTGCGCGAATCCGCAGCGGGGTATTGGGGGATGGCTGGATTCGGCGTTGAGCCAGACACTCGATCATCGAAGACGATGACCTCGAGACGAGGACGCGTGGCTGCGAATTCCGAGTCGGTCAGCAGACCCTTGGCATGGAAGGCACGCACAGTGGCGCGAAGATTCTTCTCTTGCGCATCGATCTGTTTTGAGATTTCGCGGAAGAACTGCCCCTCATAAATCCAGGGGACCGTGAAATTCATCTGTTCGCCCCACGGAATGGCCTGGACGGGAACATCCAGCATCTCTGCAAGGAGCTGGTGGCGGGTTGCAGCGTCGAGCGGGCGTGGAACGAAGCACTGGCTCAGCTCCATCTCTGCTTTCTCGCGGCGGTAGGTGATGTGTTCATCGCCGGCCTCTACCAGGGGCTGGTCGCTCTCAGCAGAAGGCGAGTTTTCTTCGATCTGATATTGGTAGAAAGGCGGCCACCCACTCTTCGGCGGGTATCCCATGTCGGTACGACACGGACGCTGATTTTCGCAGTCCATGAGGCAATGGGGTACCGGATTCCCTTCTGTATTGATTACGCTCACCGCGAGACGCTCTTCAGAATCGGCAAGGATGTCTGCGGCAAATCCGCCGGCGCGATCAGCAGCCAGCATCATTGCAGAAACGCGGGCCAGGAGAAGTCGAGCGCGCCTTGCGGCATCCGGTTTGAAACGTTGCGCATCTTTGCCCCCCTGATACCACGCGCGAAACAACATCTCGCGGTCCTCATTGGGAAGGCGCGCCGCGAGAATCAGCGCCTGGTCGGGATAACGTGGCGCGAGGGCGCGTATCGCAGCGGGCGAGACATTCTCATTCATCTGAATGACTGCATCGAGAACAGCCGTCAAGGCGTCATGGGCATCGGATGCGTCTTGGTTTTTCCACGTATCGGGAGTCCAGTGTTCAACGATCCCGACGAGCAAAGTGATGCCGTTTTCATCGTGCCGGCGCAACGTTTCATAGGCACCGAAGGCGACCAGGCGGGGATCGGGATTCCGAAGCAGCGGCTCGATCGCGACGTCGTGCGGAGCCTGCGAAAATCCTGCCGAGGATACGAGAAGCAGGAAAGCCGCCAGACTAAGCCCAAGTCGTCGCATCTGCCGAAAACTCCTGCTGTAAAGAGAAGCAGTGATTTCCTTTGAAGAGGGGGAAAGCCCTGTCAGTATGACGCAAATGTGCTGCGTCCGCTCGCGGAATTTTGCAAAGCCAGGAATTGGAGGACCGGCTGCGTGCTTTTTCCGGGTTCTGCTGCCCGGAAGGGATGGCGACTACATCAGCCTTCGCCGAACCAGATCGAGGGCCTGCTGAGAAGCCCACTGCCGCACGCGATCGCGATCGCCGCGGAAGGTCCGGCTGTAACCATCGGTCTTGTTTGCATCGGAGACGGCGAAGTAGACGATGCCCACGGGTTTGGATTCTGTGCCGCCGGTGGGCCCGGCAATGCCGGTGACGCCCAGGCCAAGCGTGGCGCCGGTGCGCTTGCGAATGCCTTCTGCCATGGCCGCGGCCACTTCTGCCGAGACCGCGCCGTGCTTGGCGATCAGCTCTGGCGGAACATTGGCAAACGATGTTTTGAGCGGATCGGAGTAGACGACGGCTCCGCCAAGAAACGAGCGCGAACTTCCAGGGACAGCCGTGATGCGCTGGGCGACTAGGCCTCCGGTGCAGCTTTCCGCGGTGGCGAGCGTGGATTGGCGCAGTCCGAGATAGTACAGCACGATCTGTTCGAGCGATTCGCCGTCGGAAGAGTAGAGCCAGTCGTCGAGCGCTTCTTCGAGTTTATTGGCCAGCTCTTCGACACGAGCGTCGGCGGTTTCCTGCGCCGGCTTTGAACAGATGAGCGTGAGCTGGATGTCGCCGTTGTGCGCGAGGATGGTGGTTTCGACATCCTTGTATTCGGTGTAGATGGGCGCGAGCAGCTTGTCGGCCTGCGACTCGGGGATCATCGCGGCCTTGAGCGTACGCGTGGCAATGTGGCGCACGGGCAGCTCCGCCTGCAGGCGCGGAATGCATTCGGTGTCGAAGAGCGCGTGGCACTCGTGGGGCGGCCCGGGAACCAGCATGATGAGCTTGCGGAAGCCGTCATAGATGGTGTCGAGCCACTGGCCCGGCGCGCTGCCGTTGGGATTTTGCAATACGACTGCGCCCTGGATCACGTCGGCCTGTTTGAGATTGTTTTCCGGCATGCTGATGCGCCAAGTGGCGGCGCGCGTGTGCAGAGCGGCAACCTGGGCAGGCTCGCGGCGCAGGGTAAGGGAGAGCGCTTCGGCAACGGCTTCGCGCGTCAGGTCATCTTCCGTGGGGCCGAGGCCGCCCACGAGAACAAGAATGTCTGCGCGGCCCAGCGCAGTGCGGATGCCGTTGACCAGATCTTTGCGGCGGTCGCCGACGATGGACTTGAAGGCGACGGTGACGCCGATTTCGTTGAGCCCGCGCGTAATGTAGAGGGAGTTGGTGTCCTGCCGGAAGGGCGTGAGCATCTCAGAGCCGACAGCGATGATTTCGGATTTCATAGGGGCAGAGTTCAAAAAACAGGGATCGGGGGACAGCCGGCACTGAAAGGTTGTCGGTCGAATCCTCCATCACAGATTACAACTTGGACCGCAATAGACGCGACCAGTGTGGAAGGAGGCGCGGATCAGCCGGCAGACAGGCCCTCGACACCCAGGTCGACATCGTAGACGGCTTCGTTGGTGGCAAGGACAGTGGTGCCAAGCGGAGAAAAGGCGACGCCGACGAGGTTGTTTCCACTGATTACGACGTTTGCAGCGCCATCGGGCGTGATGCGTACGAGTCCGCGTCGGCCATGGAGGCAGGCAGTTACGTAGACGTCGCCGTTTGCAGCGAGAGCCAAACCTTGCGGGCGGCCCAGGCCACGATACCAGGGGCGTGCTTCGCCGTGGGTGTCGATCGCCCAGATGGCGTCGTTGGAGCAAAGCGTGGGGCCGGTGACGTACAGGGTGCCGTCCGGACCGACTGCCAGGTGATAGGCAGAGATGCTGGGCTCGAGTGTGGCGTAGACAAAAATCTTGCGCTCGGGATCGATTTTGAAGATGGTGCCGCTGCGGTCGCCGACGAAGAGATTGCCGTGGCTGTCGAAGGCTGCACCGGTGGCGACGCCCATGCCTTCAGAGTAGAGAGTGGATTCGCCGGCGCCGTCGATGCGATACACATTGCCTTCTGCACGTGAAGTCACGAAGAGATCGCCTTCGGGGCTGAAGGCGAGGCCGGTGGCGTTGAGTATGCCGGTGACGAAAGGCGTTGCACGTCCATCGGAGCTGACGCGGACGACGGAGACGGGTGTCTGCTTGCCGCGTTGCCCGGAGATCGTGGCATAGATCATGCCCGATCGGCTGACGGCGGGATTGGTGACCGGGTGCAGGCCGCTGGTGAGCTCTCGGGCTACGCGCAGGGGGACCGCGTTGCTGACGCCGGCGGGTGAACGGACTTCGATCAGTCCCGTGGAGGCATCGGGAGGGACGCGGAAGTGGATGCGGCCGGGGCGGCTCATGAGGATGTGGGCCGGGTGCGTGCCGACCAGTACGACGGGCATGCCGGCAGAGTGTGGGCCCAGATGCGCGCCGGAAATTTCGATGTCGCCAAGGGGCAGCGCGGCCGCAGGCTCGACTTCATCGATACGCGGAGAGGTGAAGACTTCTTCCTGCTCGGCTTGGGAACGGGGGCGGGCCATTTTTCACTTCACTGTTGCAGCTGCGGAACGAAGTGCCGCAACAACAACCCTACCAACAAAGCATACAGCCCAGCGGCCACGTCGTCGAAGACGATGCCCCAGCCTTCGGGCAGGCTCTCGAGCTGGCGGGCGGGAAACGGCTTGGTGATGTCGAAGAGGCGAAAGAGAATGAGCGCCAGCAGGGCGGGAACCCAATGGGCTGGGCAGGCGAACAGGGCGATCCACTGGCCGGCAACTTCGTCGATGACGACAAAGCCGGGATCGTGCCGGCCGCTTTCGCGGGCGGCGATGGTGGCGGCAGGCACGCCGAGAACAATGGACAACGCGATGCCAGCAACGAGCGCGCAATTGAGAGTGAACCGCGTGGGATGCGCGCCGAACGCGAAGGCGGCCCAGAGCAGCACCGCAGCAATCGATCCGTAGGTGCCGGGTCCGGGTTTGCCAAGGCCTGCGCCGAAGAAGGTGGCGACGGTCCAGGCCCAGGGGGTTTTCTTTTCACTACTCATCGGAGCCTTTGTCGTGGCCGCCCGACAAGCCGCCGAGATCCTCGAGAACCTCAGGGTCGAGCACCGGCGAGCTGATCTTGTAGACGCCGGAGGCCCACTTGCCCAAGTCGATCTTGCGGCAGCGATCGGAGCAGAAGGGGAAGTCCTCGTCTTTCGGTCGGACGAGCATGCCGCAGCTTGGGCAACGCAGGAGTTTCGCCGATTTTTTCTTCGCAGGCATGGAACTATTTCTCCGGAGCAGGCTCGTGCGTCGGTCGGCGCACCAGCACAGCAATTCCACTGGCCCAGGCCATGGGCGCCAGGTGGAAAGTCGGATTTGAGGATAGCCGATAGAGGAGCGTGAGCGCTTTCTGGTCGTGGCCTTCGGGCCAGTTGGGCTGCGGCAGCATGTCGTCGATGACGTAGAACCCGCCCGGCTTGACGAGGGCGAGCGCGTCGTCGAGGGCTTCGTATTTGCCGGGCATGGCGTCGGCAAAGACGAGGTCAAAGCTGTGCTGGATCTGTCGGTGCAGGAAGGCTGCGCCGTCTTCGAGAACAAGGGTGAGGCGCGTGTCGTTGCCGAGGATTTCGCGGGCGACGGCCTGCACCTGCGGATCGGTGTCAACGCTGATCAGAGTGGAAGATGCGTCCATGCCGGAGAGAAGCCACGCCGTAGAAAGGCCGGTGCCGGTGCCGAGCTCAAGAAAACGGCCGCCGGGTTTTGAGGCAGCGAGGACCTGGAGCAGGGAACCGGTACGCGGTTCCGAAGCCATCGTGAATCCGAGCTCGGTCGTTCGAGCGTTGATGCGTGAAAGTTCAGCCGGCGGGTTGAAAAAGGCGTCGCCTTCAAGGGGATTTCTGGTCATGCGTGCGATTCCGTTTCGGTTGTCGACAAAGTTACTCCCATGCAATCTCAGCTTATCCCGCAGCAGAGGATTAGAGCAGCGGCGAAGAGACTGAGTTAGAGAGCTGGTGCGAGCACGCGGGCGACGATGTCGTAGTCGTGCGCCTCGGTGATTTCTGCGCGATAGAAACGGCCGGCCTCGAGTGCGTCGAGATTGCCGTAGTCGTTGATGTAGACTTTGCCGTCGATTTCGGGCGCGTGGTATTGCGTGCGGCCTTCCCACAGCAGAGGCGTCTCTTCGCTTTCGCCTTCGGCAAGAACCACGACTTCGCGGCCCACCCAGTTTTGCTTGGCCCGGCGCGAGATGGATTGCTGCAACTTCATCAGGCGGCGCTTGCGGGCTTCAATCGTGCGTTTAGGAACCTGCGCATCGAGCGCGAAGGCGGCCGAGCCTTCTTCGTGGGAGTAGCTGAACACACCCAGCCAGTCGAACTTGGCGTGCCCAATAAACTCCTCCAGAATCTCAATGTCCGAGGAGGACTCGCCGGGGAAGCCGACGATGAACGACGTGCGCAGCGCGATACCGGGAACAGCGGCGCGGACTTTGTCGAGAGTCTTGAGGAAGATGTCGGCGCCGGCTCCGCGCTTCATGCGCTTGAGCACGTCGGGCGAGGCGTGCTGCAGTGGCACGTCGAGATATTTGCAAATGTTGTCGTGGCGCGCGATGGTTTCAAGCAGGCGGCCGGTGAGGCGATTGGGATAGGCGTAGAGAAAGCGCAGCCAGCGAAGGCCGTCGATCTTTGCGAGTGCGTCGAGC
>DATHMP010000078.1:0-7288 GCA_035487015.1 Occallatibacter sp. | reverse complement strand
GCGTTGGTGGTCAGTTCGCGAATTCCCTCGCGATGGATATCCTCCAGGCGCACCGGCACATCCATGAGCACCGTGATTAGTGCTGCCATTTTCACTGCGGCGTCCCAGCCGTCGATGTCGTGCGTGGCATCGGTTTCGGCTATACCTAGCGTTTGTGCCTTCTTCAACGATTCGTCGAAGCTTAGGCCGTTTTCCATTTCGCTCAGGATCACGTTCGTCGTGGAATTCAGAATGCCGTGAAATCCCTGCAGGTGGATCGCGGGCAGTTCGTGAAAGAAGGAGAAAATGGGCACGCCGTCCATCACGGTGGATTCGAAGAGGAAGCGCTTGCCTTGCGCAGCGGCCAGATCGCGGAGTTCGCGGTAGGCGTGGACGATCGGTCCTTTGTTGGCGGTGACGGCGTGGGCTCCGTTCTCGAGCGCGGCGCGGATGTGATCGATGGCGGGCTGGCCGGTTTCTGCGTTTAGAGCTGTGGCTTCGAAGAGGACGTTGGCCTGGGCGGCTTTTAGCCAGTCCCGCACGCTTGTCGGCTTTTGATCAGATTGCCGGCTTTTTGCCGGCGAGGGCGCCCGCCCCACGCTAGCGAGATCCAAGCCATTCGGATCGGCGATCCATCCCAGGCCGCGGGTTGCTACTCCCGTGATGCGGAAGGAAATTCCGTGGCGCTCACGCAGTTCGTGCTTGCGGTCTTCCAGAAGACGGGTGAGGGTCCGGTTTACGTTACCGAAGCCGAGGAAGCAAAGGTTGTAGGTGTGAATTTGCTTGCCTCGCCTAGCCCATCACCGTGACGTGCTCGGGTTTCACCTTATAAATCACGCGCACTTCGCCGGGGTGGCCGTAGGGGTATTTGTCGACACCGAGATATTTCTTGGCCAGTTTGTCGATCTGAGCGCTGGCGCCATCTTCGGTGATCTCGACCACGCGGCCGCGGATCTCGAGATAGCGGTAGGGATTCTCCGGGTCCATTAGAGTCATGGCTACGCGCGGGTCGCGGCGGACGTTCTTATCTTTCTGGCGTCCCTTGGCGGAGTTGAAGACGACGTGTTCGCCGTCAAAGTCGCACCACACGGGGGTGACTTGCGGACGGCCGTCGGGCATCAGGGTGCCCAGGTTGGCGAAGGCGCGCTTCTGGAACAGATCGCGATATTTCTCGGGAATGACTGGCGACATTAGGACCCTCCTTGCGGTCGTGTCGTGGAGTTGAAAACACATTATAGACGCGAGTGGGCAGGACTGCGTCGATTTGCTGCGCGACGGCGGCCGCGAGTATTCTTGCAGCCACAAATTGCACTCTGGCGGAGGAGACCTTATGCGGCTGCAGCCGCGGTTAGCATTTATGTTGGTTCACGGCGCGATTGGAAGTCGCGCCGTTTCAAAGCGAGGTCGCGGATCGAAGCTCGTACTGCTGGCGACGATGATTTTTCTGCTTTCAGTGCTGACGTCCGCGCAGACTGCGAAGTATCCGCAAACTATTGTCTTCATGACTGACTTTGGCGTGGTTGATGATTCCGTCGCGCTGTGCCGGGGCGTGATGTATTCGATCATGCCGGACGTCCGCATCGTCGACCTCACACATCAGGTGACGCCGTTTTCCATTCTCGATGGCGCTCGCTTTCTTTATGGCGCGACGCCTTATTTTCCAGCGGGAACAGTTTTTGTGGTGGTGGTGGATCCCGGTGTTGGGAGCACGCGCAAGGCGATCGTCGCCAAGTCGAAGAGCGGGCAGTATTTTGTGCTGCCCGATAACGGTCTGCTCACCCTGGTGGAGCAACGCGACGGCATCGAGGGCGTGCATGAGATCACAAATCCGGATTGGATGATTGGCAGCAAGCTGTCGTCGACTTTCCACGGGCGCGACATTTTTTCTCCGGCGGGAGCGCACGTGGCGCGCGGCGACGACTGGATCACGGCTGGTCCCGAGGTGCCGGTCAAAGATCTCGTCCGCTTGAATCTGCAGGCGGCCAAGCTTGATGACCGAGGGCTGACGGCGGAAGTGATTGCGACCGACGGTCCATTCGGCAATCTTGTGACTAACGTCGATGCGGAGGTTTTCTTCAAGCTCGGCTACCAGCGCGGGCAAGAGGTTCCGGTAAAGGTCGGAGGCAAAGAGATGAAGATCAAGTTCGTGCGCACCTTCAGCGATGTAGAGCTGGGGCAACCGCTGCTGTATATCGATTCGCGCGGACATTTTGCCATGGCGGTGAATCAGGGAAGTTTCGCCGCCGTGTATGGGGTGAAGCCGCCGGTGGAATTGTTTATTCCGCGGGCAGGGAAGTAAGCTCCGGTGCGCCGCAGTTATTTGGCAATGTCTGGGTCGTTTTGAATGCGCGGCAGCACGGCACGCAGCAGGGCCTCGAAGCTGGTCTTGACGCGCTCGCCGGTCTCCATTACTTCCTGGTGTGAGAGTGGCTTGTCGAGGATGCCGGCTGCCATGTTGGTGACGCAGGAGATAGCGAGCACTTTGATTCCCATATGCCGGGCGGCGATCACCTCGAAGACGGTGGACATGCCGACCAGGTCGGCGCCTATGGTTCGCAGATACTTGATCTCGGCGGGCGTCTCGTAACTCGGGCCGGGCAAGGCCGCGTAGACGCCTTCGTGCAATGTCATTCCCAGCTTGCCGGCTTCTTCCCGGGCTAGTTCGCGATACGACTTAGCGTAGGCTTGCGTGATATCGGGAAAGCGCAGGCCGAAACGATCGTCATTGGGGCCGACCAGCGGATTCGATCCCTGCAAGTTGATGTGGTCGCGGATCAGCACCAGCGCGCCCTGCTGGTAATTCAGATTGATGCCGCCAGCCGCGTTGGTGAGAATGACCGCGCGAATTCCCATGCGGCCGAACACGCGCATGGGGAAGGCGACTTCCTGCGCGGAATATCCTTCATAGAGATGGACGCGGCCTTGCATTGCGGCGACCGGGACAACGCCCGATTCGCCGATCACCATTTGTCCGGCATGGCCGATCGCCGTAGATAGTGGGAAGGTGGGGATTTTGGTGTACGGGATTCGCGTCGAGTCGGTGAGAGAGTCGGCAAAGGCTCCGAGACCGGAACCCAAAACCAAGCCGATCTGCGGACGCAGGGACGTTCGTTGCAGGACAGACTTTGCAGCGGCTTCTGCGCGTGTGAATTGATCGTCCATAAGAACGCACTGTAGCGCCGGCATCTTGACGGCTGTCGCGAGTGCATCTTGCCCTCGGCAGTGGAGGCGCGACGCCTCCACGACAGCCGCCGAGACGGCGCCGCTACTCTAGTGTTTCTTCTCGAACTTCGCGAACTCGTTCTCGAGCCTCCACTGCATGCGCGCGCGTTCATTCGCCGCAAGGAACTGGTCGCAGGCGGCAGACGGTTTCTCCGAACCTGCTGCATCTCCCACACACGGCGGTGTCATGCGAAACACAAGTTTCGTGTCGGCCCAGAGGCTCTCGCCAGGCAAGAAGCTGTGCTCCAGGCTTTGCCGGGCCATGCGCTTCAAATCTCCGTAGGACAAGTGGTAGCTCTCGACGGCGCGCAGGTATTCGTACGTCATGTCACTGCGCGACACACCCTCGTCGTCGGTAGCCAGCGCCACGGGAACGCCATACTTCATGTAAATCGGCAAGGGATGATCGTCTCCGCTGACTCCAAGAATCATGTCATTCGAGGTCAGCGCGATTTCTACCAGCACGTTTCGCTCCGCCATCTCATGCAGCAAGCCGATGGGATCTTTTTCGTTCATCACGGAAACTCCGTGGCCGATGCGCTCGGCATGTCCGCGCTCGATCGAGGTGCGAATGTGGAATGTTAAATCTTCGGGAGGTACGAGGCCCATGGCCAGTTCGCCTGCGTGCAGCGTGATGTGCACCTTGGGATAAACGCCGTGAAGATAGTCGAGCATCGCCATGTGTTCGTTGAAGTCACGGAGCGGAACGTACCAGTCCTCGGGCATCACCAGGTTCAGCCCGACAAATCGGGGGTCGGAGGAGGCCAGTTCGAAGCCCAGCAGAATCTGCGCGAACACGATTTCGTGCGCCAACCCGCGCAGCACCTGATAAAGATAGCGGACGGTCACGTCGCATCCGGGAGCGGCGTCCGCGGTTCCGCATTTGAGAATCTCTTTGGCGCGAGCATCGTCGGCGGCGAGTCTCTTGCTGGTCTCGGCGGCCACATCTTTCAAGCCAGCAGTGAGCAGCGCGTCGCGCATCTTGGCGTAAACCGGATTCCAGTCAACCTTCTTTGCCAGTTGTGCCGCCCCGCCGCCATCGGCAGTGTGCATGAACTCGACGTATTGCAAATGATCCATGCCCGCACGATTCGTGGATGCCGCAATTGCCTCTGCAGTGTGGGTATGCGAGGCCAGTCCGAATTTGTCGAACGCCGCGAAGAAGTGATCGTGGCCAGACTCGTCGCCCGGCTTCCAGTTGCGCATCGACCAGGCGTCAATCATCTGGTTGTACAGCACGTGGTCGCCGTAACTGCAGCGGGCTGCGGGTTTCGCCGTGTAGTTTTCGCAGGAGTCGCAGGGCGGGGCCAGCAGCCGAGAAGACGTCCGGTCCACACAGAGCCCGCCGGAGGCCGCGAAATCCACCAGGTCTTCAGCGTAAATCGCGCCGTCCAGATGATTGTGCAGATCTCCTCCTTTGGGCAGGTCGCGGACGAAGGCCAGCAGCAATGGCGGCTGCTTGCGAATGGACTCGAGGTAGCGAGCCGTGCGCTGCTCAGAGTTCTGGGCGGCGCCCACGGCGGTCAGCAGCAGTGCGATCAGCAACTCGATCAGCAAGCAGGGGCGTAAGAGCCCGCGCACGTTAGATAGCACGATCAAGCCTCCAAGATCAGTTCCAAAGGATCCCCGAAGTCAGGAAAGGAATTGTAATCGGTCGCAGGCGCAGGCTTCATGGAAAAGATTCATGGGAACAGCTAAGGATTTATGGGAGGAACTAAAGACGCGGCAGATCGGGAATTTCAGCGCAGCCAGACGACTGCGGCAACCGCGATGGCGACGAGTAGCAGCGCTCCGAGCACGTACTTGTTGGCGGCAAACCACGATTCGGAGGGAGCCGCGGAGCTGGAGAACGGAGCGGAGTTGCGGGAGTTTAGAAAATTCGCAGTCAGGTCTGGAGCGTCCCCTCGAGTATCCAAAGATCCAGCCACTGAAGGCAGCGCAACACCGGCTGCTGGCCTGATTGGAGCAGAGGCCAAGGTTGCAGGCTTAGCGGCGACGGCAACCGGGCGGCCCGAAGCGAGTTCGCCGCCTGCCGCTCCTCTGGTCTGCACCGGAAGGCGCTGGCCGCGCCACTGCCTCTCTTCGCATTCCACGCAGAAGGTGCGGCCCTGCGACACCGGAAAACCGCAAGCCTGGCACTGCTGCAAATTTCTTAGCACGGGAGGCACCGAAGTCGATGCAGCGGCCCCGTTGGCCCGGCTAGCGTTACCCTGAGTCTGCATTGTGGCCGACCAGAACAGCGGCTTCTTTGGAGTAGGCCAGGTCTTCTCCGGTTCTCGGAGTGGAGGATTTTCCAGTGGCGATACTTTCGCAGCATCGGCTCGCATCACACTGACCGCGGATTGAACTGGCACGGTCTCGACCATCAACGTTTGCCCGGACGACTGGCTTTGCGCGCCCGCCGGCTTCTCAACCGCAGAAGCTTGCGTGGCTAAGGCATGTTTCACGGCGACTTCCACCATCTCGCTCATGCGCTGCAGGGCGGAAATATCGCGCTCCGCGAAGGCTTTGGGTTTTCCAGAAAAAAGCTCGAAGACACCGAGCACCAGCCGGTCGCTCACGATGGGCATCACCACCACCGAAGCGATGCCCAACTGACGGCAGCCCTCGCGGTTTACGCGGGGATCGCGTTCGGCATCGTCGCAATGCAGGGCCTTGTTGGTGCGCACGCTTTCCCCCGAAAGCCCATATTCCATGGAGAGCAGCGCGCCTAACTCGGGAGCGTTTGAGCCGATGCTGGCCCGGCAAAGCATGTCGTTATGCTCGCCGCGGCGCAGGGCAATGGCGGCGCCGGTGGCTCCGGTGATGTACTGGGCGCGCTCGGCCAGCAATTGCAGGGCAGCGTCGAGATCGCTGCAGGCCATTTCGAACAGCGAACGCCTTGCGTCATCTCCGGGAAAGCGCGGCCCCGGGTTGGCGGGCCAAGGCAGATGCGCTTTGGCCGCGCCTGTGGAGAGGCTCGCGGTCGCGGATCGAGTTGCGCTGGTACCCAGCATATCTCCCTCTACCGCCGCCGATGCGGAAACGCGGTCGAGAATTGAGTGATGATCCATTGCTGGACGATCGTTTCTTAACGACCGTTCCTTAACGATCGTGACTTGATGGCCCGTGGCGCGGATGCCATTTTCGTTGGGTCGTGGCGGCGGAGGCGCGATCCGGCCTGGCCATGACTCACTTCAATTTCAAGGATGCCTTGACTGGAGTCTGCCTCGGCGGGGGCACCGTGTCAAGATGCCGACAGGTAACAATTGGAAATTGGTAATGTGGCGGCAGGAATGTCGCTTGGCTACCCTGCCCGTCCCCGCACCGCGGTATT
Source organism: Occallatibacter sp. (assembly GCA_035487015.1). Taxonomy (GTDB): domain Bacteria; phylum Acidobacteriota; class Terriglobia; order Terriglobales; family Acidobacteriaceae; genus Telmatobacter. The sequence goes on along the minus strand of DATHMP010000078.1, from coordinate 771 downwards.
AGCCAGCCGGTTCGCCTCGGCATTATCTTCGCGCGGAACGTGAGAGATGGAGAAACTGAGGGCACGAGCCAGCTTGCGGCAGGTCCAATGCAGGGAATAGAGGCGCGAGCTACGGCAAATGTACTCGCCGCGCATCTGCCGGACAACCACTTCCGAGTCAGAGTAAACGTGCAGCGTATTGGCTTTTAGAGAAAGCGCGCACTGCAGGGCCTCCAGCAGCGCCACGTATTCGGCTACGTTGTTATCCTGGTGGCCAATCCATTTCGAGATGCGAATGGGGCCGCTTTCGCAGCCGTCGATCACCACTCCAATACCTGAGGGCCCGGGATTGCCCAGGGAACCACCATCCACGTAGGCCACGAGTTCTGACATCAACGCTTCTTATGTACTAGTAGCAAGATGCGCCGAGAATGTTTCTGCGTCAAGACGAATATTTGGTTCGAGTTGAGGATTTCCTAGCCTCTGGACCATTGTGAAAGTTTTTGTGTAAAAGCCGTCCCGAATTGGAAAGGCCCTCCGATAAGATTCCACACATCAACAGGTTGCACTTTCTGTTTTTCACAGGGTGAGTCCCATGCATTGCACCAATAGTTTGCGTTGACATTTATGAATGGTCTGTTAAGGTGGCTTCCGTCGACGGTTGAAAGGGACAGCGAATTAAACCTTGCTGCCCGAAGTAGACTGAGTGATCAGCCTAGCAGGGCAACCTGAGAGGCAGCCCGAACCCGAAAAAACCGACGGCGCTGCGAGGTGCAGTTGGGGTTTGGGACT
>DATHMP010000077.1:0-2104 GCA_035487015.1 Occallatibacter sp. | reverse complement strand
CGGTGATGATGCGGCCACTCACTATGGTGAGGAGAGGCTTCCAGGCAATTGTCGCGCCCAGATCGGCCGCCATGTCCGCAGCACCAAGCATTAGACCTGCGAGACGCGGCGTTGCCGTCGCGATCGCTTCGACCGCGGCGAGACCGCGCGCGCTCTCGATCAGACCGATCAGACGTGTCGCTTTGCCTGCCGCAGTCAGGAGGCGATCGAGGATTTCAAGATGGCCGGCCGTCTCCGTCTTGGGCAGCACGAGGAAGTCCGGAGCAGCCTGGGATCCGAGTAACGCATCCAGGTCAGAAATGCCCGTACGCGTGTCGAGCCCGTTAATTCGCAGCGCGTGTAGCGTACCATCGGAAGGGTTTCCCGCTAGGTAATCGAGAGCAGTGTTCCTGGCGCGCACCTTATCTCCAGGTGCCACGGCATCCTCAAGGTCCAGGATTGCAACGTCGGCGCCGGCTTGGGAAGCCTTCGCAAAGCGCTCCGGGTGGGTTGCCGGCGTGAACAGCCAGCTTCGAGTGCGGATTGGTGCCCGTTTGGTCATTGCGCTTTCCTCGTTCGTGCGGCCCGCACGATTGGCTCTTCCGAAGGTGTCCTTGCGTAGCTGAGCAGGTTCACCAAGTCCCGGACCTGGATGCTTTCGAGCGAAAGCACGGCGTCCTTGATCTCCCGGCTCAACCCCGCGTCGACGCGACCGGCTACGAGCGTGTCGAATTTCTTTACGGACTCCTCCCATGTGAACGGGTGGGAAGCGAGGCCCGGGTAGTCTTGAACCTGGTGCTCGATCACGGTCCCGTCTTGCAGCCCGATGGTGATCTTGGCCGGCATTTTCCTGGGGTATTGCGCCGTGAACTCACCGTTTGGACGGATTGAAACCTTCTTCAGCAACGCCTGCACATCAGGCTTGACGATGCGGTCCGGCTGGAATTGTGCGGGCGTCACCTCGCCATCGATGAGGGCAACCGAAAGCAGGTACGGCAGGCTGTGATCCGCCTGTTCCTTGGTACGGATGACTTTGTCCACGCCGTAAAGACCGCCACCGGCGAAGTCGAAAGCGAGTTGGAACACCTCTCCCTCGATCGAGACAATCCTGTTTGGATCGAGTTTTTTCTGCCTGGTGAGTTCGACCATGCAATGGACCGCGGACTGCGTGTGGATCATGGAGTTGTATTTCTTAATGGTGCTCTCAGTGACACCCTCATATCCCTGCTTGTCCCATTCGATGTCGATCTTCATCCCAAGAAGGTGGTCGATTCCCAGCGGGCCCTCGATCACTTGCAGCGGCCCTTCCACGCCGCGCCGGGCAAGGAATAACGTGTTCATGGCACCGAGCGCAGCTTGCGCCGAGGCGAGACCCTTCCATTGCGACAGCGGCTTTGCCCGAACGACGGCGAATGACGCATCGCTAACCGCGGCCATCGCCATGGCGTGGCCAATCTGCTGCTCGCTCAAGCCAAGCAGTCGCCCAGCGGCAGCGTTGTGCGAGAAGGCCAGTTGCGCTGTGTGGTCGAAGCCGCGCGTCATGAAGTTGGCATGATCAACGAACCGCGACTGAACCGTGTAGCCCAGGGCCACCCCGAGCATCAGGTCGCGGCCGCTACCGCCGACGTAGTCGGCTATCGTCAGCGCAACGCCGAAATTGTCCGCCGTATGGCAGGTTTCGTTCTGGGCCAGGAAGTTGTCCATGAAATCAACGTAGCGCACGAGTGCGGTGTGCCAGAACGCAGCGTAAATTGGGTTCGCCTTTCCACCACCGATCAGCGTGGACGGGCCGGTGCCGCCAAACTCTGCAACCTGTTCGCGACAGGCCTCAACGGGGCCGGCCCCAAGGGCGGCAATACAGCAGCCCAGCGAATCCAGGATGTGAACCGGCAGTTGCTTGCGCGACTCCGCCGAGAGGTCGTCGAATTTGGCACGAGCGGCGTACCTGGCGAGAGCTTCGACTTGAGTCATGACTAGAATCTCCTTTTTAGTGGACGGGTTGGCATCTCTAGGACGTGAGAGCGATGAAAATCCCCATTGTAACAACCGAACCGATCACGCTCAGGAATACGGCGGAAGCGGCCTCCGCCTGCGCGACGCGGTACTGCAGAGCGAACATGATCAC
>DATHMP010000076.1:0-3230 GCA_035487015.1 Occallatibacter sp. | reverse complement strand
TTCTCGCTCCTCGGTGGCGATGGCCCGCCTATCTGTTGGCCGGCTACGCTGCTGAATTCCTGGGTGGCGCTGTCCTCATTCCCAGCCGCTGGACCGGTTATCTCGCCCTGGCCCTGGTCAATGTCGTTGAAGCTGCAATCGGAGCTTTCCTTCTGCGCCGCCGGTCAAATCAGCTTCCGCAGTTCACCGCACGCCCATATCTGCTCCGCTTCCTTGGCTACGCGGTTCTGGGTGGTCCGATTCTTGCCGGATTCTTCTTCGCCTGCGCCTCAGCTCTTTTCACCAGCGGCTCGCTCTGGAAAGCGTTTGTCAGCTGGACCACCACCGACATACTCGGCATCGCCATCGCTACACCGGCATTCATTGCCATACTCCGTTCCCGGTGGAGACACACCGTCAACTGGAGAATCAACTGGATCTACGCCGCCGCCGTTGCCACGGTTTCCATCTGTGCGTTCTCGCAAAACAGGCTGCCCGTCATTTTCCTCGTCTATCCCATGATGACCATCATCATGCTGCGCTTCGGCCTTGCATGGGCCTCCCTTGGATCGCTCCTGATTGCCGCCACCGGCAGCTGGTGCACGCTGCATGGGCTCGGTCCCTTTGCCCAGGTTCAGTGGTTTCTGCCCGCAGGTCCCGCGGTGCTCTTGCAGCTTTATCTCGCCTCCGGTGTCTTCATGATCTACGCCGCATCGACCGTCGTCGACACCCTGCGTTCTACCGAATCCAAACTCCAGGAGACCGTTGAGCTGCACAGGCTCGTCATAGACAATTCACGCGACATCATCATCCTCGCCGACTTCGATGGCCACCGCAGCTTCGTCTCTGCTGCCGCCGTGCAGTGGAATATGTGGACCCCCCAGGAAATCCTTGGCCACGCCAGCCTGGAGCTGGTGCATCCGGAAGATAAGCTTAAGATCGTTCCGATCCTTCAGCGCATGCGGCAAGGCGGCGAAGGCGCCTTGATCGAATGCCGGCTTCGCAAACGCGGTGGAACCTATCTCTGGGTTGAAGCAAATCTAAGGCCAGTGCGCGATCCCAAATCGGGCTTGCCCATCGGCGTTCTCAACATGGTGCGGAACGTCGATGAGCGCAAAGCAGCCGAACAGGAACTGCGCAATGCGTATCGCGCATTGGAGGCTCTCGCCGTAACTGACTCGCTCACGCACCTTGCCAATCGCCGCCGCTTCGACCAGTACCTCACCTCGGAATGGCGCAGGGCCATGCGCGAGCACCTGCCGCTTTCCATGCTTCTCATCGATGTGGATTGGTTCAAGTCCTACAACGACACCTACGGCCACCTTCGCGGAGACAGTTGCCTCAACCAGGTGGCCGAGGCTGCGCAGGATACGGTAACGCGGCCCGCCGATCTGGTTGCCCGCTTTGGCGGAGAGGAATTTGCCGTCATTCTCCCTGAAACGGACGCCGAAGGCGCTCTCGTCGTCGCCCAGCAAATCAGAAGGGCTCTCTCCCGCCGAAGCCTTGAACATCGAGGCAGCCCTTTCGGCTTCCTCACCGTCTCCATCGGATGCGCCACCGTGATTCCTGCCCTGGGCCAGACTTCCGTCACGCTGATTCAACAGGCCGACGACGCCATGTACGCCGCAAAGGGCAACGGACGCAATCAAGTTTGCAGTGCGGCCCAAAACATCGAGGCCCACGCCGTAGCGCGGGCCTCTTGAAACAACCGCTGCCTCTTACCGCACCATGCTCTGGAAGAGCTGCGACTTCAGCAGGCTTCCAAAATCTCCATCCGTTGCCGCGAAATGCACCGAAAGCTGTCCCGAATTCGACGAAATGTCCGTATCCGACATCGCCGTCTTCTCCACATCCGACCCACTCATCTTCCGGTAAAGGACCGCTGCGTTCAAAAGCGACGATACCGTAGCCGCTGCAAAATTGTCGCCGGTCGAAATCGTCATGTCGAACCGTACGCCGTGCTGGAAATTCATCGTGTACCACGATGCCACCAGACGCTTGCGCACCGAGTCGTAGTCGGCCACTGAACCCGCCTCACCCAGAATCTGCTTCATCATGGTTTGCGTGCCCTTCTGGTCAAGAATGCTCCACAGCGGCTCTGCATCCACCGATCGCATCGCATCCATCATCGTCCCGTTAGTCAGCATATTCGGAGACACGCCGTCGCGCGCATCGAGCGCCTGCTTCACGGCCGTCGTGCTTCCGAAAACCATGGTCGACGGATCGACAAAGCACAACACCATCCCCGTCTTCCCCATGGGGTAAACATGGTTGTCGCGAATCACCGTCGCGCGCACTCTTTGTTTCCTGAATCCTGCCACCAGGTCGTCCACATCGAACTGACCCTGCGCAACACCCACCGTGTCCAGTTGATCCCCTGCGCTGTTGGCGCGATACAACGCGAATGCCAGGCTGTCCACATCGTGGTTGTCGTTGATCCCGGACTTGCGGAGCGCCTCGTCGAACTGCTTCAAGTCGGGCGGCATCACGCGGTCCTTCAACAGCATCGCCGAGTCTGAGTTCTGCATCGCTCGGTAGTCCACAACCACAAGTTGCTGCACCTCGCGCGGGATCGCTGCCCGTGCATCCCCTGACAACTGCGCCGGCCACGCCGGCAATGCCGCAACAAAAAGTGCCGCCGTAAAAAGTCGAACTGAATTGCTGAACAAGGTCATCCTCCGGTTGGAGCGCATGAGAATTGCGCGCCTCTCGCTTTGAGCCCGCGCCTCGCTGTCTCAAAACCTTTGATCTTGGAAACACGCGCTGCGCGCAAAAGACTCTTCACTCTATGCTTCTTGGAACCGGCTTCACGCACGATTCCGTTCTATGGGAGAGACGGCGAACGGCATGAATTCGCTCTATCTTCCCGTCTTTATTGTACCCTCGGGTTTCTTTTCTCAAACATTGCAGGGGTAACCAGGGTTACTCCCCGCCGGGCCATGCCAACGGCGCGTCCAGCCTGCTCTCCAGGATCTTGGCCTCGTCGTCGAACCCAGTCAATTGACGCATCCACTCGCTCTCGCGCTCGCATGCTTTCTCCGGCACAAGGCCCACAATCTCGCCTTCCACCGGGACTGACTTATGTCGTAAAGCCAGTCGGGACACCGTGTTAAACACCTGCGAAAGGGGCGTCACTTCAAAATTGCTGATGTTCATGGCAAGCTGGGCGCGACCATGCGCCAGCACGCCCATGGCCTTCACGCCTTTCAGGCCGCCCGCGTCGGCGCGAATCTCCCGTGCAATCGCCCGCA
>DATHMP010000075.1:0-10574 GCA_035487015.1 Occallatibacter sp. | reverse complement strand
TGTCGAGTTCAATGAGTACTTTCGCTGCTATGTCGTTGGGCAGAAGAAGGTGCACATCATGCCCTACGATCCGCGCAAGCCACATCACGAGCGGTATGTTCAGAATCCGCCGGAGTATGACCGAAAGCTGCTGCAGCGAGTGGAACAGGACGCACTGAAGTTGTGCCAGGCACTGGGCTATGACCTGAATACGGTGGAGTTCGCGGTCGAAGATGGGATTCCCTATGCGATCGACTTCATGAATCCCGCGCCGGATGCGGATTTGCATTCGGTGGGGCAAGCAAACTTCGATTGGATCGTGCGAGAAGTGGCGGACATGGTGCTGGACAAAGCGATGACCGCGCCGCATGTGCCGGAGTTGCGCTGGGCCTCCTTCCTTGGCGCCAACACCAAAGCCAAGCCAGCAAACAAAGCGGTGACGAAGAAGACGCCGGCGAAGAAGAGCGCCGCGAAGGACACGGCCGACGGTTAGTTCGTCCCTAGCCCGCAAGCGAGGCCGTATGAAGCTGCTTTGGTGCTGGCGCTGCAAAGCTGAAATGCCAATGCTCGATGAAGAGGAATTCGCCGAGATTGCAGCATTGTTTTCGGTCGCGACCCGTTCGGCGAAGGAGATCCGGAAAGAGACCGCTTTGCCCATCCAACACCCAACAGTCCAACAGGGGTTTGAGCCGGTTCGCGCGCAATACAAGATCATGACGGGCAATTACGAGACAAACGTGAACGCAATTATGCATCACCGGGTTGCGCTTTACGGGCCACCATGCAGTGAATGCGGAAAACCCCTGCGAACTCCAAAGGCGAAGCGGTGCGGTAGCTGCATGGTTGCGGTCTGATCCATTTAAAGCTTTGTTACACTGCCAGCCGTGCAAGGCATGGCCCGCGCGATCGGCTATCTGTTCATCGTGGTTCTCCGCCTGGTTGGCCCAATCTTGCTGGTGTTGTGTCTTCGGTCTTCGATTCAAACGGTTATCTTCAATCGTCAGCGGCATTCTCGTAGTTGCGCCCACCACGTTCGTGGTCGAGCTTTCTCGCACGAGAAGAGGTGAGCGGATTTTTAATGCAGCGAACTGAATCAAGGATCTGCCGCGTTACGCGATCTTCCGGAACGTAAGGTTGTAGCGGTAGGGCCCTGTAAGCGGATGATGGCCCGGTTTGAGTGGCTGCACTCCGTGGAAGCGCAGGCGCGACGGACCGCCCCAGACAATGACATCGCCGTGCTCGAGCAGGATGCGCTTGGTGGGGCTGGTGCGTTCAAAGCCCCCAAGCAAAAAGATGCATTCGAGGCCAAGCGAGAGCGAGACGATGGGCTGGTGGAGATCGAACTCGTGCCTATCCTGGTGCAGACCGAGTTTGGTGCCAGCCTGGTAGCGGTTGATATGGCACGAGTCGGGACGGAAGTGCGGGAAGCCTGCGCGCACGGAACAGCGCAAAGCGAAGTCCAAGAGCACGCGCGGGATGGGCGGCCAGACCTTCCGACCGCTCGAGCCATCGGGGTCCCAGCGACGACGGAAGGCTTCGGGCGTGCCGCAGCCGGAGACCACAACTGACATGGGCAGACCGCTGGGCGTGGTGGCGGGGCGCAGGGGCGCCGCGCCGAGAATGCTTTCAACCGCGCGGAAAAACTCGACATCCTGCGGCAGAGCGAGTCCTCGCATGAGGACAGAGCCGGGGAAGATTTCCTCATGGGTGGGCTCGACGGTAAGTTGGGAAAAGAGGTTCATCGCAACCGAATCATCCTACCGCAAAAGCGAACAAAAGGCGAAGATATTCTGCGTGACAACACGGACCACCAACTCGGCCCACGACAGGGAGCCTTCGACGATGTCCCGTACAATTGCGGCAAGCTGTGCTGAGGGCAACGCATGCGGCCATCTTTCTCTCTAGGCATTGAAGAGGAGTACCAGACCATCGATCCGGTTTCGCGTGACTTGCGTTCGCATATCCAGACGGAGATGCTGGCGCAGGGCAAGATGCGGTTGCAGGAACGGGTGAAGGCGGAGATGCACACCTCCGTGGTGGAGGTGGGCACGCGCATTTGCAGAAATATTGACGAGGCGCGCGAAGACATCTACGAGTTGCGCCGCGAGATGATCAAGCTGGCGCAGGAGCATCATCTGCAGTTGGTGGCCGGCGCAACGCATCCTTTTGCGGACTGGCGGACGCAGGAGATCTATCCTGATCCGCGCTATCACCAGGTGGTGAAGGATCTGCAACTGGTGGCGCGCGCGAACCTGATCTTTGGGCTGCACGTGCATGTGGGCATCGAGGACCGCGAAGCGGCGATCCGGATCATGAATTCGATGCGGTACTTTTTGCCGCACATTATGGCGCTGGCAACGAACTCTCCTTTCTGGCTGGGACTGAACACGGGATACAAGGGCTATCGCGCGAAGGTGTTTGAGAATTTTCCGCGGACGGGCATTCCGGATGCGTTTGCGAGTTACTCGGAATTTGAAACCTATGTGAGCCTTCTGGTGCGGACCAACTGCATCGACAACGCAAAGAAGATCTGGTGGGACATTCGGCCGCATCCTTTCTTCAACACGGTCGAAGTGCGGGCCTGCGATATTCCTCTACGTGCCGAGGAGACGGTGGCGATTGCCGCGCTAATCCAGGCGACGGCGGCGTATCTCTACAAGCTGCATGAGGCGAACCAGGATTTCAGGCAGTACACGCGCTCGCTGATTGCAGAGAACAAGTTTCGCGCGGTGCGCTACGGACTCGATGGCAAACTCATCGATTTTGGAAAGCAGCAGGAGCTTCCGCTGCGCGATTTGATCGAGGAGTACCTGGCGATGATCGATCCGGTGGTCGATGAACTGGGCAGCCGCGAAGCGATCAATGGCGTGCGCAACATTCTAAAGACGGGCACGGGCGCCGATCGGCAGCTGAAGGTGTTCGAAGACACAAAGGGCGATCTGAAAGCCGTGGTGGATTACATGGCGATGGAAACGTGCGCCGGGCTTTAGACGCAGGAAACAGGCAACGGCGACCGAGGAGCGAGGGGAAGTTTTCGACAGCCTGGCGCCTGGATTCGCTTTGCACAGTTTCACAGCTTCACAAGTTCACAGTTTCACAGGATTCCTTCTGCTTGCGCGGGAAGTTCTGCGCTGCGAGGAAGATGCGAACAGGTCCACAGACTCACAGTTTCACAGCATCAATAGGGGGGAGGGGGTGGGGTCTTTCATCGCGCGAGAGAGCGAAACTGGTATCGAGAGAGAGGGGGGCGAGCTGGGCTTCGAGTTCTTCTTTGTTATCGGGAGTGGGATAGCGGCGACGCATGTGGAGCGAGGGTAGGTCAGTGAGGAAGGACTGCACGATCTTGGAGAGGCTGGTGTTGCGCTGGGCGGCCCAGATGCGGGCTTTGCGGTAGGTTTCAGCGGTGACGGTCACGGTAATGTTTTTCATCGACATTCTCCCGAGCAAAAACAGAGGGCATGGAAGCGCGCGCTTGGCGCTTCCATGCCCATACATCTATTGTAGCGATTTGCGTGAATTAGGATGCAAGGCGCGGCGAAGAATCGCAGGAATGGAATGAGGGAGTTAGAAGATATTTTGTCGGGCGAGGGCTTGACAGAGAAAGCAGGGAACGAGGGACGATCGAGCGGTGAGTCAGCGAGAGCGCGAGTCGGCGAGTCAGCAAGTCAGCGGGTCGGCGAGGGCGCGCCAGCGACGGAGTCCAGTGCCTTGACCGCGAGATGCAAAAGCAGCTTCTTTGGGGGCCAAGGCCCGCGCCGGCGTTTCGATGATTGCTGCGACGATTTAGCGCCTGCGGGCTGTGTCACTTCCGCGAAGGGGGTTTATCGGGACTCACATCTTCGATGTTAGGACCTTCCTCGTGTTGCGAGAGGAAAGCCGGTTGATGACGTAGGCCAGGAATGCGACGTTAAGGCCTGTAACCAGGCTGGTGCGAATGAGGTTCAAATTCTTCCACCGCACAACGCCTTCGAGGAGCGGATTTGCGAACTGAGAGTTAGCGGAAAGCCTCTGAAATGTGAGGAAAGATGGCGCAAAGTAAAGAATTGTCCAGGCTCGAACCACGGCGTACAAGAAGGTGAATGCGAGAAGTGCATTCCTTCTCGGTCGGTCATTCCAATTGGAGATCAGAGTGAACAAAAGAATGACCTCGAAGATGGAGTGAACCGAAACCCATAGGTAAGCGGCGTCCATTCCAACATCTCCTTTTAGAACCGTTAGCGCTCCCGGCCGCGCCGAGGCCCAGATGGGAACAAAGACCGCCGTCTCCCAGAGGCTCGCACCCGTCATCAGCCAAAACGCGGACAAGCAATACAGTAACCAAGCGTCGGCACGCCGATAGTTCATGTCAGTCCTCCTTGTCGACTGCCGGGATGTAATGGCGTCCCTGGTTGAGCTTTCGGTAAGAAAAATAAGAGGCCGTAAGGAGCACAGCCGTCAGTATTGGATTCATCACTTTGGCGGTGCTGTCACCACTTTCGAAGTGAGCTAGAGAGGCGGAAATCAAGGTGATGAAGAATCCCGCGTAGGCCCACTCCTTCATCGGAACGCGAGCAGGAAGCAGGAGTGCGAACACACCTGCGAGTTTGAATACCGCGAGCTCAACTCGAAAGTAGGAAGGAAAACCGAGATGGGCAAACCTCTCCTTGAATCCAGCATTAGTGAGATAGAGAACAGCCGAGAATGCCATTGCCGCACAGAAGAGAGTCGTCGTGAGCCAGAACGTCCACCGGGCCGACTTCAAGTTCATCCGCAATTCTCCTTTTATGAAACCTTACATGTGTAAAGTTATCCTTACAGCCGTATAATTTGTCAAGTAGAAAGTTGATCCGAACCAAAGGGACTCGATGGGTCGCCCGCCAAAATCCGACACACGCCCGCCGCTGTCTCCCGGAGCGATCGCGGATGCCGCGTTAGCGTTGGTGGATCAAGAAGGCTTGGGAGCGCTCAGCATGAGGCGCGTGGCAGCTGCACTTGGAGTTGAGGCGATGGCGCTCTACCATCACTTTCCCAATAAAGAGGCGCTCGTGGAGGCGGTTCTGGAACGAGGAACGCCTGGATCGTTGCCTGCACTCACCGGACAATGGCGGTCAGATTTCCACGCACTGCTGCGGATCGTTTATGAGCAGTTGTCGGCGCATCCCGTTTTGCTTCCGCTGCGCTGGGAGAGAAGAGTGAATTCTCCGGAGGCCAAAAAGATTCATGCCTTGGAACGTCAGATCTTCAAAGCAGCTGGCATTGATGGTCGACTGGCGCTCGACGTGCATCGACTCCTCGGCAGCTACGTTGTGGGATTCGTCGTGTCGGGAATGGAGGCGCGCAAATCAATTCCCTATGAAGATTGGCTTTCACAATTCGAGCGCGGGCTCGATATTGTCCTCGACGGTATCGACGCTCGGCGACGCACACCGAAACTGTCCCGACGAAGAGCGTAGTACCGACAAGTCGGCTTGCGTCCGGCGGGCTCAGCGATTGGCTTCGGGCTGAAGCATCTTACCAAGGGGCTCTTGCAGTTATCGAAGTTGCGGCAACTTCTCATAAGCTGCGCGGACACACTCGCACCCATGCGCGGTGTAAACGGCGAGGCCGTTCAAGGATGACAGAACAAAAGCTGTTGGTATGCCCAGGTTTTGCCTTTCACGGGCGCGAGTAAGAGGGTTATGCCGCGCCGACGTTTCGATGAGCTTTGACGATGTGGCGCCTGCGGGCTGTGGCACTTCCGCGAAGGGCGTTTGTCAGTATCTATCCGGCATGAGAGCTGCACTTAGGGATTCAAGTGTTTATTCTTGAGTTTTTCCGAGTGGCGACGATTCGGGCCTAAAGTCATTTCTACGAAATGCGCCCTTATTTCTCCGAGTTGAAGCGCCATGAGATGGAGCCACCCACCCACGACACCGTCCGTATGCCGACGCTTCGCTCGATCGTCCCACAATCGAAGTCGTTGCCAAGTCCGCTTGATCCCGATCCCGGCGCACAGTATGGCAAGTTGGTGGCGCTCGTGGCGATGCTCCAACTCGGATCGAAAGTCTCAGTCGTCTGGCCCGTATATCCCCGGGCAATGAGACCTTCCACTCCCAGATCCAGTTTTCCTTTGAGAAAAGGGCGAAGAAGCGCGATCCGTGTTTCGCCAACCGGAATTGCCTCGAATTGATTTGGATGCTCCTGGTTCCCCCCATCGAGAAACCTGTGGCCCACGTACTCGTATTCTGCGCGACCGAGAAAGCCCATCGGCAGCTTTTCCAGCGCCATAAGTGCGTCGAAAATAGTGCGCGGGGCCTCCGGCGTTACGGTCCCCTCAACACCGTCGAATGTTTTGAGGCGCGCGTCTGCCTTGGAGAATGTCGCTTGTATTGTTCCAAAGTCGAATGTATGTCGAGCAATCGCGGTAAGAAACTTGATGCTTCCGGGACCCAGATCCTGCGATGAGCCATTGTCAGGATCAATTTTGCCAAGGGTGGCGGTCGTTGTCGTTTGGCCCACGGTGACGCGAAGATTGGTCCCCGCTATTCCTTTCTCAAGCACAAATTGTTCGGAGTGGGAACGCACAAATGGATTGGCCAGCGCGCCTGCTCCGGTTTCCGTGACCGATGGCGCAAGGTTGATTCGTGGATCCTGAGTAAAGAAGGCTTGCCCGAAACTGATCGAAGCCGAGGGCAAGAAGTGTGACCCACCATTGCCGGGAAACCATGTAAGGGTGGCCTTGGGATTTTCGAGCCCCTTCCACTGGTTGAACGAGTAGTTCGGCTTGATCTTGTCAGAATTCGCCATCTGGACTTCGTCAAAGCGCGATCCAAGATACGCATGTAGGTGTCTGCCGAGATCGGCGCGCAGGGCCACGTACGGCGCCAGGCCGCGAATCGTTATGTTATTTGAAAGTACCTTGACGAACGGCCCGTAAACCCGCGAAACGTCAGAAAGATAGTGATCCAGGTCGTCGTTGTGGATGTCGTCCTGGTTGAAGAGGACGCCCGCAATGGACTGGAGCCGCGGAGTAAATGCATGCGTCTCGCGAGCCTCTGCACCTTCGACCGTGCGGAACTCGCTTTGCCTAATAAGCCCCTCGCCGAAGTTTGAAAACAGCGCCAGGTTGTAGGTGCGGAAGAATCCAGAAAATGCAGCCGCGTCCTTATTTCCTGCGCCCCACTCATCGTTGGCCGCCAAGATTGAGGTGTGCGTCTGATCCTTTTGCCGTCGATCAATTGTGTCGTTGACCTGCACGCCGCTTCCGATTGGCACCAGATTCCCTTCGTGCGATAGGCCGAAATATCCGTCGCTGAAGAGCGTGATCTCGTGCTTCGAAGGATGGAGGGATCGCAGCGCATTCCATTTGTATTGCTGTCGGTGCTCGAGCGTGCGCATCAGTCCATTGCCGTAATTGGACTCCAGCGCCAGCCATGCCTTCTTTTCCTTTGCGGCAGGCGAGAGGCCAACCGTCAGATCCACATCGCGAAAGTCGCCCGTGAGCGTGGCAAAACGCCTCAGTCTCGGGCGCACGCTGTAAGTTGCTGCGAGGTTCAGCGCATGATTTCCCTCGAGTACGTTGAATGCGCCTCCATCCGTTGCGACACTGCTCAGCGCGGCGGAGATGTAGATGTTCGGATCGGCATATCCATTGCCATGCGCATTGGCTGAAAGATTATTGGGAACCAGATATCCCCCGACGGCGATGTATTGCGCGATGGGCTCGCCGTGATCGCCCGCCACTCCCGGAGCAAAATACTGCGGAGCCTTAATGCCTCCGGAGGCGGATTCAATCGGCAGGCCCGGTATTGAAATGGGTGCGCCCGGACGCGCAGGATTGGCGTCCAATAGCTCCTCGCGAACCATGATCTTCTGCGAAGGATCAGGCGACGCAATTTCAATTTGACTCATGTCTGCAGCGACAACAATCTCTTGATTGATCGCGGAAAGATTTGACAAGTGCAATTCGATGTTGGTTGCGGGACTCGTTGCTTGCACATTGCTGAGAACCGGAGCAAAGCCTGCAGCTTCTGCGCGCACGCGATAGTTACCGCGTGCAGGCAATGAAACCGAAAAGGCACCATTTTTGTCTGTCGTGGTACTCAAATGTGCGCCTGAAGTCGAGTCGACCTCGATGTGCGCTCCAGCAACTGCAAGCCCGGAAGGATCGAGGACCGACCCGGTAATTCTTGCTTCAATTACCTGAGTCCACGAGATTACGCTGGAGAAAATGACAAGCAGAAGCAGCGCGGCACGCCATTTCGACTTGCCTTCGAACACGATCTTGCTATGTTTCACTCTTCCAATTCTAGTCGTGAATCGAGTACGCACGGCCAGCCCTGGCCAATGTCTCCAGAATCCTTGCTGAGGTCCCGGTAGGATTACCGCCTACTCTTCAACTACTACTTGTGCACTGCGGCAAGGTCTGTTCCGGATGACGAATCTTTTTGGGCAAAAGCTGTTGGCATTCCGAGGGTTTGCCTTTCGTCGGCGCTCCAGGGTCACGCTGGGCTATTTTCGTTTCCCCCCTCCGGGGAGCAGGCGTGGAGAGGTTTGTTGCTTTCACCTGTCTCTAAAAACGGGAGGCATGGGGCGCTTCGTCAAGGATGGTTGCTTTCTGCGAAAGGCCTGCAGAAAAGGATGGGGCAACCGCGTTCCAGGGGACTGAGGCTACGCCTGCGTGGCGATGGCAGAGATGGGGCGGTCGCGCCATTTGCCGCGGGTGAAATCGGGGAAGTCGACAGGGGCGCTGCCGCGTGCGACGGAAGCGACGCTGAGCGGTCCGACGGCAGACCAGGCTGCGGTGTCGTAGACATCGATGTCGGGCGCGAGCCCCTCGCGGGCGCACTGGAGCAGGCGGTAGATCATGATGAAGTCCATGCCGCCATGGCCGCCAATTTTTTGCGCGATCTCGCCTTCGCGTTCCCAGAGCGGATGCTGGTAGTGCTTGTAGGCATTGATGGTGCCCCAGGATTCTTCCTTATTCATTTCGTCGAAGTAGATGCGGGGCGGGTAGTCGGCGAAGAGGCCCTTGGTGCCGGCGATAAGGTTGATGCGGTCGTAGGGGTGGGGCGTGGAGACGCCGTGCTTGACGGTGATGGTGAGGCCCTTCGCGGTTTTGATAAGCGAGGTGTTGAGGTCGCCGGTGACGTAGCGCTCGGCCCAGCGGGGATCTTCGGGCGCGAGGTGCTGGGTGCGATAGAGGTCGAGGCCGCGCTGGGGCGCGCTCATGGAGACCATGTAGTCGAAGCGGTCGCCGCGCTGGATGCCCATGTAATTGGCGACGGGTCCGAGGCCGTGGGTGGGGTAGGGATTGCCGTCGGCGCGGGTGTGCTCGGTGCGGCGCCAGAGGCCTTCGCCCGCGTTGGAGAAAAGCTCGTTGCGGAGATCGTGGAGATAGGCGCCTTCGCCATAGAGGATTTCGCCGAGTTCGCCGGCGTGAATCATGCGGATGAGCAGCGTCTCGTTGTAGCCGTAGCAGCAGTTCTCAAGCATCATGCAGTGCTTGCGGGTTTCTTCGGATGTGCGGACGATGGCCCAGCAGTCGTCGAGCGTGGTGACGCCGGGAACTTCGATGCAGACGTCCTTGCCCTGCTTCATGGCGGCGATGGCCATTTCTGCGTGCCAGGCCCAGGGCGTGGCGACGAGGACCAGATCGACATCATTGCGGGCGAGGAGGGTCTGGTAGTCGTGCACGCCCTTGGTGTAGAGGTCGGGCTTTTTCTGTCCGGCGGTGAGAACGAGGCCGGCGGCGTGTTCGGCTTTGTCGGGAACGATGTCGCAGAGGGCGACCACTTGCGCGTTGGCGCCGAGGAGATTGCCGAGCAGAGACGTGCCGCGGCCACCGGTGCCGATGAGGGCGACGCGGGGTTCGCGCTTTTGGAAAGGCACGTCGATCATGAGCGGTCGGCCGGCGTCTTCCTGCGACTCGGCGAGGTGTGCGGCGTTGAGCGCGACGGCGCCGGCCATGCCGATCTGCATGAATTTTCGGCGGGAGAGGGGACCGGCGATGGGATTCTGGTCGTTGAGGCTCATGGTGACTCGCTTTCGTGTTGGGTTGGCGGGCGGCGATTACAGAGAATGAAAACGTTGTCTACGATTCTGGATGGAATTAAAGGATGCGAGGCCGGGTGCTGTCCAGTGGAAGTGCAGGGGCGGACAGTGCATTGATTCAAGAGGGGTTGTGGTGGGGCCCGGAGGCGTGGTTTCCATCTGGTGAATTTTTCGATACCCTCAAAGAACCGTATCCGCTGCATTGCGGCGAATGATTGAGGGGAGAGCTAAGCCCCGGGGAGGACTGAAACTGCGGGAATGACCGAGACTGCCACACATCTGCTTGCCTTGAAGTACCCAACCGAATTCACGCCCGGCGCACAGTCGGCCGTGACGACCTGCCTGCGCATCGATCCAAAAGAGAAGGTGACGCTGATAACCGATCGCGCGACGGCGACGATTGGCGCGGCGCTTGCGGTGCAGCTTGAGGAACGGGGCTGCGCGTGGAATGCGTTTCTGCTGGAGGATCTGGCGCCGCGTCCGCTGGGCGATATGCCGGCGGAAGTGCTGGCCGATATGGAGACGTCGCAGGTGTCGATTTTTGCGGTGCAGGTGCAGCCAAACGAGCTGCACAGCCGCATGCA
>DATHMP010000074.1:0-128812 GCA_035487015.1 Occallatibacter sp. | reverse complement strand
GGCCGGCCGACGTCACTTGTATTCATGGTATTGTCCGACCTCAACATCGTCGAGCGCGGCAATTGCATCGTCGGCAAGTACTGCACTCGAGCAGTAGAGCGAGATCAGATACGACGCGAGGCCTCGATCGCCAATTCCCATGAATCGGACGGAAAGGCCAGGACTCTGCTCTCCGGTCAATCCCGGCTGGAAAAGCCCGATCACGCCTTGCTTGCGTTCGCCGACCCGCACCAACAGAAACTTCGTCTTGGGAGTTTTGCCCGCGACGCGAATCTTGTCCGTCGGAATCAGCGGAATCCCCCGCCAAGTGAGAAAGGGATTGCCAAAGAGTGTCACCGTTGGAGGCGGAACACCTCGCCTTGTGCATTCACGGCCAAACGCGGCGATAGCTCGCGGATTGGCAAGGAAAAACGATGGTTCCTTCCACACCTTGGTCAGAAGTTCGTCAAGATCGTCTGGTGTCGGCGCACCTTTGCGGGTTGAGATTCGCTGGGTATCGGGAACATTGTTCAAGAGCCCGTAATCGGCGTTATTGAGCAGCTCATTTTCCTGCCGCTCTTTGACGCCTTCTATGGTGACGCGCAACTGTTCGCGCACCTGATCGTATGGGTTGCTGAACAAATCGCCAACACGCGTGTCGACGTTGAGCACGGCATTAATGCTGCTGAGCACATACTCACGAGGAGTCTCTTCGTATTCTGCGTAGGTACCCGGAATGACGGATTCCTCGGTGTGGCTGCAAACAACCTCGATTGGCTTCTCATCCACAACGCGGTTTCGACGGAAGATGCCTGCCTCAAGCGGCTTCCAATCCAGAAGACGGACGATCCAACGCGGTGTGATGGCCCCGTAAATTGGAGCGGTTTTCGTAACATTCGCAAGTTGAGAGGCCCCTTGTTCGCCAAGCGAGACGCGCGCAGTACGATCAGCCACAGAAAGCTCCTTGCGTAGAGGGTTTTACAGAACGCTGTGATTGTAAACGAGTGAGCCGAGGAAAAGAGGGACGGTTACTCGCTCGCACAGTTTGCCAAGATCGAGATGTGCGTTGGCGTGGGACTACAAACGCGGCGCCGAGAATCCAGCGATTACTTGCTCAGTATTTGCGGACGCTGTGATCAACTCGATCCGACCAAGCGTGGATGCCACCGTGCAAATTGCTCACGCGCTTGAAACCCCTCTTCTGGAGAAGTTCTGCGGCCTTTACGCCGCGCGGACCCATTTTGCAAAGAGTCACAATCTCCTGCCTGGGGCTAAGTTCGTTCAGACGCCTGGATAACTCCGGAAGGGGAATGAGATGTCCCCCGATGTTGGAGATCTCGTATTCGTATTCGTCGCGCACGTCGAGGAGGAACAGGTTTTCGCCTTGGTCAAGACGGCTCTTCAAGTCTTCAGCCTGGATTTCCGGGATACTCACTTTGGTGGTTCTCCTTTTGCTCCAAAAACACAAAACCCACCTGCCAGTTCATCTTCTGGCGGTGGGTCGTTGAAAGATTCGATTGAAGTCAGCCTATTGGCTCTGCAATCTCCTCGCGCCAGAAGACACGTGCCCGCCGCACATACAGGCCAGACAACACGCCGTCATCTTCTGGGAGCCAAAATTCATGTAACGAGAATAGCATGACTCCCACGGAGAAGGCCGAGCGCTTCGGGAATTAGTAACAGCATGCGGGGTGTAAGATGCGCGGCGTAAGGCAATAATGACTATTTAAATCAATTACTTATGCCTCAACTTGGTCGAAATCGAGCAGAACACCTGTAGTTCGAGCGAGAATCGCCGATGCGATGCAGTTGCCTACCGAGTTCATGAGCGCACGTCCCAGGTACATCAAGATATCGATGCCAAGGATGAGGAGAATCGGCCAGTGGGCCAATTAGAAGCAGCTTTCTCCGATCCGGATCTCATTGCGTTTGCTTCGGCATTGATGGCGCAGATCTTTCCAAAAAATTCCAAACATGCCGATAGGCGGCTTCATCAGCTTCCGCTCCGAACATGCCGTGGCCGCCCTTCGGTACGGTGTAGAGCTCATTCGGTACGTGGACATTTTCGAGTTCCGCATGGAGCCTCTGCGACTGTGAATACGGAACCACAGGGTCACTGTCGCCGTGAATGATGAGGATCGGTGGAAGCCCCGCATGAACGTAGCTCATCGGCGACACGCGTTTTGCCTCGGCGTTCCGATCTGGCAGGCTGCCCAGCCACGCAACCGCGTAAGTCTTACGATTGGGCCCGGCGATCAGGTCGGAGACATCCGTCGGACCATACCAGTCCACTACCGCAGCCACTTTGAGTGGTTGATCGCCAATGGAACTGTCGGCAGGGCAGTTGTTGTCGAGGCCATCGGAATCTTGCAGCATTCCGGCCATCAATGCCAGGTGGCCTCCAGCAGAATGCCCGGTGACGATGATGCGTCCGGTGTCGAGATGATAATGGTCGGCGTTCCGATACACCCAACGGAGAGCGCAACGCGCATCTTCCACCGCAGCCGGAGCAAGTGCCGTTCCCGACATCCGATATTCCACGTTGATGACGTTCCAGCCGCGAGCAAGCCAAGGCATCAAATACGAGAGTGCGCCCGTACGATCGCCGAAAAACCATCCACCCCCGTGATAGTAGATCACCGTGGGCACCGGCTCCTTCGTCTGCGCCTGCCAGACGTCAAGCTTGACCGACACGCCTGAGAAATAGCCGTAGGATTGATCGGGGAATACAAGATAGCGGTCACTCGCAGAGGCCGCCCAGGTGGCAAGGTCTTCTTGAGCTCGACCGATTCGTGGAGCAAAAACGATTGCCATGGCTGCCAGCAGGTATGCAACGCAATTCCGCGTAGTTCCCTTGCCTTTCACCGGAACTGAACGGTGGTGGTTAAAGCACGTCTTGATATTTCGTACGAAGACAGCGCTGAGATCGGGCTCCTCGTCTTTCTTTTCCAGCCCATCGATCCGCTCAAAGGGATTTGTCATGACATCTCCAGATCTAACCCGAATTGGCGTTAACGGCTTGTTTTTGCGCGAATACACCCCGCCCAATCCAGCCCGCACCAACGCTTATCAGCTGCTTAATTCTCCGAATTATATCTCGCAATTCTGTCGATATAGGCCATTTCGATCATATCTCTGTTCCTTTTAAGTATAAAAGAAACACTTATGATATGATCACAACTTGGTTCGGAATCCAAACAGGAGAGCATTGTGTACGACAGGTTCCCCAACATTGCATCGGGAAGCGCAGATGAATGTCTGAGCGGGTGGAGTGCGGTTGGTGAGAACTTAAGGCGTGGCGTGGGCACCGCCGGAGTCGTCGTGATCGAATGCTATCCCGCAGTGAATCTCGATGAGATTCAACATGCACTCCGGCAGTCTTTCCCGGCCGCCCGATTGATCCGCACGGATGTCCTGTTACGGCCTCCGGTCGAGATTAATGAAATGGTCGAACCGGTTCTCGGCGATGACCCCGTCTTCGGACAGATGAACTCGATCGAGATCGCCGACTTCTTCGATCCGAAGAAGGTAGCAGATGCGCAGCAGGATTGCGCTACGGCACGCGGTGAGTTGGTGTTCGTCCTTGGCACCGGTGCCTCCCTGGTTTGTCCGGATCGATCTGTTCTTGTGTATGCAGATCTCGCTCGATGGGAAATCCAGATGCGCCAACGCCGAAACGAAGTGGGCAATCTGGGAGCGGATAACCAGTCTGAATCTCCATCACAGAAATACAAGCGTGCTTTCTTCATCGACTGGCGCTCCGCTGATCGGCTTAAGGTTCGCCTATTCGATCAAATCGATCTCCTTTTGGATACAAACCTGCCGGGAAAGCCGAAGGCCATCACTGGAGAGGTTTTCCGCCGAAGCCTGAAGAATGCCATCCAACGTCCCATTCGGGTAGTTCCCTTCTTCGATCCAGGTCCGTGGGGAGGCCACTGGATGGAGCGCGTTTGCGGCGTGCCGGTAGACGATGCACCCAACCACGCCTGGTGCTTTGACTGCGTCCCGGAAGAGAACAGTCTGTTGCTGAGTTTTGGCGAGGAGCGTGTGGAGATTCCGGCGATCGATCTGGTGCTCGCCCATCCTGAAGAGTTGATGGGCAAATCCGTGGTTGCGCGATTCGGTGCCGAATTCCCCATTCGATTTGATTTCCTCGACACCGTGGGCGGCGGTAATCTCTCCCTCCAGGTGCATCCACTCACTTCTTACATTCGCGAACATTTCGGAGTGGATTACACCCAGGACGAAAGCTATTACATGCTCGACGCGGAGGCGGACGCTTGTGTGTACCTGGGTTTGAAAGAGGGCATTGATTCCTCAGCAATGCTGCGCGATCTGCACCGCGCACAGAACGATGACTTCCAGTTTCCAGCCGAGGACTACATCAACCGGTTTCCGGCGCGGAAGCACGACCATTTTCTAATCCCTGCCGGAACGGTTCATTGCTCGGGAAAAGACAGTATGGTCCTCGAGATCAGCGCCACTCCCTATATTTTCACGTTCAAGCTGTGGGATTGGGGAAGACTCGGACTGGACGGACGACCGCGGCCCATCCATCTTGAACACGGCGCAGCCAATATCCAGTGGAATCGAACCACGGATTGGGTGCGACGGTCTCTCATCAATCGCGTGGAACCCGTGGCTGTTGGCGATGGCTGGCGAGAAGAGAAAACCGGCCTCCACGAGCTGGAGTTCATCGAGACTCGCCGGCACTGGTTCACCGGGATTGTCCCGCATGACACCAAAGGGTCGGTCCATGTGCTGAACTTGGTGGAAGGCGACGAGATTGTTGTGGAGAGTCCCGCTGGAGCATTTGCGCCGTTCGTTGTGCACTATGCCGAGACCTTCATCGTACCGGCGTGCGTTGGCCCTTACACCATCCGCCCCACAGGTTCAACCGGCGGACGCGAATTTGGAACCATCCAGGCAAGCGTACGCGTGTAATTTAAGCTACGAACCCCAAAAGGCTGTCCACGCTGCAGCAGTCGGTTCCACGTTGACGAGGCCTTCCGTACCAGGGCGCTTTGCCGCTCCGTCCACGCGAATCAGAACCGCGCCGGAATCTAGTTTGACTGGGATTTCCACTGATTCTGGCGGCTCCGCACTGGCTTCTCGCGAGAAATGAACCTTCCATCCACGCGCGCCCCATTGCTCGGCATTCAATGAAACCCGGCCGAAGCGCGTAGGCGATCCCGTCAAAAAAAATGCTGTGCGCTCTTTCAGGTCCGATGGCATCAGCCCTGCCAGCAGCCGAATCTTTCGATCATCCTCGAGCACAAGCATGTGCCGCAGATAGCGAACACACTCCGCACTCGCCCAGTTGTGAGGCATGTCGCCCCAGTTATCACCAAGCAGAGCGTTCTTGAGTGGCTGCTCTTCTCGCCAGGCGTGAAGTGGAGACGCGTGGTTCAGATACCCAGTAAAAGTACGGTGTGCCCACTCCCGCATTCCCGCCCAGAGGTACACCTCGGCAACAAACGCAGCGTTGTAGTTCCAGACCGCCTCATGGCGAAGCCATCCCGTCTCGGCAGGAATATCCTCGCGCGTGCACTCTTGCATCAGCGCGATGTGGCCCCGCGTGACAGGATCATCCTTGGCGAAAACCTCACCCGGAAAGATGGCATGTGAAAGAGCCCACTGCGCGCTTTGCGGCCGAGGTCGGTCCCATCCCTCCTGGCGCATCTCCGGATCTTCGCGCATGAGCATGGGCAGATAAGAGAATCCGCGCGGATGCTGTACCATCTCTTCTCTTGCTGCGATCTCGAAGGATGAAAGGAGTTCTTTGTAGAAACCGTTAGCGCGATCCAGGTCCGCGAGATGCAGTCTTTCATTGGCCTTCACGACAGCCCGCAACCCCGCCAATGCCCATACCGTGTTCGTGAAGTCGTAACGCACGCCGGCGATGCCGCCGTCGGGAAAGCCAGGAGCGATTAGCCCATAGCGTCCGTTCGGTGAGTCACCCTTTCGCGCTTCGTCGCGCAGGCCGACCAGGAATTCGAGCGCATGACCCACATTGGGTGCGAGTTGCCGCAACAGATCCCAATCCTGTTTTAGCTCGCAGGCACGAACCAGTGTGAACATCGCAATTGCGGTGTCCTTCCAATGCTCTTTCCCGCCCGACGCGATGATCTGGCCTGTGCTCACCTGCCGCTTCCACGTTGAAAGAAGCCCCTGCTCCGCTTCTTCGTCATAACCGAGATAACGGGCGGCTTCAAGAATGAAATTGCCGTCAACAACCCAGAGGCCGCGATAAACCGTGGGACCCACTTCGAAGACGAGCTTTCCCTCTTTCCTCTCGCGCGCCTGTTGGATATTCCGTGCGCATGCGGTGAGGAAATCACCTTGAACGGCGGGGACCGACCATTGAACAGGGCCCGCAAGAGCGCGCCAGTTTCTCCACCATGCGCGCACCTGCGCCAGCAGCTCCTCCGGATCGACCGAAGTTTCCACGGCATCGCTGCTGCCGGGCTGCGGCATTCGGAACAAGTAGCGCAGGGGATGGCTCTGCGTTGCGGATCCATGCTCCAGGGTGAGACGGTAACCGCCTTCCTCTGCAAGCCAGGAAATATCGTGCGCCTGGTTGCTTTGCGGAATGCAGAGCATCCAGGACCGTTCCTGCGATTCCCGCACAACTTCTGTCACAATGCCATTCTTGGGTTTCAGGTCGTACTTGCGGGCGCTACGAATTCGCAGGAGGGGAGCGGCAACCACGTCTTCGCTGCGCGCACGAATCTCCATCAAAACGTTGTCAACGCGACCTTCTCCCTTTCGCTCGCTTGCGAATGCGATGAGTTCCAACGTCGCCGTTTGCCTGTCGATGACCGTGTGCAGGATAGGAATTCCCGGCGCCTCCATGGTCTGTTCCACCCAGGTATCGCGTTGCATGCCCGCGAGAGTGAACTCAACGATGGTGCCAAACTGATTGATGGCGGCAAACTGATCGGCAGGAAAGTCGTAGCGAAAATCGCCATGTTTGCCCACGACAGTTTTAGAGGGATCATCAGGAAAGCAGATCGTGGACTGAAAATCTTCGGGTGCAAAGCGAAAATCGACTGTGGCGTTGAAGTCCGTTTGAGATTCGTTGGTTCGAGCGGGTTCGTGTTTTGGCTCTTCACCGCCATGAGCCACTGGCATATCCATACCGGTTAGAAAGGCGGCCGCTGCCCCGCCGGCAAGAAAGCTGCGTCGATCCATCGGCGTCATCGTGCCATTCTCCCGCGTTGTTAGGGTTCGAATCTGGGCCAGACCGCAGCCACCTGTGCAGGTTCAGAAACCCACTGCACGCGCTCAGGGTCTGCTTGAAACTGCCGGTAAATGGGGATCGTTGCGTCGAGCCCTAATTCTGGATAGGAACGCGGACCATGCACTTTCAGGTCAGAAGCGAGAAATCTCGGATTCGGCTTCCACTCGATGCGATCCTCGTGAATGATCGGAAACCACGCCAGGCCGCCGTGCGCGCGCACGCCTCCATACACGAACGAATACTGGCGTTCGCACAAGGCTACAAACACCATGCGTTCGGTCGAACTTGCATTCGCGACAAAGTGAGCCCAGTTGGGAGGAACCACCACCTGATCTCCCGGCCCCGCTTGAACGGCGATGCAACGTCCCGGATCATCGCCAATCGATTCCTGCGCGTAGATAAGTGCGTGCCCTTCCCATATCTCAAACAACTCGGGAGTCGACCAGCCACAGTGCGGAGCTACACCGTGTATGTGCCCCTGGCTGCGCACCGGCTCGTCCCCAAGCTTTCCCTCGGCGTACGCGACAGCTCCGAACAGCAGGAAGCGCTTGCGCAGTTCTTCCGCATCCCCCGTCTTGCCGACATCCATTGCGATTCCATAGACAGGGTCCGGTCCCTGACACGTAGGATCCCGCAGGCTCGGGCGAATCTCGTCGAGCTTGCGCAGCTCCGAGACCGGACCAAATACGCCTTCCCCAAAATCAAAAGACAAGGAGTCCGCGCGCAAACGAACGTCCAGCCCGGGGTCAAAGGGTTTATTCACTGGCTTTTCACTCCGCAACAAGGAAGACCGGCTTTCCGTCGCGTTCCACCAGACGCGAACCGAAACCGCGGTCCGCAATTGCTTGGTAGTCGTATCCCGCATCGGTAGGCCAGCAAGCCCAAACCACCAACGGAACGGCACCGGTATTGGCGATGCGGTGCGCGTTTTCTCCCCGAACATAGTGCAGACTCCCCGCGGTCATGTTCTCGCCCCACGTTTCGCGATCTGCATTCATCTGGATAAGCATGCCGCTGCCGGAAACAGTGCCGTAGAACTCAGCGCGCGAACGATTCGCATGAAAGTGCCCATGCGTCATAAAGTACTCGTCGCCTACTTTTCCAGGCTGCAGGACCGTGAGCCCCCAGAAAAGGCCTCCTTCGGTCCCAGGATTTACGGGCGACCACCAACGGACGCGATAGACCTCGCTACTCGCATTCAGTCTGTCGAGTGCAGCAGCGTCACGGAAAACTCGCTTCAGATCGTGAAGAGTCTTGAAGCTTTCTTGAACGGGCTCGCCCACCATCTTGCCATGACCCCAATCGAGGAATACCGGCGGGGGCAAGCTGTCTTTCAATTCAGCGCCTGTCTGTGTGTCCATAACAGCATGCCATCTTAGCATGGCGATAGTTCGTTTTCAATAAAAACGATCATTTTTTTGCATCTTCGTGCGATAATAGTACGTCATGCGCTCCGAAACCGGCGCATTCGCGCAGAATTCCAATCTCTCACAGGCATGGTCAATCTCACCACTATGGGATGACAAGTCTGCACTTTTTAGTCGGCAAGGGTTGTTTTTGCACCCTTTCGAAAATTTTTGCTTTCGTATATAACCGTACCGTTCGAATTTTCAGGGGGCCCATGGCGATATCTTCTGCAAGTCAGGCCGATGCATCGACCGGGTCGACCGGTTACATCGTTTTCCTCGCGACGATCGTGGCGATTTCCGGGTTCCTTCTCGGCTTCAATACCGCGGTGATCAGCGGAGTTCTGGTTTTCCTGCGTGCGCAGTTTTCCCTCTCGAACGCGGCAACGGAGGTCGCTACCAGCGCCCTGTTATTGGGTTGTTTGTTGGGTGCTGCTGGCGCCAGCCTGATCGGTGACCGCTTCGGCAGGCGAAAATCCTTACTGTTGACTGCCGTTGTTTTTGCAGGTTCCACCGGACTCACGGCGCTCTCAAATTCCGTCACGGTATTCTCGCTTGGGCGACTGGCGGGGGGCCTGGCTATTGGTCTGTCTTCCGTGTTGACCCCCGTCTATATTTCAGAGATCGCGCCGGCGCGCAATCGGGGAACACTCGTTTCCATGAACCAGATGGCCATCGTGGTTGGCATCCTGATTGCATTTCTAGTCAACTGGAGTTTTGCCGGATTAGGCCCAAGCAGCTGGCGCTGGATGCTCGGCGTCGCCATCATCCCAGCCCTCGTTCTTTTTTTTGGTCTGCTCGCAGTTCCTGAGAGTCCTCGATGGCTCATCAGCCATGGGCATTTCGAAAAGGGACGACAGGTACTCACGCGCTTCCTGGGCGCTGCCGAGGCGGATGTTCAGCTTGCCCAGATGCAACAGGCTGCCGGCGGCGAACAGGGCTCGTGGCAGGAGGTATTTGCACGTCCCATGCGCAGGCCACTCGTGATCGCGCTTGGACTCGCGATTTTGTGCCAGATCACTGGCGTCAACGCCGTTCTCTACTATGGGTCCATTCTCATCAGCGAGCATCTGCAGGGCCAGACGACCAATACGGCGTTGCTCACCAGCGTCATCATCGGTTGCGCCAATCTCGTCAGTACTCTTCTGGCAATGCGCTTTCTCGATCGTTGGGGTCGTCGACCGATGCTGCTTACCGCTGCCGGCGGTATGGCGATTTCTCTCGGCATTCTGATCGGCGCCTTCCATGTTCCGGGAGTGTCGACTTGGGTGGTCCTGGGCAGTATCATTAGCTACACCGCGTTTTTTGCATTCGGCATGGGTCCGGTTCCATGGGTCGTGATCTCAGAGATCTTCCCCAACAAGATTCGGGGCAGAGCGGCTTCGGTCGCAACGTCGGCTCTGTGGACTGGAACGCTGCTGGTGACATTCACTTTCCTGTCAATGATTCGAGCTTTTGGCGTCTCCGGCACGTTCGCGATTTTCGGCGTCCTTTCTGCCTTCAGCTTTGTTTTCATCTGGGTCATGGTTCCTGAAACGCGCGGTAAAACTCTCGAGGAAATTCAGCAGCAGTGGGAGAACTGAGCAGTGACCAAACGCGGCAAGGCAAAGCCTCCATCGGAACCGGAAGAAAGCGCAGATATAGCGCAAAGCCGGGAAACTCAGCAGCAAAGGATCCAGTTCATCCTCACGTCGCTGCAGGAGACTGGAGCGGTCGTGGTCGAGGATCTTGCCGAGCAGCTTAAAGTTTCAGTCGTAACCATTCGCCGCGATCTCGATCAGCTCGAACAGCAAGGACTGCTGAGACGCACGCATGGCGGAGCCGTCTCCATTGAGCCCTTATTTTACGAGCCATTCAAGAAGGACCGTTCCTTTCTTGACCAGGTCGAGCGTCAGGCCAACGAAAAACGTCGCATCGGACGCGCCGCCGCAGCGATGATTACTCCGGGCGAAACCATCGCGATCACTCCCGGAACGACCACCGCCGAGATCATTCGCGGCTTGCCTCTCAACTGCAACATTTCCGTTGTCACGAATACCGCCAACATTGCGATGGAGCTTTCCAAGCGCAAAGATGTGAACGTCTTCGTCACAGGCGGTCATCTGCACGGTGAATGGTTCTCCCTTGTCGGTCCCACAGCGGTCCGCAGTCTCGACAACATGCTCATCCATACCATGTTTGTTGGCGCGGACGGTGTCGACCCCAAGTGGGGGGTGAGTTGTTTAAGTTCCGACGAGGCCGAACTCAACGCCGCCATGGTCCGGCAATCGCGCCGTCATATCGCCGTGGTGGATCATACAAAACTCAACGTGGTTGCCAATTACCGCATCTGCGAGATCGGTGTTCTGACCACTCTGATCACCGATTCTGGAGCGACGGATGAGATGATCGCTCCCTACCAAAAACTGGGTGTAAAGGTGCTGCGCGTTTAGCTCCCTTCCCGTTTGAAAATACCCCGCTGAACCTGCAGGCTTGCCCGGCATGGGAACCACAAACCTTAGAAGCGCAGGAAATCTCCGTAATTTTCGCCTCAAGGCCGTTGGAGGGAGAAATTGTCGGCCTATATGAATTTTGATTGTTTTGCAGTAATAAAGGCTATATTAATGTATGATTCTCGCCGAATAGAATATACGAAGTTTCGAAGAGGATCGCTCCTATGGATCGTCGCACCTTTCTGAAGACTTCCGCAGCCTCGGCTGCCGTTGCGGCCGGCACCCCTGGACTGGGTGCCATCGCACCAAGAACTTTACCAGCGATTCCATCTCTAGCCGGCCTAGCAAGCGTTCGCGCCCCGCACGGGTTCATGGATTTGTTCAATCTGCCGATGGCAATGAACGACTGGGGATACGCTCAGACCGTGAAATCAGTCGCCGGCCTCAATGCGATCGCCTTTCCGCCCTATGCCTGCTGCGGCATTCCCGATGTTCCCTGGAGTCCTGGGTACTTGCGGACATGCGAACTCTTCATCAATGGCAAATTCGCTGCGCTTTCGAATGATCCAGCAAACGCAGTCACCTATCAGTGGTTCCCGCATCGTGTCGTGCGGGAGCAGAGCTTCGAGGGTCTCCACATCCGTACAACGATATTTTTGCCCGCAGAGATGCGCGCTGTTGTGCAAAATATCGAAGTGCGCAACCAGGAGTCTTCCGCGCGTCACTTCACCCTCGAATTCGACATGCGAGGCGCCGTAATTCATAAACCGAACGGTTGGTTTAATGAACTCCCCGGCGAAGGTGATAATCGGCTTACCTGGAACGCAACTCAGGGACGACTTACGTTTGCGGCTCAGCATTCTCCCGCGGCCTGCGCCCAGGGAATTCATCCTCCGGCCCAGCAACTTTCCGGCGGCAACGTCCTGCAGTATCAACTCCAACTCCGCCCCGGCGAGAGGCAGGAGCTGCACTTTGTGGCGACGATCGCATCGACCGCAGCAGATGCCGAAGCAATGCACGACCGCCTCCAGGCAGACTTCGCGAGCCTAGATCAGCAGAATGAGATCGCATTCAATCATCTTCTGCAAGCGGCGTTCACGCCAGGCAACCAGGCATTTTCCGGATACCTGCCGCAACTCAAGACCGAAAGTGAAACGCTGTGGAATCTCTACAACAATGGATTGAAGAATCTGATCTCTGCGCGTCGGCGCTCTCCTGATTCGGCCTACGGGCCAACGCTGCTCACCCTGAGCGGCCATGTGCTGCCCACGCTTAGTTTCCCGTGGGACACCGCGCTCACTAGCCTCAGTCTCGCTTTGCTTGATCCGCAACCGCTTCGGCAACTGGTCGAAGTTTGGTTTCAGCACGACATGCATCAACACCTGGCGACGGACTACATCACGGGAGAAGCGGTTGGGCCGTGGTATGGCGTGAACGATATGGCCATCGTGCGCTGCGCGCAGAATTATCTGCGCGTAACCGGCGACTTCGTGTGGCTGGAGAAGAAGGTCGGCGATCAATCGGTTCTCGATCACCTTTACGACCACGCAATTTACTGGAAGAAGTTGATCAAGGGACGCAACGGCCTCGCAGACTACGGCGAGATTTCCAATCTGCTCGAAGTGGTGAGCACATATCTCCACGAAGTTGCCGGCATGAATGCCGGAAACGTCGCCAGCATGCGATTTGTCGCTGAGCTGCTCGACCGCGGCGGGCGCAGGCAGGACGCGGCGAAACTGCGCAGTGAAGCAGGAGATCTCGCCGCTCGTATCAATCAACTTCTCTACGTTCAGGGAAAGGGCTGGTGGCGATGTGGCCAGCCCGACGGCTCATTCAACGAGGTCCGCCACTGCTATGACTTCCTGGCGGTACTGGACAACATGAGCGAGGATCTGTCCGGCGTTCAGAAACAGGAAATGGCCCAATACTTCTGGTCGCAGCTTGCCTCCAAAAAATGGATGCGCGCGCTCGACAGCAGCGATCCCGATGCAACCTGGAATGTGCGTCCAGATCACAGTTGCTTGGGTGCCTACGCAGCATGGCCGGCAATGTGTGCCAAAGGGCTCTTGAAAATCGACAATCCAGCTACCGTCGCCGCGTGGCTCACCGAGGTGGCCAAGGCAGGCAACCAGGGACCGATTGGACAGGCGCACTTCACTGAAGACGTCGTTCCGCCGCTGCAGGGAGGCGCATGCAAAGCATCGGAAGACGCGCCCTACATTGAAGATTGGTGCTGCATTGCCGGGGGAACGTTCACCGATCTCGTGATCGATTCCATCTTTGGCGTCCACTTCGGACTTACCGACGGTCTGCACGCCGCGCCGCGCCTGCGTGCATTCGATCAAGGAGCTCGCTTAGAAAATATTCATTATCAAGGTGCTCGATATGCCGCGGACGCGGCCGGCATCCGCCGGCTCAGCTAAAGAATCTATTGCGGAGCGGCCGGTTCTTTTTGCTCGAGATCGTCAGACTTATTCAGACGTAGCAAGTGCCTGCCGCGCTCTTTCCGTTGTTGCTCCAGCCGTGCGGAAATTTCCAGTTGTTCGCTCGACTCTTCCTTGCGTCCCATGCGCGCAAGAGTGAGACCTAGATAATAGTGCGCCTCCTGAGCGGAATCGTCCTGGCTGATGACCTGCTGCAGAAGAGTTATCGCTTCAGGATAATGTTTCTGTTCGAACTCCACCTTTCCCAAAGCGACCAGAACTCCTGCATCGTTCGGTTTATGCTCAAGGGCTGCGTGCAGATCCTGCGTCGCGCGGTCGTAGTCTCCCGCATCCAGGTCCAGAAGACCAAGCCGATAGTACGACTCGCCCAGCGCGGGAGCCAGCGCGATCGAACGCTCAAATTGCGAGCGCGCTTCCTCTGATCGACCCAACCCCGCCAGCGCCATGCCCATTGCGCCGTGGCCAGCGGGGTCTTCTGGGCGCAATTCGATGTAACGCGCAAACTGTTGGAGCGCATCGTCGTATCTCGCTCGATCCATCAATGCGAATCCCAGGTAGTACATGGCAAGAGCATCGTCCTTGCGCACCTTCAAAGTTCGCTGAAACGCCTCTATGGCGTCGTCGTATAACGAGAGTTTTTGGGCCGCTACGCCGAATTCATACTCCACGTCTGGATTGTCGGGCGCATATTTCCGGGCTTCGATGAGCAGATTCAGAGCCTTGTCCCACCCTCCAGAGGCGGACGCCGCCTTTGCCTCATCCTGGAGGATGTGCGCGAGGGCGCTTGCCACGTCTGTGCGGGTGCGATCGAGCTGCAAAGCCTCTATCAACTCAGGAACAGCATCCTGTGTTCGCCCCAACTGCAAGTACAGAAGACCGAGGTGCGCGTGCCCGGGTGCAAAGTCTGACTTTGTTTTCACAACCCGTTCGAATAGAGTTTCGGCGTCTGCTTGCCGGTGCTGAAGCACCCGCACAACTCCGAGAAGATCCAGCGCGCGATAGTCCTCAGGGCTGGAGGCGAGAACCGAATCGAGATCGCGCTCAGCCTGATCCAGCTTTCCGGCCGAAAGTTCATTGGCTGCAGTCTGCAACTGGGAAAGCTCGGATGTCCGCTCTGTCGCCTGGGACAAGCAGGCTTCCCTCGTAAAGAAACAGAGAAGGACGAGGGATAATGCGCGGCTCGTATGGGATGAAAAAAGCATTCAAGGATTCGCTTTGTGGAGTTCATTCACCGGCTCGGTAACGGTCAGGATCGAATCTACCTTCTGATTCTTCAGAACCTGGCGAATACCGCTTGGCCAGCGAATGTCGATTTCGCGAATCGAATCCTCACCGCCAAGGCCAAAATGCGCACGCTTATCAGAGGATGACTGATAACTTCCCGTCGTGGTGATCGTCGCGAACTGTTCGCCCGCCGATGTAAGAACTCGCACTTCGGCGCCAATCGCGTCGCGGTTGCTTTTCACTCCGACCAGCCTGAGGGTAATCCAGTGATTTGCAGTCTCAGTCTGATTCAGCAATACCCAGACGGGGCCGTCGTTCGACGTGACCACGGCATCCAATCTTCCGTCGTTATTGAGGTCGCCAATCGCCATGCTCCGCGCCGCCCACTGCTGACGGAAGACACTGCCTGAAACCGCAGAGACGTCCACAAACTTCACGCCTCGCTCATTGTGCAACAAAGAAGGCGACTCGCGGTAATGCAGGTTCGGTTCGCTGTTCTCAATCGTGTCCATGACATGCGATTGGACAATCAACAGATCCTTCCATCCGTCATTGTCGTAATCCATAAAGCGAATGCCCCAACCGGAATGCAGCAAAGAGATTGTCGCCAGTCCGAGGATTGAAGTTGAGTAATCGAATGTGCCATCTTTGAGATTCGTGAAAAGAGCATACCGCTGATGTGCCAAATCCGTAATGACGATGTCAGGCCAGCCGTCGTTGTTATAGTCGCTGAAGTCAACTCCCATTCCCGAAAAAGCATGGCCCCCACCGTCAAAACCTATGCCTGAAGCGAGCCCAACTTCCTCGAATGTCCCATCCCCCTTGTTGTGGAACAAATATTGCTGGATCGCGTCGTTTGCAATCAGGATATCCATCCGTCCGTCCCGATCGTAATCGGCGGTCGCAACGCCCAGGCCTTTGCCGGGTTTATCGATGCCTGCCTTGTGCGACGCCTCACTAAATTTTCCGCCGCCATCATTATGGAACAACAAAACCGACTCGGGTTTGAACAGATCGGGATGGCAATACCCACGGGTTCCTTTCGAATCGACACAGACAATGTCTTTGAAGTCCCACTGCATGTATCGCGCTACGACCAGATCGAGGCGTCCATCGTTGTCATAGTCCACCCAGGCAGCGCTTGTCATCCATCCCGAACCTCGAACACCCGCAGCATCCGTAACATCGGTGAAGGTTCCGTCGCCATTGTTGTGGTAGAGAGTGCCGCGCCCATACCCGGCAACGTAAAGGTCTTCGAACCCATCGTTGTCGTAGTCCCCAACAGCGACTCCGGTGGAATAACCAATTCCCGCGAGTCCGGCTTTTTCCGTCACATCTTCGAAGGTACCGTCGGGTTTCTGATGGTACAAACGGTTCCAGTACTTCTGTCCCTTCTTTTCGGGAATTGTCCCCATCGGGGTTGGATCGGCGATGGGTGCGCCGTTCGCGAAAAAGATATCGAGCCGGCCGTCGTTGTCGTAGTCAAACAGAGCAACTCCGGAACCCATCGTCTCCGGCAGATATTTCTTTGAAGTTGGTGACGCTTGTTGGAAAAAGCGAATCCCCACTGCTTTAGTGACGTCGACGAAGTTTCCGGACACGGGTCTCGCTTGTCCATACATCGGCAAAACGCACCTAGTGAAAACCGCCAGAGCAAAGACGGCTTCAATTGTCTGTCCCAGCCAGTGGCGAGAATTCCTCACAATTCTGTGACCTCTGCATAGGCGATGCGCGAGACGAATTGCAATGTGGCACGCACATACTGCTGCCAATATGCCCAGTCGTGGCCGCCGGGATTTTCTTGGTAGGTATGCGGAATCCGCTCTTTCAAAAGCCTTCCATGCAGCACGCGATTAGCTTCGAGCAGCGCATCCGCCGTGCCACAGTCCATGCGAATGGGGGGCAGTTGTGCTCGATGGCGCCGAATCCAATAGAGGATGTCGGTATCGCGCTTCCCCGCTGCCTCAAAGGCATGCTCCGGCTGCTGCACATGTTGCATCAGGTCGGCCAGGCAGGTGACCGGCGAATGTGCAGAGATTCCCGCAACGCGCGACGCGTATTTTGCTCCGAGCCGCAGAGCGCCAAACCCGCCCATCGATTGCCCTCCGAGAAAAAGAGGGCCCCCTTGTAATTCTGGAGCTATGGATCGAACGCAAGAGGGCACATCGTCCATGATCCACAATTCCGCGTTGAACTCGCGATGAACGACGTAGCCGCTGCCATCACCCCACAGCCCGTCGGATGGCATCGCAATCGCAAATGGCTCGATGCTCCCTTCTCTGATCATTTCTCGCGCCGTATCTGGAACGTTGCCCAACACGGACCAGTTCCAATGGCTGCCGTACACGCCATGCATCAGTATGAGCAGCGGCAACGGCTGATTCTCTTGTCCTGGAGGGATGAATAGCGTGATGTCGGCGCGGCGGCGCAAAGCAGGCGAATACAGCGTGACGAACGAAACACCAGGCTGCCCGGTGATGGGCGCGACAACAACGTTCCGAATCTGGCCAGTCTCGATCAGGACTCCTCCCACTGACGCGCTCGGCGGCAAACCCGGACTTCGTCCCGCCGTTTCTTCCTTCACGAACGAGAGTACTCTACGGCTCGCCCCTTACTGTGGAGGCATTGCAGTACGAATGACTTTGGGGAAGTAAATAGTCGAATTGGTGGCCAATGTCGGCACATCGAACGAATTGCATACATACGTGAACAACAGATCATCCTGTTCGAACTCTGGATGTTCCTTCCCGGCATAGCAAAACGTGTTCTTGTCATATCCGGGAGTCTGGGGCTGCATTTCGGGAACCTGGTAGACCACTTCGCCCTGCGTCCATGGCCCCGTAATCGAAGGCGCAGTACGGAGCAGAATCTTGCTTGAGAACGCATCTGGCTCAAACATAACGGCGATCCACTGTTTCCTCTCAGGATGATAGCGAATGGAGAGTTCCGACGAGCCTTTCTCCATCACAGGCTCGGCTTGTTCGGGGTCGAACCCGTCGCGCCACTTGTCATCGCGTGCGAGATATTGCAAGTTCTTCGCGGGATTGCTTAACCCATCCAACGGAATCCTCGTTGCCAGCAGCGGCCGCGTGCCACTCTCCTTCTGAGCAAAAATGTACGCGTAGTTCCCGTCCACGACTGCCGTAGCGGATGGATAGGCATGAACGCCATCCGGCACCAGCGGAAAGTAGTCGATTCTCCAGCTTTGTGGGTCAGCTCCCTTCCATGCAACACGAGCCAGATCTGTGCCGCAAGTCTCAAATGCCATCGCCTGAGACTGATCTGGGGCATCGCGAACGCATAGCAGTGTCACCCAGAGCTTATCGCCCGAGACGAAGCCATCGAGCGCCCAATACCAGGTGTTTGCATGTTGTGCCTTGAAAAAGTCTGCCGCATGGGCCTGCGCATCCTTCTTGATGACATAGTTCAGCTTCCAGCTTCCTTGTTGGCAAGTCGAGATGCCTATGCTGTTGCGAACCATTACCGGAATCTTGTTCTTTACGCTGCGATGTTGCCCGTAAAGAGTGTCTCCGAAGATCCACACATCCCGTCCATCGGGTAAGGGAATGGAATAGGCAGCATCGGCGCCGAGCCAGCCTTGCTCCATTCTCTGCTGCAGAGGAAACTGCGGCGTGCAAGGGGCCACGTCTGCAAGAGCAAACGAGCAGGAACCGGACACCAGGATTGTGAACAGTGCCGATATGATCGTCGATCGTACCAAAGCCCTCATCCTTTAACTACTGCCGTCGCAAGCAGCATCTCATAACGCTATGGGGGATCGTCATTTGGTTGGCAGAGGTTGTGTGACCACAATTGGGTGGTATAGATTCATGTTGTTTGTGATGTCACTCGTCACCGTCGAATTGCAGGCGTAGGTAAAAAATAGCTGGCCTGCAGTTTCAAGCTCGATGTGCTCTTTCGCGGCGTAACAAAAGACGTGTGGGGTATAGTTCTCGTTCGTCGATTGCATCTCTGGATAGGAGTAGAGGACCTCCGATGGTCCCCATCCGTTCGTGAGCGATCCCGAAACACTGTAATGGGCTTGGTTGTCGAGCCCGACCGGGTACACGGCAATCCATTGATTTGTTGAGGCGTGATACCGAACGGTCATCTCTGTAGCGCCGGGACTTATCACAGGTGCATTGTCGCCCGGCAATGCCGTGGCCGTGTCCTGCCATGTCTCCCAGGAGCCGCTTGTATTCAGATATTGCCAGTTTGGATTGCCCGGCCGGGCAAGACTATTTAGCTGGGACAAAGGGATGCGTAACAGCGCAAGATACGGCGGCCTTCCGACGCCTGTAAAGAAGTATGCGTAGTTAGCACCTTGCAGATTCGCCGGATCTGGATTCCCTCCAGGACCTTGATTCGCGACAATTGAAATTCCCGGTACGGCGCTCCCTCCGGTATTCAGTTGCTGATACTGAGTCGACCACTGCGATGGTGAAGCTGTGTAATTGGTGATGCTCGCCAGCTGCGCTCCGCTGTAGGCGAATCCAAATGCTCCGCTTCCCTCCGCATGCATCTGCATCAGGGCAAGATACAAGGTCCCGTTGTACACGAAACCATCCATCGGCCAGAACCAGTCAGTTCCCGGAGCGCTAAAGACCGGCCCCGGCTTCGCTGTCCCCATCCCCGGCCAATAGTACTGAAATGTACAGATGCTTCCCGAACATGTGGAGATTGCGATCGAGTTATGAATGAATCCGTTGGCCTGTGTTCGACTGGTCGCGTTCGCCGGCCCTACGAAGGTATCCGCAAAGATCCAAAGGCTCTGCCCCATCCCAATCGGAACCGAATATGCACCATCTGCACCAAGCCAACCTTGCTGATAGGGAAAATAGCCAGTCGAAATGGGGGAAGTTGGTTGAGTCGGCGTTTGGGTGCCCTTGCCGCCACCACCGCACGCGATGGGTAAACCGCCGGCAAAAAGAGCAAGTGACAAAAACATCGATGCTCTGACATGCACCTTTGGCTCCCAAGGCAAGTTATGCCATCCAGTTTGAGCATGACGAAACTATCAGAACGAGGCAGGGCGAAAGATATTCCTTTCGCCCGCCAGGTTCTCGAAACAGTTGGTGCAGATTTAGAAGATCACCTTCAATGAAAGTTGAATCTGGCGATTCGTGCCTGAACCGACGAGCGAACTATCCTGGCTGGCGATGGTTTCGCCAACGATTCCGAAGTTGGGATTCACGACGCCTTGCCCGTCCGTACAACTCGAGATCGGAAATGTTGCGGTGTTCTTGATGGTCGTACAGATCCCCATATCCCCAGGATTACCGAAATTCGGGTGGTTCAGAATGTTGAAAAGGTCTGCGCGGAATTGCAGCTTTGCGTTTTCCCACAGCGTAAAATTCTTCATCCCTGAAAAATCCCATTGGAAAAAAGCGGGACCAGGGAGACTATTCCGCGGGGCCGTTCCAAAGGTCGACGGATCACCGGGATTGGCGTTGTAGTTCGGCTCGACCGCATAGGCTGCCACGTTGTAAATGCCTGTCGGCCACGATCCTCCGGATTTGCGAACAGGCGCTCCAGTCAGATTGGGTCGTGTGGGTAGACCAAAGAACCCGCCCGTGAGCTGAGGGTTCAGTGCAGCTCCGGAGCGAGTCTGGACAATACTGGAAGTTTGCCATCCCCCTAAAACTGTGCGCTCAAACAGATTTGAGTTCCTCAACTCGGGGAGGTTGTAAGTCACGCTGCCGGTGAAGTTGTGCCGAATGTCCTGGTCGGCATTTCCCATATCCTTGCGAGGATCATAAGGATCGGAATAGTTGTTGAGGAAATTTACGAAGTCGTTGATCGTGTGTGCCCATGTGTAATTCGCCTCGTAGTTGAGCCTGCCCACATTGTGGCGCAATCCGACTTGCAATGAGTTGTAAGCTCCGCTCAATTCGCACGCCTCGAGATTTTCGTTGGCGAAACCAGAATACGGGCGATTATTTTGCGTCACCAGGTTCCCCGGATTGAGGTTGATTCCGGCAAAGTTCTGGCCGGCTTGCATGCGTTGGTCTTCATTGCCGACGTAGTTGACGGTCAATACTGTATTCTTCATGACTTCTTGTTGGATGCCAAAGAGCCAATTATCCGAATACGCATCGTGCACATCCTTCGGCATGATGCTGACGTTTTGCGTGCCTGGAGGCAGATTGACGTTGGGCATCGGGTATGCAAGGGGCTGCGTTGCAGTGAAGATGTTGACTGAGTAACTCTCATACACAGGGTTATTCGCGACAAAATTTGCACCGAATTGGAGCGGCAGGTAGAACAGACCGAAGTACGCATGAATCACCGTCTTGCCATGACCATACGGATCGTAACTCAACCCCAGGCGCGGTGCTGCATCGACAGTAGGACTGTAGAGCGGCTTATTTGGCGAAAGAAACGATTGCGTATTGAAGTCGAAATTTTGCTGGAGATGGTTTCTCTCGCTCCAGACCGAGTTGACGTCGAGCCGGACTCCCAAATTGAACGTGAGTTTGCGATTCGCCCGCCAGTCTCCCTGGGCGTACACATCCCAGTTCGAATTACGAACTTCGAAGAATCCGGGGAAACCAATCTTGGACACAGCAAATGGCGAATTGCTCTCCAAAGCATCGAAGCTGCCATACTGAAATTCCTGCTGAGGACGCAACCATTCGCCTAAACGATTGAATTGAATCTGAGGACCAAATTTGAATGACCAGCTCCCAGCAGTCTTCGTGGCATTGTCCAAAATGTTGAACGTTGCCTGATCATTGATTTGATTGAAGGTCGCAGGACCCGGCAGCGAGCCCAAGTTCGTAAAGAACCCTTCGAAACCGACAAGGGGCTGCGGCGTATCGGAATTAGTGTCCGAGTGAAACCTCTGAACCGCTACGCTGAGTTCGTTGATCAGCGTGGGAGTGAACGTGTGCGTTTCGTCGACTACCCCATACTGATTCACCAAGGCCAGAGGCGATGTCTGTCCCTGGTTCAGTCCGTACTTTTGAACAGTAAGGCCGTCGTCGATGGTGTAGCGGGCAAAGAGCCGATCACTGTTGGTGAGGCTGTAATCCACACGGATTGCGCCACTGTTCTCACTCACGGTCGTGGGGAGGGCTGTGGGTTGATAAACAAGGTCAGTGCCATTCTGCGGTTGTGGTATCACATCGCCAAAGATGTCCGTAATGTAGTCTGTATAACCCGCCGGATAGGGGCAGCTCCCGCTGTAACCGGGTTCGCCGACAATACCTTGGCAATTCGCCGGCAGCGGGGCCAACTGAGCCAGCACCGGCTGCATCGTGGGCGCGAACTGCGAACGGACATAGGCGCTGAGGGTAGTGTTCAGATTGTTGATCGGAGTGGTCTTCTGTTGAAGCCCCTCGTAGTTGGCAAAGAAGAAGAGCTTATTTCTTACAAGGGGACCACCGAGGTTTCCGCCGAATTGATTCATCCGTAAAGGAACACTTGGCGTATTGACCGGGTTGTAAAAGTAGTCTTTCGCATCAAGGGCGTCGTTGCGGAAGAACTCGAACATTTCTCCATGAAACTTGTTGCTGCCACCTTTGGTGATAATGTTCATTTGCGGTCCCAGCGAGTGTCCTACATCAGCGCTGTATCCGCTGTTGGCAAAATCAATTTCCTGGACGCTGTCGACGCTAGCCCGCGTCATACGGTTGGCTTCGTTGCCTTCGGTCTCGTCGAAGCCGCTGATATCAGGACGCGATGCATTCTGTCCGTCTAGGGTCACTTCGATGCCGGACATGAAGTTCTCCTGGCCGTTGATGCTGCCTTGGAAGAAGCCGGTCGAATTCACCGAACCGGGGGCAATGTTCAGAAAATCCATCACATCGCGCCCGTTGGTGGGCAGATTCTCAATCTGATTTGCATTCAGAGTGGTTCCCGATGTGGCGCTGCTCAGGTTCACAGTAGCCATTGTGCCTGTGACTTCGACGTTCTCTGAGACCGCGGCCAGCGACAACTTCAGATCCACGCGCGCCGTTGCCCCGACATTGAGCACAAACTGCGACGACGTGGCCTTCCCGAAGCGATCCGCTGAGACGCTCACGACATAGTTGCCGAAGGGCAGCGCGGGAGCCGTAAAGAGTCCCGTGTCTCCGGTCGTTGCCGTCGTCACGATCCCTGTCCCGGTGTTCGTAATCGTCACCGGCACATGCGGAATCACGGCGCCCGTTTGATCGCTGACCGTACCGGTGATCGTGCCGGTATCAAAGTTGCCTGCGCTCTGCGCCGTAGCCTTCAATGTGGATGACATCAAGAGAATTCCCAAGATCGCCATGCAGGCCAAACTCACCCAATTGCGGCTAATCGATACGCGCCCCGTATCGATTGAAATCACTTTGAAACCTCTCGACATGACTGCCTCCCAAAGATTTCCGACCCGTTGCTTCCTGTTACGGAACAAAACTTTCCATGTTCCGTTTCCAGCGTTAAAGGCTAATACTGGTTTCTAATTGATGTCAAGCGAAATTGCTTGCTTTCGTTTTAACCTCGGACGGACACAGGCCCACCCCAGCATAATGGGGAAGGCATAGCACTAAAGGCCGCCAGTTTGGCTTGCTGGGTTTGCGCAAATTTGACGAAAATAGGGTGTATTTATCTCGGTTCCGAGCCGCGTTCGCAACCGCGCCGGACCCGAATTCGGAAAACCTGGCCGGGCCCCGGATCCTCGTTCAGTGCTGCTGTATACCCTGCGCCATCATGGGGATCGCCCCGAGTAAAGCCGCTTCGTCTCCTAATTCAGCTGCCCGTACTTTGACCTTGCCCCACGGCGTCCAGGCATACTTCTGAACATATGCCTCTATATAGGGAAGGATCACGTCGGCACTCTTCATTACGCCTCCCCCCAGGATCACGATCTCAGGGTCATAAGCGTGAACCAATCCCACAGTCACTGTCGCCCACACGCGCAAACAATGATCGCGGATTTCGCAAGCGATCCTGTCGCCGCTGACGGCCTCTGCAAA
The DNA here is from genome assembly GCA_035487015.1 of Occallatibacter sp. GTDB lineage: Bacteria > Acidobacteriota > Terriglobia > Terriglobales > Acidobacteriaceae > Telmatobacter. The sequence goes on along the minus strand of DATHMP010000074.1, from coordinate 105,139 downwards.
TAATTCCCGAAAGCCGATATTCTGGTATTGGGTGAGACGGCTGTCCTGAATGCCTTCCCACTCACTCGCCAGTATCGGAAGAGACCAACCGGATGCTTCTGCCTCTGCGCATCCGAGTGCCCCACACGTGCATTTGCGACCATCGACTTTCACAGGAAGATGCCCGCCGATACATCCAGCCTGCGCATGTTTCCCGCGGAGTAGTTTCCCTTCAATCATTGCGACTCCGCCAATTCCGGTGCCCAATGTAATCATCACGATGTTTTCGAATCCTCGTCCCGCCCCGGCATAGGCCTCGCCAATCAATGCCATGCGAGCGTCGTTTTCAAGGTAAAGCGGCAGACCGAGCGCTTCCCTGCTCCAGGACTGCAGATCAAGCCGGTCCGCATCCACGTATTTTCCGTTGCTGCCCAGAGCCTTTCCTCGATAAAAATCCACGATCACCGGTATTCCGACAGCAATACCCGCAACGTCCTGCATCGAGATTTTTCCGCCTGCCAGTCCTTTGAGTGACTCAGCCAGACGCGGCAGAATTTCCGCCAGATTTACCGCATTCTCGATATTCAATTTCTCCGACGCGATGATTCTGTCGTCTTCGACCAAACCGCACGTCGCATGAGTCCCGCCAAGATCGATGCTCAAGCATTTCATGGTTTGCTATCCCCGATCCTTCTCGCGCTCTGCCATCTTCTGCACCCGCACGCACCAGCACATCATTGCGCGGACTCCGGCCGCACGTCGTTCACTTTATGCGGAATTGTCAATTGCAGAGTTAGGGTTTCGTGTGCCCCAATCTCAATTCCGCTTTCGTTCATTCCTGAACGTAGAACTATGTCCTCTGTTAAAGCTGTTTCCGCAACTGCGTTAATCCTGAGAGCCGATTGAAGGCCAAACTTGGTGGCGTTTCCAGCAATTTCTTGCAGACGAAGCGTGAAATGATCAGGGTTTCCATCGTCTGAGGGCTTGAAAACGAGAATTGCCACGTTGGACGCAGATACGTTAAAGAAAGATTCGGTGTTGTGATTCGGCTTTCGGTCCAGAGGCAAAAGCGCGGTAATCAGCGGCACATCATAATCCCAACCAGCGCGATAAGACTCAACCGGATCGAAACTTGCCTCTGAGGTAATCGCGAACGACGAAGTATAACGAGGACCGTAGCCAGGTTCGACGGTGGGCAGCGTGACTACGCCGGCATCCTTCGTGTCGCCCTGATCCGCTTTGCGCAGCGCTGTCACCCGCACCACGTTTGAATAGTCTTTCAGCGCTCCGGTTACGTCGTATGTGCGCAGCGGCATGTCGTAGAAGTCTTCGCGTTGAATCAGGTTGATTGCGTTCGCATGCGTGCTGCCGTCCTCCATCAGTGCTAGAGTGTGAATCGGCGTGGCTCCATCGGTTCTGGCTCCGGGCAGATAATCTTTAGGAATATCGTGGAAGCCGATCCCGTCGTCGACCATGATCTTGGCGGGATTATCGAAGTGGAATGGAAATTCAAAGCTGTAATACTCGCTTTCCTTATCGAGCGGCACCAGAGGCATGCGCGCACGATCGAAGACCTCGTCCAGTTTTACCGTTCGCTCCCCTGCATCGATCGTAACCCGCGTCTCAGGCCACCAGGTGCCGAGACGCAGAACGACCAACTCGTCTGTGAGAGGGCCCCGGAAGTGACGCATCGTCGGGTTCCATTCCTCGTCTGGCAGATACTTCGCAAACGTCCACCGAACCAGCTGGCCTGCGCGTTGCGGTGACTTCGGATTGACGAGTTCTCGACCGGCCGATTTGTCCCAGATGCTATCGAGCGTTCCGTCGATAGCACGCAATCTGATTTTGTAAAACTGGTTCTCCAGCAAAGCACCGCTGACTTCTTCCTCCCTGGGAGTCGGAGACGTCGGACGCTCCAGCAAATAAGTCCGAAACCCAGTCGGTGGAATCTTCTCAGCCAGAAAACTGATGCTTCCATCCAAATTGACTTGAGAGGAGACAATCTTTCCAGTCGCAGCATCGCGCACCTGCGACAGTTCTATTGAGTAAGGACGCACGCGCGTTACTCCGCTGCGCTCCCAGCTGAGCGGGTTATAGACGACGCACTTCGGAGCCTTGTCGGGATCGCTCTTCTCGGCGAACATCCGTTCTACGCCGACGGTCATCATGTTGCGAGTCTCGGTGCGCGCCGTATGAGCAAAGGTCGCATACTCCTCGTTCTGCTTGTTTACCTGGGCCAGAGTCATCACTTTAGGCCAACCCGGCTGACCCGCGCCGGAGTGTTCGTCGTACGTCAGTATTTTTGTTGCGGCGTCCTCGATCGTTCCTGCCGGATAAAGGGTTCCCGGGCGAAACGTGAGCAGAGACCATAAAGTCTCTGCCTGTGGCAGATAGTCCTGGACCCACCGCGCGTCGGCTGTGATGCCCGGCGAGTTCGTCTTCACCTCTGACCAGAGTCCGCTGAAATCGCCGTCGTATGTCGGAAACGGATCGCCGTAACGGTGTTGCAGATCATCAAAAAATTCCTTGGGCGTGGCCACTACTAACCGGGGCCGTTTGCCCGCCGCATTCCATGCCCGCACCGCAGGCAGCAGTCCCTCTTCTTCATACGACGCAGGCACAAAATCGTGCATATAGAGAACCAACAGTGTTTCGTACGGATAGCCGGCCTTTCGATATTCTGTAAGGAGCTTGTCGACGCCTCGCTGCATGATTTCCAGCGAAGGAAGATTGTCCCAAGCTTTCGGATAAAAATACGCGTCTGCCGGAGCGCTGTAATAGTGCGCGGTAGGATCCAGGAAGTAGTCGGACATGGCCTCTGTGTATCCGCCGTTTTTGCCGCCGGTCTCCCACATCAGCACCGAACTTCCATCCGGAGATCGCCAGTGAAACGGCATCTTTCCCGGATGCAGACTTGTGCCTCCCCCGATAAACAGATTCGAGCCAGTCACGAAGTAGCGAACACCGCTGCGCGCCAGAACCTGGGGTAGCCGCAGCGTGAATCCCGGCACATCGTCCATCATGGCCAGATCTGTCGTTACTCCCAAGCGCTTCTCGATATCTCGCATTGGATCGACAATCCGGTTCAGCTGCTCGGTTCCCATGAATTCCGTGTGCTCGCTTCCCCATGCCGCCGACAATTCGATCTGCCCGCTTCTGACCAGGTTCGCCAGGTCCAGAATTGCCTGCGGATCCTTGGTGCGGTCGAGCCAAGCCTGCACCTGCCAGGCGCTCTCAATGACCCAGCGAAACTCCGGATCCTGTTTTGCAGTGCGGATCACCTCATCCAGGTGCGGCTTGATGTCGTCGAGTTGTTCCTGCGGAGGTAGCTTGAAACCCAAATCCCAATGGCTGCTCGGAATAATGAAGATGGTCTGGATTCCAGAATTGCCGCGATCCTCTTTCACCGTTTGCGCGGCCAGCGTGCACCACGCAGCCGCCAGCAGCACCACGCAACCTGATAGCGATCCGAACCGCATATTCCCCTGATTTCCTTCCACGTGACCACAACGAAACAAGCTCCATTCCGAGAAGGAACGCTAACGTGTCGGCAAAGCCCCAACAGTTGTGGCTCGATCGAAGGGATCACCCACTTACGAATGCCATTGAAGGCATGACAGCCGCCCGATCGAACTTTTGTATTGACGCAAAAGATAGTATTATCATGTTCTTTTTAATGTCAATCGAACATTGAGAGGTTGCGGCACATTGACCGCGGTTCAAATGGTGGAGGTGTGACTCTTTATCATCGTGAGGCCTGAAAACAGAAGCGGGATCGTCGGCTAATGCACGGTGCCAGACACTGAAGTCTTCCTCTTTTACCGCGTTGCCAGACTTCTTCTCGACGAAATTGTGTGATCGAGCAACTGAGAGTTGACGCACCCTCCGTGAGGCTGTTCGCGCCTTCGGCTCAAAGACACTTTGGCGGTGCAGTGGGGAGAACCGCCCTCTTCAATCAGCTTGGAGATCTTTTGGGAAGATGTGACAGCCGCAGGACCAAAGGTTTCCCTGGGGAAAGGCGTGCTTCCTGCTCCAATCTAATCTTGAGTATCTTGTCATTCGCCTGGTTTGCAACTATTGAAACGCTGGTCGCACCGGGGTCAGGCAGAACCGAGGCCGTCAGGAGGGCTACGCCCGTCTCATTCTTGAGATGAATTTCCTCGAGCGGAAGGTCTCCGTGAAGAACTTCGATACGAATCTCCTGGCTGGTCCGGTTAACGTTCTGGCTAAAAGTTCCCCACCCCGAGCCGGCAGCAAAGAAACAACGGAAGTCTTGTTGATTGAGCTGCGGTGCGAAGGCGAGAGTCTTCTCAATCGCAGAATACTTAAAACCTGACAGAGCGAGCAGAAGAGCGTAACTGGCCATGGCCCGCGAGTAATGGTTTCCCCACTCGATTTGATTCCAAGGATTACGCTTCAAACCGTCGTAGCGATCGCTCACGCCTTTTGCAACTGCGAGTCCCTCTTCAAGAAGTCCGCGAAAGATCAGGTTGGCTGCAACCTGATATTCGACGCCCGTCCAGACTTCGTCCGAATAGACAAAAGGAAGCGACGGACGGCCGCCGTCAGGCCAGGAGCATAACAACAATCCAATCTCGTCATTGATGGCATAGATCCGCTGGGTATTGGCGTGGGTCCAGAATCCGTGCTTGAAGTTATTGCGATACACGGACTGGAGTGCCGAATGCACGTGTGCCGACGGCAGGCCGATATCCAAACCGAGGACGTCGGCAAAATACTGGCCGAGCATTTGATCGGAAAGGCATCCCTCGCCAAATTGGTATTTTAACTGGCCGCCTTCGACAACGCGCTCTTTCCAGTTGTTCTTGTCATAGGGTGGCATGGGGCGAATATCGCTGACAGGTGTCACCCTCTGAACATAGAACCGGCCATTCCACATGGATTCAAAGTTCTTCACGCCAGCAGCCCAGACGCCGTGATAGCGCGTGGCGGCATCGCTATCGCCAAGCGCCGACGCCATCTTCTCGGCTGCTTTCAGTGCGCCCAAATAGAGCGAGCTCATCATCGGGTTGGCACCGAAGAATTCGATGTCATAGGTATTGTGCTGTTCGCCTTCCATCACACCGTCTCTGTCGGCGTCCCAGTACTTCCACGCAAACTCGAGTGCCCGCTTCGCGTTCGGCCACATCTTTCTTAAGAACTCGGTATCACCCGAGATTTGCCACTCGCGGTAAAGCTTCATGATGCAGCCCATCTGTCCATCGGCGGCTGGGCGAAAGTCCCATTGCTCAATACCGAGAGGCACCATGGCGCGAAAAGCGAGGCTGTCGTCGCTTCGCATTTCAAACAGAAAGTCTGTGGTGCGCATGGAACGCTCTAATTCGGGGAAGAGAAATGCCAGAGCCTGTTCATAGTTCCATACATGTGAGCAGTTCATCCATCCGTTGTGTTGATCATCGCCACATCCCTCGAAGCCAAAGAATTGTCTGCCTTCGAGAAGAATGCAGGTATTAGTGCGCAAGATCGACGATTGACTCGAGACGGCTTCGAGGACATAGGGCGGCAGCGTGCTCGAATGGAGAGAATCGGCGAATGCACGGGTCTTCGTCTCGAGCTCCTCGAGGCGACCAGCCGCGTAACTTCCAACTTCCCAGGCGCTCTTGAAGCGAACACCATAGTCGTTGGTCAGCTTCTTGCCTTTCATCTTTGCTTCGTCGTGCCAGTAGTTTTCACGCACCGGAAAATACCAGGCCAGAGCGAAGGTGATGGTTGTCGTCTCGCCCGGAGCGAGAGTCGCATGAGGAGCGAGCGTCGCATAGTCCGATTTGCCTTCATCGGTTGGTTTCATGGGCGAGGAATTCTTCAAGGAGCCGTCAGCCGAAAACTGGTCGACCCACTTTTGATAGGTGTCCCACCATGCGCCGCTACCCCAGTTTGTTGTCGCGGTGACCGAGCTGTGCGTGGTGAGCAAAGCCATCGAACCAAAGCTCGGATCCCCGCGCTCATACTTGTCTGAAGTCATCTCCAGACCCGTGATTCGTTTTCCCGCACTGAAATCCTCTTTGAGAATGGTTAGATTCTTTCCAAATCCGGGAAAATTGGCGTCTTCAAGAAATGCCTTGCCGTCATACCCAACAGCATTCATCAGCGAGAATGCCAGCGCACAACGGACCGGCTTTTGCAGCCGATTGGTTATCCGGTAGCTAAAGATTGCCACTGGCAAACTGGAATCGTCGACGTTGAGGGGAATGAAGGGATTGAAGGCATCAAGTTCCACGGTGATCGGGAGCGAGCTATCTTCAAAGTCAATGTGGGCCATCGGGTAGTCGCCTCTGAAGCGGGCGCCGCGAAAGTGCGGGAGTCCTTGACCCGATTCGCGTTTATAGCCGTTCCAGCCACGAAAGGGCGGAAGCGGCGGCGCCTCGACCACCCTCATGCTGGCATCACCCCCTTCGGGGCGGACCCACAGAGCGACGAAGCTGAACGGAAGCGTTCGCCCCTTGGCGGGCCGGTTGAAGATCTCCCAGTCACGCAGCTGTCCCCGCCCTCCGAGCGAGATCGTGCCGGTGCCAATTCCTCCCAGTGGAAACGCGACCTCGGCAAGTTGCGAGCCCGAGAGGACTCGGGCGGCCGATCTGGTCGAAAGCAACTCTGAACGCGAGTACGGGACGGGTGAGCCTGCCTTCGACTCAAACGACGCAGGACCCTCCGCCTCGGGAGTTTGCACACCTTGAAGCGAAGTCGCACTGAGGGCTGCTGCGGAAGACGCAACTAGAAACTTTCTGCGATTGATCTTGTTTTCAGACATGGAACCCCGCTCAATTTTGCCACCCGCTTTCCCTTGCCGATCAGCGCAAAAGTATTGATCGGCAATGCTCAACGCTTCAATCTGCCACGAAGCGCTTCACGTCACGGGTCAAGCGACTGCTGACGCGCTTCGCACAGTGGGAAGAACTCCAGTGAGATTGATGCCTTACAAAGCAGAAGTCAAGTCTGATCGCTACAACGATCTCAGCCGAGGAGCCGCAGGCAGCGCGAGCACTCTCAGAAGAAAATGCCCCCTTCATTAATCGACTTGGGCGAGGCGCGTTCGCGTAGTCGGTCTTCTGAAATCCAAGAATCGCTTGCGCGTAGAGGTCCGTCGACAATTTGTTTCCGATCAGCTGCGCTCCGTGCTGTCTCCTCACTTCCTCCGGATACGCATTCAAGCAGCAAGAGATTCGATTGCTTATATCGAGTTGTTTTGAGGCCGACCCAGCACCGCCGAAACTGAACTGCCGCTCTAGATCGCCCCTCCCGCCTTGTCGCAAGTCGGGGACACATTCGCAAGCAGCCCTATTGACGGTGTGAGCTCGCGAACACATGAATTCCCAGCTTCTTCAATGCTTCCCGTATTTATGAGCGTCGAAATCGCTCGTCCACGAAATCGTTTAGAATCTCCGATGTAAATTCGAGGTCAAGACGTTCGCAACGAAGCTGCCGCACTGAAGGTCACGGAAGCCTTTCACGTTATGTTTATTTTGGCTTAACACTTCTTGCAATCTCGATCAGTGATAAATAGCATTGCATCTCGTTGATTTTGCTCATGTGCCTACGCAGATTTTTCCCTTAGGCGAGCATTGCGAGAAGCCGGATTCAGGCGGCATGGAATCGAATGCGAAGCCGACCTCGTGTTTCCCCAGAAGAAAGCGCGACTGAAGAACGAGAGAGTTGGAAATTTTCGTCCCGGAAGGCACGGCAAATCCCAAAAGGAGTCACAGAGAAATGGCTAGCTTGAGGTCACTACAAAGTTTCAGGATCGTTGTTTTCATTTTCATCCTCGGCGTAATCGTCGGCCCGCTCGCTTTCGCCCAATATGAAACAGCATCCGTTCTTGGGTTTGTTCACGATACATCCGGCGCCGTGCTACCAGACGCGAAGGTGACTCTTATCAATATCGCTACAAGCCTCGAAACAACGGAAACCGTCGACGCGCAGGGGCAATTCGAATTTACCAGCGTTCGAATTGGCCAATACAGGATCAAGGCAAGTGCACCCGGATTCAGCGAAACCATTACAGAGCCCTTCACGGCCGAAGTAAACGCCCGTCAACGCGTCGACGTGAAACTGAAGCCGGGCGCAACCAGCGAAACGATTACCGTAACCGGTGCTGCAGTCCTTCTCGAAACCGAAGACAGTGAGCGTGGGCAGGTGATCTCCGCACGCGATGTGAACAACCTTCCGTTGAATGGGCGCGCCTACGCTGACCTGGCGTTGCTTACCCCCGGGGTGCGCGCAAATGTGCTCGAAAACCAGACGGTAACCAGTCGCGACGCTTCCTACAACGTGAACGGCAATCGTAGCGAGCAGAATGAATTCCTCCTCGATGGTTTGGACAACAACGCCTATGGCACATCGAATCAGAGCTTTTCCAATCAGGCCATTCAGCCCTCGCCGGACGCTATTAATGAGTTTCGCGTAGAGACAGACAACTACAGTGCCGAGTACGGGCGCTCGGCCGGCGCTGTATTTAATGTGAGCATCAATAGCGGCACCGATCATCTTCACGGCAAAGTTTGGGAATATAACCGCAATACAGATTTCAACGCCATAGGCCCGTTCACTCCGCCTACGGATGTCCTGACGGGAAAATCCATCAAGCCGGTATTGGTCAAGAACCAGTTCGGAGGCGCCATCGGTGGCCGAGTGCCCTGGTTTTTGAAGGGCAAAACCTTTTATTTTGGCGACTTTGAAGGCAACCGCCAAGTGCAGGGGCAGTACGCCGCGTCGACCGTTCCCAATGCCAATCAGAGGCAGGGCATCTTCACTGACACGCTTGGAAATCCGGTCTCGCTGCACAATCCTCTCACTGGTGCAGTGTACGCGAACGGCATAGTGCCACAATCGGATTGGAACGCATTGGCAAAGTTGGTCATTCCAGCCCTTCCCTCTCCCAACGTGACGACCGCCGGCGCAAGCGGGTTTTCCAATAATCTGGTGAATGTACCCAAGGCCGATTTCACCGATAACAAAACCAATGCGCGCTTCGACTTCTTTTTGAATCCGCGTTCAACGGCCTTTTTTCGCTGGAGCTGGCACCATCTGAATATTCAGGACGCGGAACCGATTACAGGTGCTGCGGGAGGAAATGCAAACGGGACGATTCACGACTACAACAAGCAAATCGCAGCCGGCTACACCTACTTGTTCAACCAGAATTCAATCATCGACGCGCGCGTCGGATTCACCTGGACCCTGGGAGGCAAGACGCCATATGGTCTTGGCCAGCCCAGCTTGCTCACGGAGGCGGGTATCCCTGGTTTGCCGACTTCCCCTCTCATCTCGCGCTCGCTGAATGACCAAAACGTTTCAAGCTTTTCGCAGTTCGGCGCGCAAAGCAGCAATCCACAGTTTCAGAATCCGTTTGTCGTCGATCCGAAGGTCAACTACACTCTGCTGCACGGCCACAACAGTATTAAAGTCGGGTACGAGTATCAGGCGATCAATACCGAGATCGACGACTTCAATCCCACAGACGGAAATGACAACTATGGCGGGGGTTTCAGTTCCGGCGCCTCCAACGCCAATGCGGGAGCTTATACCGGCAACAGCGATGCCGGCATCAAGGAAGCAGCCTATCTGGCCGATTTTCTGGTGGGAGCGCGGAGCAGTTACACACTGAACAACTTTGTCATCGTCAACTACCACCAGATGATGAATTTCTTTTATGTCCAGGACGACTTGAAGTTGTTCTCCAAGCTGACGATCAACGCCGGACTTCGCTATGAGCTTGTCACCCCGCAATGGGTGACTGGAAACCATCTGGCCAATTTCATCCCTCCTCCGGGAACCACATCGCAGGCGCCCTACCTCACGATCACTACGGGCACGCTGCAGCAGGCAGGCAATGGTGGAGTCACGCGTCGCGCATTAGTCAATATGCCGACAACCGACTTTGCGCCGCGCCTCGGCTTCTCATATAGTTTGGATCCGAAGACCGTGCTCCGCGGCGGGTACGGCATCAATTACATTCAGTTCAATCGGGAAGGCGGAGAAAACCTGCTAGCGTACAACGGCCCATATATCGTCAACTCTGCAATCACTCAGACGGTTGCCCAGACGTCGGGCGGAGTGACCACAAACACGCCGATCTGCCCTGATGGCGTGCAGACCACTTCATGCTTTAGCCCAACAATGCAGGGTTATAGCCCAAACTTTGTCAGCCCTGCCGGATTCAGCACCGCGCTTGCCGAAACGCGCTACATACCGAAGAACATCGCTACCGGCTACGTTCAGGCATGGCATTTCGGAGTGCAACGGCAGCTAAGTCAAGGCACTCTGATCGATGTTTCCTATGTCGGCGAGCACGGAGTCAAGATTTGGGTGCTCGACGATATCAACCAGGCCCCACCGAACACGCCGAGCCCGACGTGCGAATTCAACACGGCAACCAACAGCTTTGTGACCACCGGTTGTGTACCGCTCCTCGCACGCCGGCCCATCGTTGGCTTCACGGGTATCGAGGGGTCAGCGAACCTCGGCATGCTTATTTATCATGCAGTGCAGGCCAGGGTTGAACACCGTTACGCGAACGGTCTTTATCTTCTGAACGCTTTTTCGTATTCGAGAGACATCGACAACGCATCGGGCCATCTGGATACGCCCAACAACGACAACTCGCGCGTGAATCTTGCTAACCTCCGCGGGGAGCGCGGACAGTCGGCTTACAACCAACCGCTCAACGATACCTTGACCGCAATTTGGGACCTGCCGTATGGCAAGGGCCGGCGTTGGGGTGCCGGCGCCAACCGTGCCATGCAAACCCTGGCTGGCGGATGGCAATTCACGCTGATCAATACTGCTACGAGCGGAGCGCCCATTAACCTTATCTACTCGGAGCCGTCGCAGATGGATGTAAGCGATCTGCTCAACTATCGTCCCAATGTTTTCGGCAACCCCAAAAACCCGAGAGGCCTGTGGACCAAGACTCCTACTTCACTGACTGGGTATCTCAATTCTTCGACGGTCAGCATTCCCACAAACGTGGCTCAACCCTATGGCAACGCGGGCAGAAATTCTCTTCGAGACAACCCGTTTTTCTCAACGAATGCCGGCCTGCACAAGGCGTTTCCACTCTGGAACGAAAGCTCCAACCTGGATTTCCGTTGCGAGGCATTCAATGCTCTCAATTCGGTGAATTACAACAATCCTGACTCCAACCGCTCCGACGGAAGCTACGGAACGATCACTACGTTCTTCCCGCCTCGCCAGATCCAATTGGCGCTTAAGCTAACCTTCTAGCTCAACCATTGAGGAGCCCTGAGGCACACGATTCGTGCTGACAGGGCTCCTTCCTTTCATCTGGCCTTCAATCTCGCTCCTCGGGCTTGCCATACATCATCCATTCGCTGGAGTCTTCATGTCTTCGAAAACACTCATTTTGCTGTTTCTTGGCTCGTTTTTCGTTTTGATAGTTCAATCGGCTACTTGCCGGCAGGTAGATCAGATCCGTCTCAATCAAATTCAAATTATCGGGACACACAACAGCTATCACGCAGGCTTCCAACCCAGCGCAACTGCTTTGTGGCAGGCCAAGAATCCTGAGGCCTTTAGCGGGCTCGATTATCAGCATCCGGCCCTCGAGCGGCAACTAGACAGTGGTGTGCGGCAGATTGAGCTCGATGTCTTCGCCGACAGCCAGGGTGGCCGATATGCGCATCCTCTGGGGCCGAAGATGGTTGCCGCAGCACACCTTCCTCCGGACCCCGATTTTGATCCCGATGGCATTATGAACAAGCCGGGCTTCAAGGTTATGCACGTCCAGGACATCGATTATGTGAGCAACTGTCAGCCTTTCATCGCTTGCCTCAAGGAAGTTCGGCATTGGTCACAAGCGCATCCCGGCCATATTCCCGTCTTCATTCTCGTTGAGACCAAACAGGGCGCTGAAGGGCGGGGAGAACTTCAGCTCACCGAGCCCGAACACTTCACGTCCAGCACGTTCGATGCGCTCGACGCCGAGATTCGATCCGTCTTCCCGCCCGATGAACTTATCACTCCCGATGACGTCCGCGGTTCTTATAGCACGCTTGAACAGGCAGTACTCGCCGGGAATTGGCCCGCACTTGCGAGCGCGCGCGGCAAAGTCGTATTTCTGATGGACCAGCGTCCAGTTGGCCCCGTATATCTAGCCGGGCATCCTTCGCTGAAAGGGCGCGTGCTGTTCACCAATGCCGAGCCCGGTCAGCCCGACGCCGCTTTTATCGAACGCAATGATGGGCCTGGATCAGACATCACTCTCCTGGTCCGCATGGGGTATTTGATTCGTACGCGCACAGATGCGGATACGAAGGAAGCAAGGATCAACTCGACCACCCGCCGCGACGCAATGATCGTGAGCGGCGCCCAAATTCTGAGCACAGACTACCCAGGCAGCGAGCCGGCGCGTTGGCCGGGCCATTTTTCTGTTGCGCTTCCTGAAAATGCGGTGGCTCGCTGCAACCCTGTCAATGCGCCCCCGGCTTGCAATTCGGAGGCGTTGAAATAGTCGGGAGTGAGAATCGGTTGAATAGTAGTGTCGAACCGGCATACCTTTAATCGAATATGCGTCAACAGTCGCGCGCTAAAAGAACTGGCTGCGGGCTTTGAAAAACGCGGACGAGCCACGTGTTCTGTACGCGCATTACTCTGCCCGAGTTTGCGGACCATGGTTCGCCTCATGCCGGCAATCGGGCAAACAAACGGCATACTGAATGCCGGGAGAGCAGGTCTTATCAGCGTTTGAGAGGGGCATCGTTGATCGGAGCGTCAGGGCCCTTGGGAGATTGCCTTCCATTCCGATTCTCTCTCTTCAACGCAACAAGACGCTTCACCATTTCCTCGCTCTTGTCTCTTTCTCCCAGTTCTCTATAGGCTTTGACGAGCAGAAAGTAAGCTTCTTCTGAATGCGGATTGTATTGGATCGCCGCGTTCAGATGGTCCAAGGCATCTGAGGCGCGGTGTTGTTCGAGAAGGATCCTTCCGACTTCGCACTGTGCCGGCGCATAGCGGTCGTCTATTGCCAGCGCGCTGGTCAACGCTTGCTCTTCTCCGGCATCATCCTGTTTTGAACGTAACGCAAGAGCGAGTTGGTAGAACGTGCGCGGCTGGCGTGATCCCAGATCAATCGCTCGGTGAAATTCGCCGATCGCCGGGTCCGCGTCGTTCATGCGCAGGAGAACATAGCCGAGCAGATAATGCGCCTGATGCGATTTCGGGTCGAGCACGATGGCCTGTTCCAGGTCTTTGCGAGCCTGCGGGTAGATAGCCGCATCCGATTCGCTCTCTGCCAGTGTGATCAAGAACTCCGGCTGATCCGCAAAGGCTTCCCGCTTGCCCTGAAGCAACTGATTCACCTCAGGGTACCGCCCTTCTAACTGCAGTGCATTGGCCAGCAGCAGCAGCGTGTGCAGGGATGGATACTCTCTATATTCCGCGGCGGCCACAGCGTGTGCGGAAGCAAGCTGGTGGGCGGCGAAATATACCAGTACCGCCTCTTCCATCTCCTGCTGCGGCGTTCTAGAGGTTACCTCGAAATGCTTGAGCGCCTGCACTGCTTTGTCGGTCTGTCCGGCATTCAGATATTGCCGGGCAAGTGAAGCCGCGATGCTCGTATTCATCGGCCACGCGGCATGCGCACGCTCGAGCACGTCTAAAGCTCCTGGCGCATCGCCTCCGGCTTCAATAGCGGCTGCGAACAGGAGACTGGCGCGCGGATCGCAACCGGCCTCGACAAGCGGCTTCAGGGTTACGGCCGCATCCTGATACTGCGCGAGAGATATCTGCGTGCTGGCCTGGCCCAGAGTCGCGTTCGCCGCAGCTTGAACTGGGCACCTCCTGTTCGCTCCGGGATGAACTGCCTGCAAAGGTTGCGTGTTTTGCGCCGCCACCGCTCTCGCGGCCGGGCAGCCTGAAAAACTGCCGACCGCAAGAGCTGCAACGAACGTGAGTTTCTGCTTCGTTCTCATCAACAAAAGTATGCGCCTAAAAGGCGAAACGCAGACTGAGTTGAATTTCCCGTGCCGGATAGGCAGACGAAACATCGCCAAAATTGTTGGCAAGGTCGTAGGTGCTGACCGATTGGAAGTTGACCCGATTGAAGACATTGAAGAAGTCTGCGCGGAATGACAAGTTCGGCCGCTCGCCAAATTTCCAGCTTTTGTAGGCTGAAAGGTCATAATCCTGGTAGCCAGGGTTCTGAACGTTGTGCGTTCCCGAACTGCCTTGTACTCCTACGGCACTCAGGTTGACGACATTTTGCGTGTTGAAGTAGGGTCCAAGCCGTCCATGCCTACCCAGTCCCGCGTGCAGCGAATGATTGTTGAGCGTTCCGGAAAGATCGGGCAATGCGCCATCGAAGAATCCGATGTTCTGTTGACTTCCTAATGTCGTCCAGGGACCTGTTCGCAGCGTCGCGATGCCGGCGATCTTCCAGCCTCCCACAAGCTCGTCGGCGAAAGTGCCGCGGTTCAGAAAAGTCTTGCCATGCCCAAAAGGCAGCTCATAAATGCCGTTTGCCGTGAAGATGTCGTTGATGTCTTCGGTGCAGTGGCTGTAATCGAGGTGCATGTTCACGTGCCAGGCGAATTCATCCTGATAGGGAGTGCCGAGGCATTTGGAAAGCGTGTAGTTGACCGTCGCGGAAAATCCGGAATTGAATCGCTTCTCGACACGCGCAATCAAAGCATCGTAGTTCGAAGTCCCTGTCTCCTGGTTTTCCTGGACACCGCTCCAGCAGCCTATATTGCCATTGGTTCCGCAAGTCGCATAGAGAGACGCGACGCCATTCGTATTGAGCGGGTCGATCTCGTTGCGCTCCTCAAAATGGCGCTCTGAAGTTCCGACGTAGGCAACTTCGAACAACCAGTCCCTGATTGTTTTATCGATAGTCAGGTTCCACTCGTAGGCATAAGGGGTTGGTGCGTTGGGTTGGACAAACGAAACGGTCGGACCGCCCCCCGAGAAGTTTCCGTTGGTCATAGCGGTCGAGTACATTCCTGGCAGGCCATGCGTTCCGTCCAGGTTGTAGGCCAGCGGCTGTCCGACAGCAGGTTCGTTGAAATCGTCTACCTCGTAAAGTTGGGTGGTATCGACTTCGACCTCATACTGATTAATGTTTGGCTGCAGGTAATACATCCCGAAGCCGCCTTTGACATCCATATTGAGCTTGTTGGACGGGAAATAATTGAAGCCGAACCGCGGCGCCCAGTTTGTCCAAATCGGCTTGACCATGTTCCTGCCTAGTCCGAGGACGCTCGTGGCGGGATAAGTCAGGTCCTGACCTGTCGCAATATCAAAGCTGCCGACACGATTGTGGGCCTCGATTGGAGGCGAACGATGCTCCCACCGTAATCCGTAGTTGAGCGTCAGCTTGCGATTGACTTTGTAGTTGTCCTGGACGTAGTAGGCCTGATACCACATGCTCAGGTTCATGGTGGGGCCGCCGAACGAAGTCCTCGTGCTATCCGGGACGCCCATCAGCAGATCCGCGACAGGATCTCCGGTGTAGGCTCCATTAAAACCGACAGAGGTAGCCGACCAGTCTTCATAGAGGTACATCGGTTCATACCGGATGTCGACACCACCTGTCAGCTGATGTTTTCCCTTCTGGAACATCAGCGACTCGGTCCACATGTTCAACCCTTCCCGGACGATATCGGTACCATTCGTCGACCCTGGGTTTCCATATCCATTCACGCCAATGGAGGGCGGACCGTCAGAGCCCGGCTGGTCCTCCTCGGCCGTCAGTCCCAGGGGATTGGCCAGTGAAGTATCGTAACCATCTGTACGCTCGAGACCAACTGCCGTGTGAGACCAGCCATAACGAAAATTGTTGACCAAACGAGGAGAGAAGGTGTGGGTCCATCCGATGGCCACATTCTTTGGAGAGGATGGGAAGGTCTGGCTGTTATAGGAGGTCATACCGGGGGCTATCGCGGTTTGATTGGTGGCAGTGTAGCGGCCAAATACCGTGTCTTTCGCCGAGATTGCATAGTCAACCCGGCCGCTGTATTGATCCCAGTTATTGGTTGTCGTTGCGACGTTGAAGTAGTTGGCGGCGCCATTAAGATAGGAGCCGTTCGGCGCCGGGTACAGAGCCAGGATTTTCTGGCCAATTGCGCTGACATAGGAACTCGGTACCTGGTTGCCTTGCAAGATCGCGTAGCCGGTCGGCGTGCTTGGGTCGAGCACATAAGGGTTGTAAAGTTGCTGGGCATCCGCGCTGAAGTTGCCGGCTATCTGGTCGGCGTTCGGAACCAGGTTGTAATCGTCGCTTGGCACAAGTTGCCGAAAACCTTCATAGTTGGTAAAGAAGAAGATCTTATTCCTCCTGATGGGTCCTCCCACGCTCGCCCCAAACTGGTTCTGATGGAAGGGCGGCGCACCGGGAGTGACGTCGAAATAGTTCCTCGCATCGAAGTCATTGTTCCGGAGATACTCGTAGGCGGTTCCGTGAAACTGATTCGTTCCTGACCGGGTAACGACGTTGACAAACGCGCCTCCTACGCCGTACTGCGCAGGAGCAGCGGAATTGAGCAAAACGAACTCCTGAACCATATCGGGATCCGGTTGCAAACCTGCGGCACCGTACCAGGCATTTCGCGTCTCGATTCCGTCGTAGAGGAAACTGTTATCGTCTTCTCTCAGGCCGCTCACGTCGACGGTAACTACGCCGGAATCAGAGGCCCATGATGAAGCGGGGGAACTGACACCGGAGATACCGGAGACGGGCACGACCCCGGCGTCGAGCTGCGCCAGTTGCAGGTAATCGCGGCCATTCAAAGGCATATCGTCGATCTGTCGACTCTCAATGAGTTGCTCATCGTGCGAGGATTCAGTATTGAGCAGAAGAGCCGCGGCGTTGACTGACACGGTTTGTTCCGATTGGCCGACTGCCAAAGCGATGTTCTGCTGGAAAATCTGGCCGACGATCAGCGTAAACGCATTGATATGTTGTGTTGCAAACCCACTTTTCGCCACTTCCATCGTATATTTTCCCGGCAGCAGGTCGGTGACGTGGTAGGCGCCAAGATTGTCCGTCGCCATACGATAGGTAACGCCGGTCGAGGAATTCGTTACGGTGACACTCGCTCCAATGACAACGGCGCCGGAGCTGTCTGTCACCGAACCATTGATTTGACTACTCGTCGTGGTCTGCGCGCGGCCAATCGCTGGGCAAAACGCGAGAACCAGGAACGCTATCATCTGCTTCGCGAGAAGACTCTGAAGAGTCCTCACTTTTCCGATGTTGGGGTTCATCGGCCTCCTCCTGAAAATGGGCAGTCAGTTTGGGTTTTCGTTGAAAGCTCAGGGCTTGCAGATTCTGTAAACATTTACACGAAACTAGCGATCGCGCAGAGAATCCTAGGCTCGCCCATCTCGTCAAGCAATAGGCCGGGGGACCCAATTTCCGCTGGGTCATTTGACCTAGGCTTCGCAGGCTATGCGATCAGTTTGAAGAATGTCGATATTGAGCGAGCACCCCACACATTCGAACGGCAAATTCATCGAAAAAACGAGGCTCTCCTATTCGCGCGAAGTCCATGCGCCTTCTGAAAATGCTCTAGTATGGTCATGCAGATTTTTGGTAAGGATCAATCCACCGCACTCGTCAACACCGCCTGGAACGCGTTCTGATTCTGAGAATGGGAGGGTGCAAGTTATGCGCTTGTCGCATACGCAGCCGACCCGACTGCTGATGGCCGCGCTCGCTCTCACCGTCCTGGCCGGATCTGCCTGGGGGTGGACCCGCTGGCGGAGCGCCAAGAGTTCCGTACCCGCGCACAGTTATCAATTGCAGGCTGGAAAGTCCGCCGAATGGACTCCCTACGGCGGAAGCTGGCAGATTGTCGACGGCGCGGTAAAGTCCAACTCCTACGAGCGCGGCGCAAAACTGCTGGCGGGCTCGCGACATTGGGCAAACTACTCCATGACTTCCGACATCCGGTTCGAAGGTCCAGCCGCCGACATGGGTGTAGTCCTCCGCACCAACGATGAAGCCGAAGGCGTAGACGCCTACCGCGGATATTTCGTCGGCATCCGCAGTCTGGACGGGACTTTGGTGATGGGTCGCGCCAACTACTCATGGACTGAAGTGTTTCCTGTCACAATACCCGGCGGCATTCATCCATTTAATTGGTATCGCCTGCGCGTCACGGCCTACGGCTGCGACGTCGCAGCATCGGTCACCAACCTGGCCACGCAACAATCCGCCTGGATCGCATATGAAGAACACTTTTGTGTCAAGAGCGGACGCTTCGGCTTGCGATCGCTGAACGCCAATGCCGAGTGGCGCAACATCCACATTGAGCCTGCCACCTGGAGCGACCTGCACACGCTTGAGCTGCATGCTTCCTTTGTGCAGCACCCCGTCGTTACCGACGGGCCTCCTTGGTGGACCCCGTGGCACGTGGGCATGCTCTTCGCCGGTGTCCTGGCCCTGGCGTTGCTCACTCAGCTTTCGTACTTCCGCTTCCAGCATTGGAAAGCAGAAACCATCACCCGCGAACGCGAGCGGCTTGCGCACGATATCCACGACACCCTGGCGCAGGGCTTTGCCGGAGTCGGCTATCAGATTCAAGGTATCCGCAAAAGCATCATGCGCGGCGAGCGTCTGGATTCACGCCTCATCGCCGATCAGTTGAGTGTGGCCTATCAACTGGTCCGGAGTTGTCACCAGGAAGCAAGCAGAACAATAGCCATGCTCGGCTCCGGATCACCTCACAACCAGCAAAACATCCTCAGTGCGCTTGCGGAAATGGCCAATAAGACGGCTCGAGACAAGATGAAGACCACGGCGGAGCTGCGCGGAAACCCCGTTCCGCTGAATCTGCGTGTGGCGGACGCGCTGTTGCACATCGGCCAGGAGGCCATTGCCAACGCGCTCGGTCACGGCGATCCCACAATGTTGAACATCACCTTGTACTACCAGGACAGCAGCGTCGAGCTCACAGTGGAGGACAATGGCAGCGGCTTCCGATATTCGCCCGAAACATCTGGATTCGGCATCCTGGGCATGCAGAAGCGAGCGCGCAACCTGGGCAGCACGCTCGAGATTGTCAGCGCTCCACGAGAAGGCACTCTAGTGCGCGTGAAGGCCAATTTGCACGAGAACATACCGCGAAAACGCATACTGAATATAGTGAAGAACCGGTTTCGAAGCGTTGCCTCCTTCGCTTCCAGGCGCTGAGATCGTGCGAGCCCGCCTACATGGATGTAGCCACAAAACCTCCCGAGCCTTCCCCTACTCCGACAGCCGTATGAGCCCACGCCTCACTGCCGTCGTTGCCGCCTCAGTCCTGTCAGTCACTCCCAGTTTGACCAGGCAACTGGCAACGTGATTCCGCGCCGTCTTTGCGCTGATAAAAAGCCGCTGTGCAATCTCCTTGTTGGTCAATCCAGAGGCCACCAGCTTTAACACCTCGAGCTCCCGCGGGGTCAACTCTTCCCGCGCGATTGTTTCCAACAGGCGCTTGGCAATGTTCGGCGGCACGCAGCGTTTGTTCTGGTGGACCATCTCCACCGCCTGCACAATCTCTTCCTGCGGAGTGCTCTTGAGCAGGTACCCCATTGCCCCGGCCTGCAGCGCACGAAAGATGTCTTCATCCCCTTCGTAGTTCGTCAAAACCAGGATGCGAATATTAGGCTCGATGCGACGCAGCTCCGAAATTGCTTGAGCACCTTCCATCTCCGGCATGCGCAAATCCATCAGCACGACATCGGGTTGCTGCCTCTGCACTTCGGCCAGCGCTTCCTTGGCCGTCCCGGCCGTGCCGGTAACCGAAATATTCTCTTCGCTCTCAAGCATGGTTCGTAATCCAAGCCGGACAACCGGATGGTCATCCACGATCAACACCTTGATCGCCTTGGTTGCGTCCGCCATAGAAGTACTCTAGTTCACTTTTCTTTTCGCGGTCCAATGCGAGTGCGGTTGCGGCAAACTCCCCTATCGCGAACTGAGGTTCCGAATGTTGGGTTCGTCTCCCCAATCCAATGCTGGGCAGCTTGGCTCGGCCTGTCTTCGGGTCGCTGATAGATGAAGATGGATCGTGGACGCCGACACGGGTGCCGTCCACGATTAGACAGTCCGGCAACATCGCGGACCAGGGTTCGCTTCACCTGGCTGTAACACTTGTTACCGGCACAACTGGTTTTCACTACAACGTTATGGAATCAGCGGGAGGAAAGTTGTCCGAGAAGGCGACTTTTCGTCCACGCAAAGGTTGACCTTGGCGGGTGACAGTTCACCGTTTTCTCTAGAAAGTCATTGAACATCACCAGCCGCTTACGCTTGCCGCGAACGCTGAGGTGATCGCAGCTTGGCTGAAGGAGAAACTGCGTCCATCGGGGTTTGCCTGGTCCATTGTTAATGGAGGCGTTGCAGTCACGTTGGCAGTAAAGCCGCTCCAGAGAAGATCGATATACCCGAGCCCGCCGCTCTGTAGCATTTGCCTGACCAGCTGAAAACTACGCTGCCCATCGTTGAGCTGCACATACGATGGATGCTCTGCATCAACGGGAATGCCGAGCCGCGCAGCCATGAGTGCGCGCCGGAAGTCGCGAATTGCGGGCGAGCGTCCATGAACTTGCTGCATGTCGGTGAAGACCAGGTCGCTGCTGCCATCGAAGGTGAATCCGCGCCGTCGAAAAGTCGATCCTCCCACGAGCGCCCAGCAATCGTCGATGATGATCACTGTCGTTTCAATGCGGCTGTAGCGGCCCGGAAAACCGATCGGGTGAAAACCGACTGTTTGACTGGTGGGCAATTGATTCGCAATGATCGGATGCGCATTCGGTTGGCCAACCAGAATGTTGTAGCGATCATTGACTTCGTAACTGGCCATGCCTTCAAAACCGGTCGCAAAATCAGGATTCTTTGGAACACAGACCATTGCCCTCAGTCCCGGCATATGTTGCAAGCGAGCGTTGAGCACGCCCATCAAATCCACTGCATAACTGGGCAGAGGAGATTGCGTCAGGTCCGCGGTGGAACAGAAGCCGGGTGTCTCGATGTAGACAAAGTGGCGAGCCTGCGCGAGCGCTTGCTGCAGTGCCCACTGGCTGTCCCGTCGCCCAAAGGCAGAAGTCGAGCACTCACGAAGAATCTCCTGGGCTACCAGCAGAGCGGCGGCAGAAGGCGTTGTCGTGCCGGCTGGCTGCGGAGTCATCAGGCTGTTCAATGCATTAATCACGTCCTGCTGCAGGCCGAGCGTGCTCGGAAGTCCCGATGCTGTGCTCACCAGTCCGCTGATAAAGTCGTTAATTGTTGTCGGATTGCTCGACAACAGCGGAGCCAGCTCCGGCGTCTCGCAGTAGGGAGAAATATTCTGCAACACTGCACCGGCGAAGGTACCGCTTGTGGCGGTGGGCTGCTGTCCGGCGGTTAATGCGGTGGGCGCGGTGGGAACAGCCCATGCGCTTTTAGCGAGCGTCGGAATTCGATCGACGATGCTTTGCGCACGGCGCAGTGCGTGCCGCGCGATGTCATAGGCAAGCTGCCCTCCGCTGGTTGACGCGCCTGTAACAATCGTCTCTCTACCGCCGTATCCGCCCGGTTCGCCCAGGCGCGGCAGCGAACAGATCGCCTCCTTTGCCAGGCGGCCACCGCCGATCACGCCAGACCATTTGCTGGATGTCTGGCTTGCCACCAGCAACTCTCGGCGAGCCATGGTGGGCAACCGCGTTGCATCGCGGGGATTGCCGTCCCCAGTCAGCAGCGCGAGCCAGCCCGCAAGATTGCTGGGAGGCGTAAGATTGACAGGCTTTCCAAGCCCGAGGATGCCTGCGTTCGAAACCCCGCCGAGTGTTGCGCTGGCTGTAGAGTCGTTGGTTCCGGGGCTGAACGTCGGGGCGGTTGTCGGTCCCGCTGCAACCTTTGCCGAGAGGCCGCCATAGATGCGCGCCACCTGATTTGGGAGCACCACGATCATGTCGAAGCTCAGCGTGGCATTGGAAGGAATCGAGATCGCGCTCGCCGGCTGGCCCGGGTTGGGGATGTTCTTGAGCCCCAGCGGATCGGTGAGATAAATGCTGATGGTGCCGTTGGAAGGAACGACGCGCCCTTGTCCATCGCCGCGCTGCTGGACAGCATCCACTCCGAAGAGTCGCGTATACAGCCGAACCCACGCACCCACGAGGCTGCTTGTCGTGGCCGAGGACGTTGTAGGAAAGCCCGCGATCGTCACCACCACATCCACCTTGGTGTAGTCGGTTGCGGAGGTGTTAAACCATGCCGCGGTGATGGTGAGCGATTGTGGCAGCGTGACCGACAGCGTTGCCGTCGCGACAACGGATGCGCTTGGTGGTGGAAACGCGGGCCATTGCGCCTGGGTTCCCGGCGCAGTGGGCTGCGCCGGAAGTGTCGGCAGCGTGAACGCGCCGTCCAGCGCCTGCGCCACCGCAAGAGCCGGGCTGGCCGATGTGGTGAGCACGCTGCCCACAGCACCCATCACGTCATTGCCGTTCGTAAGTAGCGTCAAGCCTTCATTTGTGCGCACGTCCGGAGCCGGCTGGCACTGGAAGCTGGGATCGGTAACCGGGACCGCACCAACAAGGTACTCGGCAAGGCCAACGACGCGAAGCGTGTAGAAATCGCGCTGCAGAGTGATTCCACTTGGCAGTGTAGGAGGAGTGAAAGTATTGGTCAGTCGGCCGTTGGCCGGTCCGAACACGATATCGGTGCCGGTCTGGACTGTGACCGCAGTGCCCGATGTGGTGATCGTGTTCACGCCGGCAACCGCGCCTCCGGTGAGCGCGGTCAGGTTCGCTAGACCGCTTCCCGTGTAGGGCGATCCATCCGGATTCACAAGCCGCAGCTGTACATCGGCGGTCGACAACAACGATGTGACAGCGTTGCTTAGCGCGGGCGTGCTTGTCGCGGTCCCCGTTTGCAGCAATTGAAATTTGATCATCAGCGCGTTGAAGGCGCTCATCACGGCAATCGGATCAATCGGTAGACCATCGTTGTCGTAGATATAAAGGTCGCCGCCAAACGTAAGATCCGCCTGCGCCTCGGCGAGCCCTTCTGTCTGGCTGCTGATGGTCTGTCCCGGATAGAAGAAGTAGCGGGGCACCTGCCTGTAAGGAAGCCCGAGTGCGAACTCTGGACGCGTACTTCCCGTGGGCGCAGTCTCCAGGGCCTGTGAGTAAAGCCAGTTAAGACGCAGCCAGACAGTCTCTAGCACCGTCAGCAAGACGCCGCCCTGATTCTGCGCAGTGCCGTCAAATCCCTGCAATGTGACCGGAAGAACCTGTCCCTTCGTGGGATCGATCACCACGAATGCTGCCGTCAGCGGCGCACCCCAGTTCCCGCTGCCGACGGTGATTTTGAAAGGGTCCGAGGTCGTGTCGGTGGCCGCCGGAACCGAGTAACTGCCCGTCACACCCTCCGGAGACCAATCCTGCGCCAGTTGCGGCATTGAAATGCCGAAGGCGTTCAGGCCGTGGGTTTGCAGCGACTGCGTAACTGAAGATGTATCCATGTGTCAGTTCCCTTCCGCGGGACGTGATTTCTTGTGATGATGCGCAATCATGAGGCTTAGAACGTAAAGCTATTCTTGCGGCCCAGTGGGTCGGTGAGGCGCACGGTATACGTGTTCTTGTCGCTGGCCGCGTAAGGCACCAGAACAGAAACTGTGAACTGGCCCTGGGCGTCCGGCGCGGAGCGGGCTAGTGCCGGTCCAAGAAACGGCGGATGATACGGCGGTGGGTGACCGGGCGGATGAATCGGGTGCACGGGCGTCCACGGCGGAACAGGCAACGCCAGCGTGCCAATTGTGATCGCATCCGGCGCCTCTGCCTCGATCGAGTTGTAGAGGGTGCGTCCCGGGTTCGCAGGATCGGGTCCTGCCTTCAGCAATTCAACCAGTGATGATCCGAGCGGACTGGCCGGGATAGGCAAGTCGGTCGTGAATGTCAACAGCGCCGCGCCTTGGCCCAGAGCGACCACAGGGGGATCCGGACTGACGAGCGGCGGATCGGGCGGGAGATTGTAAGCCGACTGCACTTGCGATGGGAGAGACTTCCCGCTGTAAAATCCGTTGGCAATGTCCTGCACGCCGATTGCCTGTACCCGGTAATACCATGGATACCAACTCGCCGTGGCAGCCGTGTCGACAATCGACATGCCTGTGTCGGTTTGCCCTCCCCGTAGCGGGGTTTCTGTGTATGCACTCCATCGTGGGTCTGTCTCGAGATAAACCGGAGGCCCCATGAGTCCGGCATCGGCTGCAAGTGCGGCGCTGCGGCAACGATAAACACGATAGCCGGCTACGATCGAGTCGCCAGGCTGAATTTTCGTGCTCAGCGGAATCGCATCGCTCGCAAGAAAATCGGTTGACACAGCAAGCGCCATTACTTGCACACCATTGATGGCAGGCTGTACTCCAGTGTCATTCGAACGCAAACGCAGCCGGGGTTGGCCGGGAACGATGCGTTGCGGTACGCCGTACACCGCGATTGGCGAGTTCTGTGCGGTCCGCGTCGACTCCACGCTCTGGCTGCTGACTGCCGAGATCATGTAGCAGTAAAGAACCGACGCGTTGCCCGGCACCTCAACCTCCATGTTGGTTGCCGTGATGGGAGTGGTGTTCAGCCGCGAGAATGCCTGCAGTGACTGGGCAAAATTGTTTTTCACCAGTGTCTTCAGTGTGGCGCCGCGATCCACCAGCAGCGCAGGGGCAGGCGCTGGATTTGGCGAGCTCGGTGACAGCAACTGCAGTAGAGCGCTTTCCGTGGCTTCCCACACCATGTACCCGGATGCATTGGGGGCCGCGGGCCAGGAGAGTACTCCATGCGCCAGGTTGTAGGCGTCCGGAAGCGCGGTCCAGTCGATGGCAGGCGGATTGAATGCCACAACAGGTGGCAGCGGATTGGGCGCTGTCACGACGCGCCCGATCCAGCCGGGTGCGGAAGCAGGCGGCGACGGTGGCGTGTTCGGATCGATAGGCGAACTCCACTCGCCCGGCCGCACACGCTCCGTCGCGGTCGCGTAAAGGGCCAGTGCAATTTCATCCGCCGAAGCAAAGTCCAGTGAAAATCCGGGGACCGTCACCTGGTAGTGCATCACCTGGTTGTTGGGCACATTGGACACGTCGTTCAACAGAACAACCGTTGTTCCCGGATGCGCTGCATCCGCAGTCGGCAAAATTGCTCCCGGCGCTACGGTTGTCGGGTCATAGCCCGCGTAATCCCATGTCAGGATCAGAGGCGGGCCCGCCGGTGTATCGTTGTTCATCCCCAGCGCATTGAGGTAAGCCGTCGGTCCGAGGCCTGTGCCCGGCGGAACAAAGTTACCAGAGATCGCAATCGATCCCGGCGACCGATCAACCCAGTTCCACAGCACTTCGATTTGCAGCAGGTACTGCACCTGCGTTCCGGATGCAGGCAGATCGGCTGGCACGGGCGGAATCCACGAAACCTTGCCCAAGCCCGGACCCGTCACCGGCGCGGCCGAAAGCGCTATTTCCGCTTCAGTCCAAGCTGACCAGCGACCGAACACATCGATGCCCGCGGCCAGATAGCGCGTCGTCGTGTTCCCATCCAGCGGAACGGTGCCGTTTGCATCCTTCAAATTTGGCAGCAGATCGGACGGCGACGCGTTCGGCGGCGGTTGCATGGGAGGTAACCCAAGATACGGATCGTATCCCTGAACCGCAGGCGGGCGCGCCGTGTTGAGGTATTGCGATTGCCCAGACTGGCGGCTCACCAGAAGTCCCGCGGCCTGCGGTTGCGTTGCAGGATTCCACGTGAGCTCAACAGCCACCTCGGCGCCCGTATCACGCGTCAGCACGGCGTGCGTGGAAAGAATGCTCGCACTCAAATCTTCCAATGGCTCGACCGGAATAGGGGGTTGCGAAAGTGCAGCCAGGGTAAGCGTAATGCCGAACGGAAAAACATACGGCGCCGTCACCATGTAGTCGTAGGGAATGCGCGACTCAATTGCGGCGAGGGCGGCCAACGCGTTCAGTAGGGTTTGTTCGTTGATCTGAGCGCCGCGTTTCGAGTACTCGGCGTAAATAGCCAGCACCTCGGCGATTTCATCCAGCAACGGGATATCAATCGTCCCATAGCCCAGCGCGAGTGCCGCATCGGAGTCGGTACTGACGCCGAGCATCGAGAGGCTGACAACGGGAATCTCCGCTGTGCCGGATTGCCCGGCGGGCGTTGGGTTTGATCCGGACGGCGCATTGGCCTGGATGATCCCATCCAGATTGTTCACTGTCTCCATGTAAAGGGATTGCATCTGAGCGGGGTTCGAGTCATTCGAGTTCTGCAGGCATTTCACGATCATGGGAAACAAGTTCGTTCCCGATCGCAGATTGAGCAGATACTCCGCGGGATTGGAAGGCGGCCACGCGGGAAGTGGGAAGGTTGCGTCGCCAGTTGCAGGCGGCGGCTTCAGGAACAGATGGGATAAGGCCATGCGCTCCTTTGCGGCGAGAATCCCCGTCGTGAGCGCTACGTCAAATCCCTGCTTGATTGAGCTGTTATAGGCCGGTGCAAGATTGTCTGTCGTCTCTACTGGAAGACCGACAACCTGAATGCGCTCCCACCCCGGCAGATTGGCATAAGTTTCCTGATTCACCCCGACTACCATGCTGATGGACCCAACGCCATCCACGCGCAATCCGGCCATTCCCGGGCAGATAAAATACCAGGGCTGCGTGTAATCAGCCTCCAGCACAACCCCCGGAATTGTTTTGCCGTACATATCGTATGGCGCCACGATCAGCACATTGCCCGAACTCGGCGAAGCTTCGAACGCAGCAATGTAGATCAGTCCCGCGCTAGTCGGCGGAAAGGGAATGATGCTGGATCCGTTCACCTGCACAGGCGCTGAAGTCAGCTCCAAAATATCCGCAGTCGGAATATTGATTCGTGGTCGCCGATAAACCTCAAACGGTTGTCGCGGAATGCCCAGGTAAGGAAGCGTGGCCCAGCGCAGATCTACCGGCAATCCCAACGGTCCATCCGGGTTGGCGTTCACTTCGGCGGTTGCAAAGTCGGCGGGCCGCGACTGAGGCCTGTCCTGCTGCGATACCTGCAACGTAAATGCGTAAGGCCAAACGGTGCGGCTAGACATGATCGGCCTCCCACGGTGCTTGCGGCCCAACTTGCAAATCGATAATCTTGCCCACTGCATCCGCCAAGCTGAACGCACTGCTCGCTGGGCGATGCAGTTCGAGCGTCACTGTCGTGCCTCCCGGCGGCGGAGAGAAATTGGGCGTAAACAGCGCAATCGTTCGTGTACCCGAAGGTGAATAAACAAAGCCCTGGATCGAGGCCCCACCTGTCTCGACCACTTCAAGCGCGGATGCCGGCGTGATCTGCACAATGGTGAAGCTCGGATCCGAAGGGTCGGCCGGGACAAGAGAAGGCTCCTGCCTCGTCCTCCACAACGGCTCCGTGCAATCAATCAGAATGCAATAAGGAACGTAAGGCCCATTGCCGGGCCCCGGAATCCAGTAGACCGTCAGCGAATTTTCAGCGGCGGCCGGCAGCGCCTGTTCGCCCGCCGCTTCAAATGCTGACTCGATGAGCTGGTCCGTCACCTGCTGGTAATTCACCGGCGGATTGGGCGGATAGGGAGAGGGCGCAGGGAATGTTACGCCCAGGTTCAACGGTCCACTCAGGTGCGCATGCAGAACGCGGCTTGTTCCGAGGTCCGTCGCCAGATCGCCCAGGCTCGCGTACTTCGACGTCGTGAATCGCGTGCGATAGAGCGGCACCAGCACCGAACCTGTCTGCGCCGGAGCAGGATCCATATTGATGTCCAGCGTGTAGGCCATCAGTGGTTGCAGATCGACCTGCGCTGTAAACTGCGCATTCTGGAACGAACTTGTTGCCCCCACACACGGCAATGCTCCTTGCTCAATCAGGTTTAGCAGCGAGTCGTAACCTGCGGGGCCGATTCCCGATACCTGTACGGTAGTTGCCACCGATTGCGAAGGATCATTCAAGCCGTTGGCCGCGTGCAGCTGCATTACCAGTTTTTCGCCGTATGCCGCGAAAAGCTGAATGGCTTCCTGGTCGTTGAACACGATCGTGACTGGATCGTCGTAGAAAGCGTTTTGCTCCTGAGTGGCCGGCATTGCAGCAAGCACCCATGGGTCGAGTTTGTCTGGCGGTGCAGAATCCGTCTGGAACGTGAACCCCTGCTGCACTCCGGTGTAATTGGTCACCGTCGTTCCATCTGCTTCAGTCGTTGCCACGTTATATTCCACCGTGACCGTATACTCCGTATTGGGAATCAGCAGCGGAACAGGTGACCCGCCATCGAGATACCCTTCGAGGGTTGTGATCTGACTCGTTTGCACTTCTATGCCGAGTCCGTTTCTCTCTTGCTCAGCCTGCGAGCAGCCCTGCACCGCGCCAATCACCACCGTCGGGCGATTCGGCAGCACCGGACCAACCTCAGCTACTTCGACAATGGAGGTGTTCGTCAGCGGTGTGAACTGTACAAAAACCTTGCTCATAGTCGCCAGGCCCGCGTTGAAGTAAGAAGAAATGCGCTGGATCTCCTGCCACCACGGACCGATCGGGTCGGTCCACGAAGAAGGCAGTCCCGTTGTTCCGATCACAAGGTTCGGATTGAGCGATGCGAGTGAGGACTCGCGCAGCAGCGCACCCGATGCATCGCGTTCGCGAATCACTACGTTCGACGCCACCAGCCACTCTCCACTCGCAGCGGCCTGTGCGATAGTAGTCGTCGGAGCAAAGAGGTTCGCTGCCTTCATCAGCGAGAGGTCAACTTCCACCCCGAACGCGATGTTTAGATTGCTCAGTCCCGACGCATCGCCAAAGCTGCTGAATGAGAACCGCGCCAGTGCCGGATCGAGCGCCATGTAGAGAGACACTTGCGTGGAAGGTCCCACATCCAGCCGCACCCAGCGCCAGTTGTTCTCAATGCCTTTCAGTCGTTCCTTGGCCTCAGGGCTGTGCAGAATCGGTGTCGCAACCGGATTGTAGGCAAGATTTGCACGCCCCTGACCGAGACTTGTGGAAAGAATTTCAGGCAACTCGAGTCCCCGCATACAGCCGGTCTCTCTTATGTTGCCTGGGATGCCGATCACGCGCGCCGGTTGAAACGCGCTGAAGCCGAACAATGGCCCGAACACCGCAAGCAGCGCCGACGCATTGGCCAGGGTCGGAGACGTGACTTCCATTGCTGTCGGAACCGGCGTGGTTCTTGTTGTTCCCGGAGGATCAGGTGTGGGAATGCCGGTCAAATTCCATGTGGTCTGCGGGTAGTCGACCGGCTGATTGCAGAAGGTCCACAGCACGCAGGCCGGCGGCGCAATCGGATTGCAGAGGCCGTTCCAGATAGAGTTCAGCTGCCCGTTCAGCGTCGTTGAGCGTTCAATGGCATGGCTTGCGATATTTGGATCGCGGCTGAAGATCGCCAGATCGACGCGATTCGCAGTCTTGTTGTTTGCCGGCGTGTTCTTGCGCCACACAACCGGCACAGCAGGAGTGCCCGTTGGCAGCGGAGGATTGACAGCATTGAGACTGCCGACACTCACCGCCGAAATGCCCAGGCTGGTCAGCGAGTAAACGGCCGTGCGGCCGCCGCCAAGACTCACAGATTTTCCGCCAATGTTTGTAGGGAACATCGGGCACTGCGGAACAGCCTCGGTGAACGTGTTCGTAATTGTCGAAGCGTCCGCAGCATATTCGAATTGCAGCACGGGAACAGTATCGATTGGCACGATAACCAGATTGTTTGGATCGGAACCTTGCTTCGGAGGATTGTTCGCAGTCGACGCCGGCGGCAGTGTGGAGAGCACGCTCGGGTTCGTCACGGTTTCAAGACCGTTGCCAAGGCTTGCGTCGATGGGCCGCGCTCCGCCTTGCCCCGACGCAATCACGGGAGCGTAGCTCTGCAAGTAAAGCCGATTAATCAGCGGCGGGGGCGGCGGTGGCGGCGGCGCACTGGGCCCAATCGAGAATCCGCAACACGCCGACACGCTGAAGAAGAAGAACGAAACTGATCCGCACACCTGAACATTGAGCGTGAAAGGATTGGGCGCAGTGATCTGGAAACTCCCCGACGCGCCGATTGACACAATCAACAACTGGAGCTTGCCGCTCAGGCTGATTTCGCCTGAAATGAAGAGCGACGGAGAAAACGATACGCCAAGGTACGCGCTGACCACCACGGCCAGATAAATATCGATGTCTTCGCTGCCCCAGATGATCGAAGCCGAAAAGCCCACCGCAACCGCAACGCCAGGCAACTCACCGCTGCTGCCCGGCGGGAAGTTTTCGATGGCTTGCCCGCCAAACATGAAGAAGCCCGAACCCTTGACGATGCCCAGAATGTTTGCCGAAATCGGTGTCTGAATCGTCCCGATCCACACATGCCACGTGTCGGGATCGGTCCAGCTGAAGAAGATCGAAATCGGAACGACGATCGAAATCAGATCCTCGATCGAGAGATTCATACTCACGCCGATCGTAATTTGCCCCAAATTGAAATCCAGATCCAGGATTCCGAGCATGCCGATCGTGAGCCCGTCGGGATCGATTCCGCCATCGCCCGTTTCGATGGGGACAATCACCATCAGGTTGACGGTGATGATGATCTGCGGCCCCGGCAACGTCAGAATGAATGTGCCCCGCATGGTCAGCAGGAAGCCGTCCACGGTTCCCAGCAGAGCGCCTACGCCGAAGCCCCAGCTGCCAAGGTTCGGTACCCAGTTCTGCGTTGGATCAGGTCCCGGATTGAGGTCGGGCGATGGCGGATTTGGATTGAACAGATCTTGCGGCTGTCCCCCAGCATCAATCAGCCACTGCAGATCAGGCCCGTAGGCATTGCCCGGCTGTTGCGGCGGAAGATTGCGCATATAGTGCATCGCAAACAGCCCGTAGAGCCCGAAGATGCCGAGACCCGTGTCGCCAAGAATGATCGGCGTCGGGAAATCGACTTCGACGCTTAGATAGAACGCTGTCGCTTTTCGACCGGTCGAATCCAATACGGGTTCAACACCCACCTGCGCCGCCACGCGCAGTGAAAGCGCGACAAGTGTCAGATCGAAGCCACCCTCAAATCCTCCGTTCTGAATCTTGACGTTGCCCCCGCCGGTCAACACGCCGGGAAGATTGACGTGGATTCCCGAAGGCAGAATCATCGGAACGCCGCCGCCCTCAAGCGGAAGCTTGATCAGGAATTCATCGACAGTGATGACGCCGAGATCCTGCTTGATCACCAGGTCGACTTCAATCGTCAGCGGATTGAACTGCGCAATCCGCGCGCCGGCAATCTTCAACAGGTCGCCCAGGCCTCCCGGCAGCTTGAATAGCGACGGATCGCTCAAATCAAGCGTGTAGCCTTTGCTCGTGTCGAAAACAAACTGGAACGCGGGCGTGCCCGCAAAGCTGAGCGAAAATCCAAACGCCTTGTAGCGGACGCTCAATGCGCGCGACGATTGAATGCCCAGTTGCGAGACGTTGATCCAGAATGACACCCCGTAATCGAAGGTGAGCGAAGCTGCCGTAAATTTCGTTGAGCCCAATCCCGATGGCACATTCTGCCGCGCCACCAGCGTGCCGCCGTAAAGCGTAATCAAGCTTGAATTGATCCAGCCCAGGCTTGCGATGGCGATAGGGAGACCCAGGCTGAGCGCAACGTCTGTCCACTCACCGGTGCTGCCGGGATCAATCGCCGTGGTCGCCGCGTTGATGATGGGGGTGAAGATCATCACGGAACCGAGAATGTTCTTGAATGTATCGAAGCCGGTCGGCGGCCCGCTCGCAGAGGGTGTCCCGTTCGTGACCTGCAGCAACCCGTTTGGCGAGGCCGGTCCAGACCCGAGCGTCAATGTCTCGGTCAGATCGCATGTCGCCGTATCGTACGTGACATTCAGCAGAAAATCGACAACCGTTGGACCGGCGTTCTTGTTGCCTGTCGCACCCGGCTGATTCTGCATGCCAAGATTGCCGCTGCTATTTCCCGACGCGCTCTGCAATGCGCTTTGCGTCTGTTGTTGGAAATCGATTTCCCCCGAGATTTCCATCATCACAGGAATATTTTTTTCAAGCCGAACCCTGAAGCTGAGCCGCTTGAGCGAAGGCGGCTTGCTGCTGTTCGAACCGGCAGGCGGCGTGTTGGGCTGCGTGCTTGGAGCCGGCGCGGAAGCCGCCGCCGTTGAAGCAGCAGTCGCGGCGCGCGCTAGCGTTCCAGTCAGCGTGTATTGCGGTTGACCGGCCACCGGTGTGCCCGTGACTATAGCAACGCGATCCTGCGGATTCGAAACGCTCCCACTTGATTGCGCCGCAGTCTGGCCGTTGCCCGTAGCCGTCACGGAAAGGCCTGAGGCGGCAGCATTCACAAAATTCTGCGCCACGTTGGCACGTCTTTGCGAGAGAGCCTGGCTCGAATCCTGAGTTCCGTCGTAGCCCTCATAACTTGACTGCCCGCTGATGGTGATGGCCTGCGTCGTGTCGAGCGCGGTCTTCACCCAATACGTCAGTGCATTGCCGCCGCTGTGCGATGCCCCATCGCCCTGAATGTCGGAAGGAATTGTATTGCCATCGAAAATGGGATCGTCGGGCGAGGGAGCACCCGCACTGTAGCTGGTCACAGCGGCATCTGACGTAGGTCCGCCGTAATTGAAATAGAGCTTGTATGTTCCCGAAGGTGCGTTCTGTGCCGGAAAGTTTACCGAGACTGCGATGCTGTCGCCAGGATTGACGGGCAAAATCGCCATTCCTGAAGAGCTGATCGAAAGTGCCTGCGCCGATCCTGCCGACCCTCCCTGCGGAGTAATTGTCGCCGTCGCGGTGGGCACAGGATTGGAACAGCCGGTAATCACCAGTGTTTCAATCGTGCCTGTCGAGCTCGGAGTGAAGGCGATCTGATAACTTGCAGGAATTCCAGAGGGCCTCGCATCTGCGGCAAACGTCGCCAGCGGAATGGTCGCATTCACCGCCGTGTCCTCGGGCGCTCCATTCGGCAACGTTCCTTGAATCGGACCGAGCGTTACCGCATACGTGTTGGTATATTTCAGCGGCGTTCCCGCTGTTGAATCCGTAATCGTGATGACGAGCGAGCCTGAGTCGTTTCTTGTCGGAGGTGTGAATGTGGGCGGAGTGAAGTACGCCTGGTTCTGATCTTTGTCCCACATCGCGACTGGCGAGCTGCCGCCCTGGCTCGATGTGTATTCAACATCGTAGGTATACGGCGGGACACCGCCCGTCACCATCAGTTGCAGGTAGACGTTCGGGGGCGCTGCGATCGAGCCGCCCTGGTACACCACATTCGTCTGATCCGATGGGTCGCTCGTCTGCGTGCTGTCGTTAAACTGCAGTGGAACGTTGTCCGCAATGAATTTTGGCGTAACGCTCAATCCGCCCGAGTTTGGATGCGAGGCGGCATCGAACATCAGGTCCAGCTCCGCTTCGAGCCACACCTGTCCCTGGAACGAGATCAAGGCATCCTGCACCGAAACGTTGAAGGCGAAGTCCTTGTCGGCATCGGAATAGTAGAACTGCATCGCCTTGATATAAACACCTGTAAAATCTGAGCCGACGCCGAACATGGAAAGAATCTCGTAGGGCGTGTCATTCGGGCTCAGGTCCAGCAGAATGTTCTGCACGCTGAAGGCGACACGCTTGCTCGTATGCAGCGCCAGCGGCGGCTGCATCGTCACCAGTTGCCCAGCACCCAAATCGCTCGGTGCGTCGAATCCTGAGCTGCCCCATGAGGCAAGCGAGAAAGACGGAGCCTGCGAAAAATCTTCCACTTGCTCGTAGCAAAGAGTGATCTTTGGCAGCAAAATCTCAACATCTGTTGACGCCGAGGTTGTGTCCTGCACCACATGGTAGGTCGAGTCCATCACGCCCGGAACCCAGTCGCTGCCCATGTGAAACGTCAACACAGACACAAGCAGTTCCAGCCGGAAACGCAGACCTGGATACTCCGGACTGCTGAGCGGCGCTGCGGAATTGGGGTTGAAGTTATTGAACAGACCCTGGATCGTATTGCTGCCGCTGGTAATTCCACTCACGGCATTGACAACTTTTTGAACGTCCGACGATCCCTCTCGCCAGGTTCTCAGCCTGAAC
This sequence comes from Occallatibacter sp., assembly GCA_035487015.1. Classification (GTDB taxonomy): domain Bacteria; phylum Acidobacteriota; class Terriglobia; order Terriglobales; family Acidobacteriaceae; genus Telmatobacter. The sequence goes on along the minus strand of DATHMP010000074.1, from coordinate 71,116 downwards.
TGAAAATTGACGTCGCTCCACTGGAAGATCGCGCCGCTCGGGTCTGTGTGCGTGGTCACCGGAGCGGGATCGCCGGGAGCCGAAGGAAAAAAGACGGTGCCCGTGTAGAGAACTCCGCCCGTGTAGCTGCCGCTCGTGTCGTCGCTGGTCATCGTCAAGTTCGAGACCGCGAGCAACTTCAAATAATCGTCGATGAAAGCTGGAAATGTGAATCCCCCCAGAAACTCCGGGGCGAGGAGATCGTAGAGCAGCAGCGAACGCAGCGAAGAAGACACTTTGAGACCCTCCTACAGCGAGGCCGGTGGGGGAGTTGGGGGAACCGGAGGATCCGTTCTCGTTGTACTGCAGGAGGAGTCGAACGGGAACCTAGGTCAATGACAGGAGCGAAGCATAGCCGAGCCTTGCGAGGAAAGGCAAGTAAAGATTCTGGAATAGAACATCCGGGATCGTTATCAGTGTGCTCAGAATCCCCGCCCAAGCCATAAAGAATGAACGGTGACCCGTTGCCGGCGTGTGCTTCCGACCTTCGGACGGCGTGGACGAAAGGGACAACTCGTCCCCCATTTCCAGTAGGAACTTCCTCGATTCACGCACTCGCCGGGTTCCTTCAAAGCTCGGTATTCCAAATCGTCTCGTCCCTTTTCCAGGGATCCGGCGAACTCTGGGAACCGATCGGCAGAACCATGGCATGCTCAAGGATGCGCAAGTAGCGTTGCGTCATCCCAGCATTACAACGGCGGGCAATGTTTACATGCAGAGGATCGACGAGAACGTTGTCAATGCGCCAATTCGTTCGTCGAAGGGTGGGCGCCGGCGTTGGAGCCGATGAAAAGAGCGCGACGGCAGTCGAAGGTTGGGCAAAGGGGAATGGCTGCGAAGAAGTTTTCCCAAGTCCTCCGAACTTCAAGAAGGGAGAAGATTCTAAGAGATTGGATGGATTGGTGGACGCGGAAGGAATCGAACCTTCAACCTGTCGGTTAAGAGCCGAATGCTCTGCCAGTTGAGCTACGCGTCCATTGGGTCGGAGCGAACCGTGCGACGGGAGGTACGGAGCACGGCTTTAGCGGGCGAAAAACTCGCTGCCACTTGAAAAATATATCACAGTTTGAGTGGGGTTCCAAAGTGAGCAGGGGACGCGTCTGCACTAAAATCAACGACTAAAACGTAAAGGAAAGACCAGCGCGAATTCCACGTTGATCTTGCGAGAAAAGCAGGAGTGAGCCGTCGCTCAGCACGTAGGGATGGTAGCCCTGCGCCAGCAGATTTTGCACATCCAGCAAAGCCTCAATCCCGTTCGATCCTTCGCGATGCGTGCCCAGCGGCTGACGCAAGTGCAGGTTCAGATATGGCTGCACAGCATCGGCAGCAAACGGTGCCACCGACGTAGCGGTATCTTCCGGCTGCCAGCGGTAGCTCGCGCGCCAACGCGTACCTGTTCCCTCGAGTGTGCCCGAGAGCGAAATGGAGTACGACTGCGCGCGGCGCGGTCGGGCGCTGGCAACCAGTTGGCTAAGCGCAGTTGCGTGTGGGCTGGCTTGCATGGCAAGAGCATTCCCGAAAGCGTAGGTAAGCTGGACAAAGTTTCCAGCGGGCAGCCGATGCTGGAACTCCGCCATTACGCCGGCTCCGGAAAAGTTTGGCCCTGCAAGGTGCATGAGGCCGCTGGCCTGATCGAAGAGAAGGCCCTGAGCACTGGAACCGGTGCTACCCGTCCAATGGCCTGAAGCTTCCATCACCGGATTGCGCAGGCTATCGGCGAACACCGTCAAAGCGATATCGGATTTATCAGTTTGCCGCTCCCAGCCAATCTCCTGGTGCATTCCATGCTCAAGCACCAGTTCGCCGTTCCGCATCGCTACCTGGGGGAGATAGTGGGCAACCTGCGATTCGTCGGTGTCTTGCCCATGCGAAGCAATGGTCGTCATGCGATACCGAATAACTGAGTTGTCATCCTTGCGCCAGCCAAACGAAACAAAAGGCAGCGCAGCAACCACGGTGTTGGGCGAATTCACTGCAAAGCGCGCAAGCACCTGCTCCGCACCCGCCTCGCCCACAAACTCATCGCCAAGGTTCATTGATTCCCAGGTGCGCATCGCTGCTTCGTCCAGCCCATCGGAATCCTGGCTTTCAATCTCGGGATGAATGGAAACCGCTGCTACAGATTGAACTGAACCGGCAAAACCCAAATCCTGGCGGAACCCCAGCATCGACTCCATCCCTGCATCCGTGCCCGGGTCGAAGTCAACGCGCGCCAGCAATTCACGGCTGTTGGATGGCGTGTTCTCGAGGCTTGCCGTGATGCGCTCACCGCTCTCGCCGAAAGTACCTGCGCTTCCGGTTGCCATCAGTCGGGCTTTCAGTCGGGGCTTCGCACCCGATCCTTCTGATACCACGACAAGCGGCCCATCCTCGAGCCAGCGCAGCAACGGCCGATTAGCGGCAGAGCGCAGCGTCCAGGCCCAATCGTCCTGCTGTGCATTGGCAGCTCGCGGTTGAGCCGGCAGCCACTGCATCACCTCATAGAGGGTATTGAGAGTGAGATTTACGACGGTGCTGCGCCGCACGCGCACATTCTCGCGCAACGATGGCAAGAAAGCCGTACAGATTGCCTTCAGTGAATAGTCACCGGGCAAAACGGAACTGATGAGGAATTGGCCTTTGTCGTTCGTGTAGACGGCGGCCACGATACTCAGATCGGGACGCAGAAGCTGGACCACCGCGCCAATTTGCGGCACTCCGGCAGAGTCGCGCACCACTCCTGAAACCGACCCGGGGTTCGCTCCCCGGACGGGAAGTGCCCCCATGGCGATCAGCGCGACGAAGAACGCGAGATGAAGCCTGCGCATCATCAATTCGTTAACGTGACCCGGCGGCGTCCCTGGCAGATCTGTTCCCAAAACTGCCCGCGCTGGTGTACCGATCTTGAGCCGGATAACCATTCTGCGCGGGATGCCTACTATTCGACGACAAAAGGTGCCGATTTTGCAATCTCTTGTTTCGAATTTTCGTCATTAACTTTGATCGTCACCTTGTACTTACCGGGCTGGAGACCAGCCATGGGCAGCGAATTTTCGACCGTCAACTGGTCGCTGTGCGCCCCTAAATCCTTTGAATCTAACTGCTTCTCAAATAGAACGTTGTTGTTGGTCGTGTCAATGATCTGATAGGTAACCTTGGCTTCGTTACTCTTTGTCGTGTCGCTGACTTGCAGATTGTAGACCTGCATCCAGAAGTTCAAATTCTGCGCTCGTTTAAACGAAACCGGGGTTGCGGGATTGGTCGCGACGCGCGGGCAAATCTTCGTGTTTCCGATCACACAGTTGCCGGCGCCGATGTCATGCGACGAAACCGTGTTCATCTGATCGGCCAGGATCAGCGAAGAGGTTGCCAGCTTCTCGTTGTGGAACTCTGGTACTTCCAGGGCGCGGCCGTAGATCCCGACATGGTCCGGATTGTTTACATCCTTGACCGCAATATCAAGACGGTACAGTCCGGGCGGCAACGGAACAGCCTTCCAATAGATCGATTGCCGGTCGAGGGACTTTTCCAGCAACTCTGAAGGTTGCTCAACTTCCACGGTATCTTCAAAGGTCTGCACCGTCTTGTGCATGATGGTGGTGACCTTGCCCAAAATGTTCACAACGCCGCGGGCGACGCCATCCTTCGTCACAAAGGTGACGTCCCGGTTCTTGATCTGCACCGTAACGGGCACCAGCACGGTGTTGTCAGTCACCTTGATGACGTCTGTGCGCACATCAAACGGGAAAATAGGACCATTGATCAGCTTGTGCTCAGAGATAAAGTTGTCCAGATCCTGAAACTTGATCGGTGGCGGCGCAAAGAGCTTGGCCTCCTGTTCGATCCGGTCGAATTGCTTCGACGATTGCGAAGAAGCAAGCGGCCCAGTGCCCAGGCTCTCGAATCCGCCCTTGAAGCGGTCAGCCTTCTTGGCCATGCCCATTTCTTCCCATTGGGTCAGGCCCATGCCCGGGACCTTGGCAAGCGCATCTTTTTCGCCGCGGTCGATGGTGAAGTGATAATCCCCGCACATGCAGGTATCCACAAATTCAAGATCGACGTTCTCGCCAATGCCTTCGAGATAGCGGTAGTGCCACGTCTCAAATGGGAAGGTCGAAGTTTCGCCGCCACCCTCATCCATGGGGCGCTCGTAGCTGCCTCCGGAAGGATGCGACTCAATGGAATCTGGGGCGCCGAACGAAATATAGATATGACCGCGATCGGTCTTCCAACCTGGCTTGCCGGCTGCGAAATGCTCGTTCGCGTAGGCGATGCGCCTGTAGTGCTCTTCGCGGAATTCGTTGTCAGGGGAATCTGGATTGGGATTACGCCGAAGCCAGAACTGCTCAATGAAGGATTCGCGCTCTTCGTCGTTGCTTAAATTCCTGAAAGCTTTGCGTTCTTCGTCCGTAATGATGTAGGCGACGTCTTGATCCAGCCATGTCTTGTATGCGCCCTTCAATTCCTGGCGCACGCCCTTTTGAGCTTTGCGGATCTCTTCATCGCTTCGGGGGCGCTTCAGGGGGTCAAAATTGGGGTCGTTTGGATCCTCGGTGGAGGAAGGCGACTGAGCCGTTGAGCCTGAAGTTTGCTGGGCGCGAAGCCCTGCAATTGGAATGAAGGAAAGGCCGCAACCCAATGCGACATAAAGAACGGTACGACCGCTGAACGTCATTGCCTCAAGTTACTCCTGCGATGCCTTATTCTACGGGTCCAAGCGGGGCTGAGCAAGGCTTCATCCGGGGTCCCCATCTGGGGTTTGGACGCCTTCGAGCGGGAAAGGTTAATGGCCCTTCTTGTGCTCACTTTAACCATCGCGCACCCTTTGGTGAATTTCCAGCGCAATTTGGCTGGATCAGATTTCCGAATTTCCGGAAGCATTTTTGAAGCCGAAAGCCGCCCGGCTGCGTCCATCAGAGCGGTAAACCCTCTATAAACTCATCGAAGGGCACGTTCCGGGTTGGATTCTCGTCCGCGGAGGCGGGCGGGACTGGTCAGGCAGGGGTGCGCAAAGTGGGGTAAATGCCGGGCGGACCAGCAGCGAAATGGCCCTTAAAAAGCACCCGCAAAGTGCTTTGGGAACCGGTCGGCAAACCCTTGCGTACACTACACTGGGGATAGCCTGGAGTAACCAATTCACATGAAAAAGATTCTTCTCATTGTTCTCGCCATTGTTGTGACTGCCGGGCTTGTGGGCTTCATGGTCTATAAGCAGCAATCCGGCTATACCAAGGTCCTTACGGCAAAGCTGGTGCGCCATGATCTTTCGACGGTGATCAGCGGCACGGGCCAGATTAAGCCGAAGACTTTTGCTGTCATCGGCTCTACCGCCGAGGGACGGATCACCCACCTTTACGCGAAAGAAGGAGATCACGTAAAGAAGGGAGAGGTCCTGGCGGTCGTCGAGAATGTCGGGCAGGAAGCTCAGGTAAGCGGGCAGCAGGCTGCGATCTCGGCGGCAAAGACCGACATCAATTCCTACATCGCGGCTGAGAAGACTGCCGAAGCCAACGTCGAGCACGCGCAGGCCGACCTGGAGCAAAAGAAACTCGACTGGGAACGCGCCCAGGGTCTTTATAAAGAGGGCATCCTGGCCAAGCAGGACTTTGACGCCAAAAAGGCCGCGTACGACACTGACGTGGCTTCTGTGTCGCAAGCCGTGGCCCAGGTGAACCAGGCCAAGGCAAATACGGACTCCGCGCGCGGGCATCTCGGCACGCAGCAAGCGACATTGCGCTCCTACCAAAATGCGCTGAGCCTGACAGAAGCAACCGCTCCCTTTGACGGCCTTGTGACCGATGAGCCGGTTCGTGAAGGCGAGACGGTGGTGCCGGGCATCCAGAACTCCAATGGATCAACCTTCATGACCGTAGCGGACATGAGCGTGGTCACCGCGGAAGTCAAGGTCGACGAAACCGACATCGTGAACGTTCAAATCGGCCAACCGGCAGACATCACGGTGGACGCGATTCCGAACAAAGTCTTCAAAGGCCATGTAATCCTGGTCGGCGATCAGGCTCTGCTCCGCTCCACAGGTGTGGCCACATCGCAATCCACCACAGGCACCGAAGAGGCCAAGGACTTCAAAGTGGTCGTGACGCTGGATAGTCCGAATGACGATCTGCGGCCCGGCCTTTCCTGCACAGCCAAAGTCACCACGGCACACAAGGCCAACGTCCTGTCGCTGCCCATCCAGGCGCTCACTCTCTATACGCCCCCCGCTCCGGGAAGCAATGGAAAAGTCGAAGCGGCCTCGGCAGATTCTTCGTCGAACCCAACGCCCGGCAAGCAAGGTGTCTTTGTCATTGAGAAAGACGCGCACGGCAAACAACGCGCAAAATTCATTCCCGTCACCACAGGCATCACCGGCGCCACTGACATTGAAGTGCTGAGCGGCTTGAAAGAAGGCGATGAAGTCGTCACCGGACCCTACAAAACACTGCGAATCTTGAAAGACGGGGCTCTCCTGAAACGCGATACTGAGAAGCCCTTGACCAATACTCCGCCAAGCAGTTCCTAGGCTGCAAGGTTAGTGCTCGATGCAAGTCCGAAATCTGCCCCAAGAAATTTCGGACGATCCGCAGCGAACCGAGGAAGAGAACCGAATGAGTCTGAACAGCACAGTCCCTGAGATCGAAACGCGGCAAGGTGCGCCGTCGGCCAGCGACGTTATCGTGGTGGAAGACCTGTGGCGAACCTATGACATGGGCCTGGAACAGCAGGTTCAGGCATTGCGCGGAGTTTCTCTGCGCATCAAGCACAATGAGTATGTCGCGATCATGGGACCATCGGGCTCGGGCAAGTCCACGCTGATGAACCTGATCGGCTGCCTCGACACGCCGTCAAAAGGCAAATACTGGTTGAACGGCCAGCTGGTCAGCGAACTCGACGACGATGAGCTTGCCCGCATCCGCAACAAGGAAATTGGCTTTGTCTTTCAGACATTCAATCTTTTGGCGCGCGCCAGTTCGCTGCACAACGTGGAGCTGCCGCTCATTTACAACGGCACTCCGGCGGCTCAGCGCCTGATCCGCGCCCGGGAATCGCTCACCAGTGTCGGTTTGGAGAGCCGCATGAATCACAAGCCAAACGAACTCTCCGGCGGACAGCGGCAGCGCGTGGCCATCGCGCGCGCACTGGTCAACAGCCCATCGATCATCCTCGCCGACGAACCCACGGGCAACCTGGACTCGAAAACCGGCGTCGAGATTATGGCCCTGTTTGACACTCTCCACGCCAAGGGCAACACAATCGTCCTGGTCACGCACGAGCCGGATATTGCTGATTACGCACATCGCGTCGTGCATATTCGCGACGGACAGATCTTCTCGGATGAGCCCTCTAAACGCTTCCGCAAAAACACTGCACAGACTTAACACTGAGGCTTTTACCTTGGACAGACGAGCCGGAGACACAACATCTCTCCGGCTCATGTATTTGCTGTCTGCGCCGATGTGTTCTCTGACGGCCGAGCGGACTTCGCGCGGTCGTGGAGGCGTGAAAAGCCGATGGCTCCGTTTACAGCGGCATCTCTCTCGTCCGATGCGTCTTTCGCCGCGTCTAGATTCGTCGAACCCGACATCCCTGAGCCTTTGCAGATTGTGGGCGCGAATGCATTGTGGCGAAAAATGCTGTTGCAGGCGGAGATGGTTGCCCCGCATCTGCATATTGCCGCAATCGAAGGCGAGCATGGATCGGGAAAACAGACACTAGCCAGCTTTCTTCACCAACGCTCGCTGTTTGCCCGCTCTCCCTTTCAGCGTCATGATGCGCGCGAATGGCTGGTAAATGAAGCCGATCCTGCCGTGATGACCGGATTTTTCTACCTGGACCGCGTGGACCTTTTGGCTGCGCCCGGTCAGGGTCTCCTCCTCGGTGTTCTCAAAGCTCTGCAAGATCGGCCCTCCGGCCGTACCGTCCTGGTCGCATCGTCGGAAACATCGCTGCGCCAAATGGCTGGACAGGGCTTCCTGATGCCGGATCTTGCCTTCCGGCTCACGGCCGTGCGCTTTGCAGTTCCGCCGCTGCGTGAACGCAAAGAAGATATCGCGGCACTTGCACAGGCTCTGCTCGACCGCATCTGCAAACGCTATCAACAACGACCGGTTGCCATGGGACCCGGTTCGCTGGCGCGGCTGCTACAGCACAACTGGCTAGGCAACGTCCGTGAGCTCGCCAGCGTCCTCGAAGCGGCGCTCCTTGAAGCCGCCAATGGAGTCATTCGTCCAGAAGATCTCATTCTGCCTGACTTCGCCGACAGCCGCACAGAGACGTCTCCGACAGCGCACGCTGAGAGCCTGCAGCTCGACGCAATCATTCACCACCATGTGCGATTTGTGCTCGATCTCAATCGGGGCAATAAGCTTCGCGCCGCGCACCAGCTCGGCATCAGCCGCTCCACACTCTACCGCATTCTGGGCAACGAGGCACTGCTTGCCCGGTGAGATTCAAATGCCGGATCCGGTTCCTCGGACGGCTCGCATCAGGGCCAAGCCCACTCGTCACTCCATTGTCGCGGCCGATGCCTGATCGTCTACACTCGACGGCAGGCATCTTCCCCAATCTGCGCCGAGGTTTGAGCTTTGAAACGAATTTCGCTCCCCACTCTCCTTGCACTTGCATTCCTCTCCGTTCCCGTTCCTCCCGCGCTGCATGCGCAAGCATCCGCCCCACCAAGCCCGGTAGAAGACCGCCGCAAGGCCCTCAATAACCTATTCCACGACTATTGGGAAGCCAACCTCGCCAACTCGCCGGAATTTGCTTCCTACATCGGCGACAAGCGCTACAACGACAAGCTCTCGGACTACTCCGTAAAAGCCATCAATGCGTGGCTCGAGCAGGAACAGAACTTCATGCTGCGCTTGGCGGCCATCGATCCCACCGGCTTCACTGACCAGCAAGTCACCAGCCGCACCATGCTGCTGCGCGACCTCGCCATGGATGAAGAATCCGCCGAATTCAAAGAATGGGAGATGCCGATCAACCAGATGAACGGCATCTATTCAGACTTTCCTCAACTCGTTGCCGCCTTGAACTTCACCACCGTAAAGGACTACGACGACTGGATCGCCCGCTTGCGGGAACTGCCTCATGTCTTCGATCAAGTCTCGACCAATATGTCCATTGGAATGGACGATCACCGCGTGCCGCCAAAGTATTTGCTGGAAAAGGCGCTCGACCAGGTGAAGGAACTTGCAAATCAAAAGCCCGAAGACTCGCCTCTCGCTCTCCCGCTGAAAAGCTTTCCGGCCTCTATTCCCGCCGCGGAACAAGAGCGCATCAAGACCGAAATGCTTGGAGTGATTGCGAAGCAGGATCTGCCGGCTTATCTCCGCTTCGCGCGTTTTCTCGAGGTGAGTTACGTCCCCGCCGGCCGCACCGATCCCGGCATATGGGCCTTGCCGGATGGCGCCAAATATTACCAGTTCCTCATCCGGCGCACCACAACCACCGATCTGACCGCCGACCAGATTCACCAGATCGGGCTGGACGAGGTGAAGAAAGATGAAGCCGAAATGCTGGCCATCGCGCAGAAGCTCGGATACAAGGACCTCGCCAGCTTCCACGCAAGCCTCAAGACCAATCAGAAGCTAAAGCCTGCTTCTGCCGCAGCGCTGCTTGATGCCTATCGCGGCTATCTCACTCCCATGCAAGCCCGGCTGCCGCAGCTGTTCGGCCATTTGCCCAAAACGCCCTTTGAAGTCGTTCCGGTTCCCGAGTACATGGCGAAGACTTCTTCGTCGGCTTACTACCAACCGGGCACTCCAGACGGAAGCCGGCCTGGGCGCCTGTTTATCGACACCTACAACTTTGCCGATCGCAATCTTGACCAGGTGGAAGCGACGGCTTATCACGAAGGCCTTCCCGGACATCACATGCAGATCTCCATCCAACAGGAAATGACCGACGTCCCCGAATTCCGGAAATTCGAGGGATTCACGGCTTACCAGGAAGGGTGGGCGCTCTATACGGAGCGCCTCGGCAAGGACGTTGGCCTCTACCAGGATCCTTATTCCGACTACGGTCGTCTCGAAGGCGACATTTGGCGCGCAATCCGCCTGGTGGTCGATACCGGCGTGCACTCAAAGCACTGGACGCGCCAGCAAATGGTCGACTTTTTCCACGATCATTCAGGCATTGACGAAACCGATGTGCAGGCTGAAACAGATCGCTACATTGCCTGGCCTACCCAAGCATTGGCCTACAAAATCGGACAGCTCAAGATTCTCGAACTACGGGCCAAGGCAAAAGCTGCCCTCGGCGACAAATTCGACATCCGCGCGTTTCACGATCAGGTCATCGATGCCGGCGCGTTGCCTTTGGACCTGCTCAGCGACCGCATCGACGCCTGGATCGCCAGTCAAAAGTAGGGGTGTTGCGCTCTCCTCGAACGACGGCGCCTCCGTGGCGCCGTTGTTGCCATGCGAGTATTCTTAAGTGTTAGCCCCATACTTATCCATAACAAGGAAGCAAGGAAATCAATGACTGAAATCGCCGTTGAGGCCACACCTCTACCTGCACAACTGCCCAATGCTCGCGTCGCGGTGCTGGGCGCTGGCAAAATGGGCGGAATTTTGCTGCAGGCCTTCCTCAAACAGAATCTTTTTGCAGCCGAGCAGATTTTTGCCACGGTTGCGCACGCTGAAAAAGCGATCGCGCGCAGCGCACAATGGGGCGTCGATGTCAGCACCGATAATCTCGCCGCCGCGCAGCAGGCTGACTTGATCCTCATCGGCGTTAAGCCATTCCAGGTGCCTGACCTGGTTGCGTCCATCAAGCCCGCGTTGACATCGGCCAAGACACTGGTCTCGTTTGCCGCCTCAGTCAAGACGCGCGCTATTGAAGAAGCTGCGGGAATGGAAATTGGCGTCATTCGCGCCATGCCCAATACGCCGTCGGCTCTTGGAGCAGGCATAGCAGGTCTGTGCCGCGGACGCTTCGTGAAGCCCGCGCAAATGGAACTGGCACAACGCATCTTCGAAACCGTCGGTCGCTCGGTCATCGTCGATGAAAAGCATATGGACGCCGTGACAGGCTTATCCGCGTCCGGCCCGGCCTACATTTACATCATTATTGAGGCGCTGGCCGAGGCCGGCGTGAAGGTGGGGCTGCCACGCGACACAGCCACGCTGCTTGCAGCACAAACAGTTTATGGAGCGGGCAAGATGGTTCTGGAAACCGGCTACCATCCGGCACTGCTCAAAGACGAAGTAACCACTCCGGCCGGTTGCACTGTCGATGGCATTCTCGAATTGGAAGAAGGCGGCCTGCGCGTCACCCTGATCAAGGCCGTGATGCGCGCAACCGAACGAGCTAAGCAGTTGGCGGCTGGGTAAGACTCCCGCATTCAACAAGCAGGGGCGGGTTCGGCAGATAACTATCCGTAACCCACTCACCTGCTACCCTGTTCCCTTGCCCGTCCAACGCCCAACCTGGCTCCCCTCCTATATCCCTGAACTTCAGGGATTGCGCGGCCTCGCCGTTCTTGGCGTAGTCCTGTACCACTGCCATCCGCGCCTCGTTGGAACCTGGCTCTATTACGCTTCGCTCTGGGGTTGGGCCGGCGTCAATCTCTTCTTCGTTCTCTCCGGATTCCTCATCACCACAATCCTGCTTGAGTCCCGCAACAAAGAAAAATACTTCCGCAATTTTTACGCTCGCCGCGCCCTGCGTATCTGGCCGGTCTACCTTCTCGTCCTCGTCGTTTGCTACTCGAATGCGCCATGGTTCATCGGCTCCAGTGTGGGTGATGCGGTGAGAACGGCGCCGTGGTGGGCCTACCTTCTCTTCCTGCAGAATCTCTTTCACCTCTCGCTGCCTCCGGCCATCGGTCAAACATGGTCGCTGGCCATCGAGGAGCAGTATTACTTCGTGTGGGCGCCGGTTGTGCGTTTTCTCCACCGGCCATGGATGCTGGCCGCGTTACTCGGCGCCATCCTTGTGGAATCTCCATGGATGCGCATGCATCACTTCGCGTGGCTCAATCCCACGCATACATTCATTCATCTCGACGGCATCGCGATCGGCTCGCTCATCGCGCTGGGGCTCTACACTCTTCGACTTAGCCGCCGAACCTGGATCTTTCTCGGTCTTTCCGGCCTCGTTCTTGGCGTCGCCGCCACCTTCACGATCGCGAGCGGCACCGCGTTTCTCGACTCCGCGTTAGCTCTTGGATTTGCAGGAGCGATCCTCTTTTCCATTGCCACAACTGGCTCCAAAACGCTGCCACTCGCAGCGCTGCTCGGCCGTGGACCTCTGGCCTTCTATGGCCGTATCAGCTACGGTCTCTATATGATCCACATCGCTGTGTTCATCTTCCTCGGCTGGTTCGATTTGCGCATGGATCCCTACGGCATACCCGGCAATCTAGCTGTTGTGGCATTTCGTCTCGCTTCATCCACAATCTTCGCTGCGCTCCTCTGGTACGGCTTCGAAGCGCAGATCCTTAAACTCAAGCGCCATTTCTGAGTCGCACCATCCAATTTTTCGGACTACCACATCCCACAACCTCGTTCTTTGCCCTGCATCCGGTGGCCGTGTGACATTAATCACCCATTCCTTTAACACACGGCTGCTAGGCTGAACCTGCAGGCAACGATTCCCCTCGAGGTGCCCCATGAGCGAAGCGACGACCGAAGTCAACCGAGCCGATGCACAAACGGCTGGTCCCCTTTCCCCCGAACTGCTCGCAAAAATGGATGCCTACTGGCGAGCCGCCAATTATCTCTCCGTCGGGCAGATTTATCTGAAAGACAATCCCCTCCTCGAGCGCCCACTCACGCTGGATGACGTCAAGCCGCGCCTGCTGGGCCACTGGGGAACAACGCCGGGGCTCAACTTCCTCTATGTCCACTGGAATCGCCTCATTCGCGAACGCGACCTCGACATGATCTACATCATCGGTCCCGGCCACGGCGGTCCCGGAATTGTGGCAAACACTTATCTTGAGGGTTCGTACTCCGAGGTTTATCCCCACATCGAGCGCAATACCGACGGCGTTAAGCGGCTTTTCCGCCAATTCAGCTGGCCCTATGGCATCCCGAGTCACGTTGCGCCAGAAACGCCGGGCTCCATCCACGAGGGCGGCGAACTTGGCTACTCGCTGGTGCATGCCTACGGCGCCGCATTCGACAATCCCAACCTCATCGTCGCCTGTGTCGTGGGCGACGGCGAAGCGGAAACAGGTCCACTGGCCACAAGCTGGCACTCCAACAAATTCCTGAACGCCGCAACCGACGGCGCTGTGCTTCCCATCCTTCATTTGAATGGGTACAAGATCGCCAATCCCACGATTCTTTCGCGGATCCCGCATTCCGAGCTTGAGAACTTGATGCGGGGCTATGGCTACGATCCCTACACGATCGAGGGCAGCGACCCCGCCACCATGCATCAACAGGCCGCCGCGGTCTTCGACACCATCTTCGATCGCATCGCCGAAATCCAACGGGATGCGCGTGAGAAAGGCGTAACCGAACGGCCCGCGTGGCCCATGTTGATCATGCGCACGCCCAAAGGCTGGACCGGGCCAAAGGAAGTCGACGGCAAGCCGGTTGAGAATACATGGCGCGCTCACCAGGTTCCGTTTAGCGAACTGCGCGAGAAGCCCGATCATCTGCGTCTGCTTGAAGACTGGATGCGCAGCTACAAACCGGAAGAACTCTTCGACGACAAAGGTGCATTCCGCGACGAATTTACGGAGATCGCACCCAAGGGCCGCCGTCGCATGGGCATGAATGCACATGCCAATGGCGGACTGCTCCTGCAGCCTTTGCGCGTTCCTAATTTCCGCGACTTTGCGGTGAAGATCGAAGGCCGCGGGCAACACGACGTTGAATCGACGCGCGTCCTGGGCCACTTGCTTCATGCAGTGATGCAGGCGAATCAGGATCAGAAGAATTTCCGCGTTTTCGGTCCCGACGAAACTGCCAGCAATCGTCTCCAGGACGTCATCACCGGAACTGGCAAAACCTGGGTTGCTGAAACCCTTCCTGTGGACGAGAACCTCTCGCCGACCGGCCACGTGATGGAAGTGTTGAGCGAGCACATGTGCCAGGGCTGGCTCGAAGGCTATCTCTTGACCGGCAGGCATGGCTTCTTCAGTTGCTACGAAGCGTTCATTCACATCGTCGATTCGATGGTGAACCAGCACGCGAAATGGCTGAAGGTCACCCGGCAAATTCCCTGGCGGAAGCCCATCGCATCGCTCAATTATCTGCTGAGTTCGCTGGTCTGGCGGCAAGATCACAACGGCTTCTCACACCAGGACCCCGGCTTCATCGATCATCTGCTGAACAAGAAGGCGGATGTGGTGCGCATCTACCTCCCGCCAGATGCCAATACACTGCTTTCGGTAAGCGACCATTGTCTGCGCAGCCGCAACTACATCAACCTGATTGTTGCCGGCAAGCAACCTGCGCCACAATGGCTCAACATGGAAGAGGCCGTAGCACATTGCACCACCGGACTGGGCGTTTGGCATTGGGCTTCCAACGAAGAAGGTCAACATCCGGATGTGATTCTTGCTTGCTGCGGCGATGTTCCCACCCTGGAAACACTAGCGGCGGTCACTCTCCTGCGCGAGCGCATTCCCGATCTGCGCATTCGGGTGGTCAACGTTGTCGATCTGATGGCGCTGCAGCCCCAATCCGAGCATCCGCACGGCTTGTCCGACGAGGAATTTGACTCGGTCTTTACCAAGGATCGGCCGGTGATCTTCAACTTCCATGGGTATCCATGGCTCATCCACCGTCTCACCTATCGTCGCCACAATCACGACAACATTCACGTCCGCGGCTACAAAGAAGAGGGCACTACGACCACTCCGTTTGATATGTGCGTCCTCAACAACATCGATCGCTTCCAAATCGCCCTCGATGCCATCACGCGTGTGCCGAGACTGGCAGCGCAGGCCGATGCGGCCCGTCAGTGGTATTCCGAGGAGATTCAGCGCCACAAGCTTTATGTCGCCGAATACGGCGAAGATCTTCCGGAGATTCGCAACTGGCATTGGCCGGAAGAACGGTCTCACTGATTCTCAACTTCACTTTTCGAGGCTTTAGTCCATGTCGTCTTTGCCTGTTCTGGTTTTGAATAGCGGCTCATCTTCCATCAAGTTCTCAGTCTACGAAGCCGCTGACGGCAAACGAATCAAGCTCCATGAGGGTGCAGTCGACGGCATCGGCACAGACCTCGGCAAGTTTTGGATTAAGGATGCCACGGGCAAAAAGTTAGTGGATCAGACCCCGGCGCTGCCCACGCGAGCCGTGGCCTTCAAACTGGTTGCCGACGCACTCCACTCGGCGGACTTCCCTGCACCAAAAGCCATCGGGCACCGCATGGTGTGCGGCGGTCCCACTGTGCTTGAAAACCAGATCATCACGCCCGCGCTGATCGATGAGATGGAGCGCTACACCGCCTTTGCGCCGCTGCATACACCCATCGCCGTCTACATCATGCGTGAGTCTCTGCGCCTCTTTCCCGGCGTGCCCAACTTTGTTTGTCTCGATTCCTACTTTCACCGCACCATGCCTGAAGTCGTCACACACATGCCCATTCCGTCGGAATATACCGCAATGGGTGTGCGGCGTTTTGGTGCACACGGCATTTCCTACGAGTCCATCGTTTATCAACTGCAGCCCAATGTGCCGGAGAAGTTGGTTGTCGCGCACCTCGGCAACGGCGCATCTATCTCCGCGATCCGCAACGGCAAGTGTCTTGACACATCCATGGGCCTAACGCCGACCGGCGGCATCATCAGCGGTACGCGCACCGGCGATATTGACCCCGGGGTTCTGCTTTTCATTCTGCGCGAGATTGCCAAAAGCGCCGAAAGCGCTGCAGATGCGGCAGATCAGCTCGAAACTGTCGCCAGCAAGAAGGCAGGCTTGCTCGGCGTAAGCGAGCTCTCCAATGACATGCGCGACCTGCGTGAAGCAATCGCAACGGGCAACAAGAAGGCGCGCCTCGCCGTCGACAAATTTGTCTGGACGATTCAAAAGTGGGTCGGAAGCTACTTTGTTGAACTCGGCGGGCTCGACATGTTCGTTCTCACAGGAGGCATCGGCGAAAACGACAGCGCGTCGCGCGCAGAGATCTGCTCGGGCCTCGGTGCTCTCGGCATCCGCATCGATCCGGTGCGAAACAATGTACGGAGCGCTTCTGTGATTTCAGCCGACGACTCGTCCGTCACGGTTCGCGTAATTCCCCCAGCCGAAGACCTGATGATCGTGAATCACGTCGTGCGCTTGCTTGAAAACTGAAGAACCTGCTGAAATCGACGGGCTGCTCCCCGATTTCCCGGTTCCTCCACGATGCTCTAAACTGAGATGTTGTTCCCGGAGTCTTGATGCCCACAGCCGCCGCGCCCGCTGACACAAACAAGATGCCATCGCAGGCGCTGCGCCGTTTCTCCTGGGCGATTCTCGTTTACTTTATTGCGGTCATTTGCTGGGGAGCTCTGGTGCGCGCCACCGGCAGCGGTGCAGGATGCGGCGATCATTGGCCCCTCTGCAACGGCACGGTGATGCAGCACTCGCCACGCGTCGACACGATGATTGAGTTCACCCATCGCATCACCAGCGGCTTGTCTTTCTTTTCTGCTGTTGGCCTGCTTATTTGGACATTCGCCGGAACCGTGCGTGGCCATCTGGCCCGTGCAGCAGCCGTCGCCGCGGTGGTCTTCACGCTGATCGAAGCAATCCTGGGGGCATTTCTCGTAAAACTCGGCCTTACCGCACAGAGCCAGTCCCCACTGCGCGCACCCTATCTTGCGTTGCACCTGGCCAATACGTTGTTGCTCCTGGCGGCGCTTACGCTCACTGCACATTTCCTCAGCCGGAAGCGCGGTTTCTTGCGCAGCGACATTTCTGTGGTCGCACCCATCGGCGCTTCTGCAAGCATTCTCGTAGTTCTCATCGTCGGCGTAACAGGTTCACTTGCCGCACTCGGCGATACGCTCTTTCCCGCCAGCTCGCTCGCAGCCGCATTGACGCAGGACTTCGCTGCAGGTAGCGCGTGGTTGGTGCGCTGGCGGTGGACCCATCCCACAATCGCATTTCTTGCCAGCATTTTTCTTATCTGGCTCCTTGTGCGCGCTGCACAACGAACAGCTCATTGGGATAATCGCCTTCTTTCTGCGCTGGTCCTTGTGCTGCTCGCGGCGCAATACGTCCTGGGTGTTCTCGACGTCGTCTTGCTTGCGCCAGTTTGGCTGCAGATTGCGCACCTGCTGGGAGCCGATGCGTTGTGGGCCGCGCTCGTTGTGCTGGCCGCGCGCATTACACTGCAGCCGCGCGAAGCGAGTCAACCCTAGGCATCGCGAGAATCCGACGAACCCTGCGCTGGCCCCAACTACTTCACAACCACATCAGCGGCAGGATAGGTCTTCCCGTCCACAGTAGCCTGAATCTGCGGCAATTCCGGAGTAGCTGTCAGCCATTCAACGTTGCCGTCGCTCACCAGGACCGTATCTTCGGCTTTGCCTCCGCGAATACTGGGGTTCCAAGCGAATGCCTGATTGTTGACGACCGTCTCCGAGCCGGTTGGCGTCGCAACCCATTCACGTTCGCCGTAGCCCGTAGGACCACCCTGGTGGTGCAAGCGTTCTTCGCCCGGGAATCCTTCAGCCGCATAGGCGGCCTGCGCCACTTTGAACAACTCTGCCGACGTCGTACCCGCCTGCGTCGCGTGCAACAATGCAGCATTCACCTGCGCCGCAGACTTGAAGCGGGCTTTCAACTCGGCCGGTGGCTCGCCGAAATGCACGAACCGCGTGATCGAAATCGCCAAGCCCCATTTGCGCGTGCACAGATTCAACATGCCGTAGTTTTTAAGCCGCGCCCCGCGCGCAACTGCGTGCTTGTATTTGTAGATGCGGTCGTCGACTGCATAGAGATACACCGAAGGCAAAATGCCGCGGCGCAATAGATTCGCGGCCGTTAGCGCTTCCAGGTCATATTCGCTCAAACCCGGTTCCACCTCGTGCAGCGACTCCGCTGTCGCAGCCGCCGTTTCGGCTCCAAGCCAGCGATAGCGCTCCATCTCCGCCGCGCTCAACTCCGCCCGCAGCGGATACAAATTCACTTGAGTAGAACCGGGGCCGGCCGTGTCGCATCCCAGCGGACCGCCGGCAATCTTTGCCGCAGCGGCAAACGTATCATCCGCAAACCACGGGAAAAGAACCGGCTCAAAATCCAGTGAGCCAAACTCTTCGTCGTGCAGCCGCGGCGCTTCATTCTCGGTGGTCAAGTAGTATCGCTTCCCTGCGGCCGTCACCAAGATTGACGCCACACCCGTTTCGGCAGGAGTCAGTACACGCACGTCGACTGCGCCGCCCGTGATCCAAGCGATATTCTCGTTCCGCCGAATCAAAACGCCCGCAAGCTTTTGAGCCCCCAGCCATTCCACAAGTTTCTGATGTTTCGCTTCGAGTTCTTCGTTCCACGCGGCCTCGGTCGCCAGCACAGTTCCCTGTACCACCAGGCTCTTCTTCACTCTCTTGCTCATCTGTCTGCGTCCTTCCGGCAGAATTCCCACAAAGCGACTCGGGCGCTGACTTGGATTGTCAACGCCCGGCGGTCTCTCTTATGAATCTTAGCCTTCCGATTCGGGATGATAGTGGCTTTCCCACCCCAGATAGCGGGCCGCCTCATGGACGGACTTCGACACATCGCTGAAGTTGGCCGCCACATGGTGTTCGAATCCCTCGCGGCAAATGTACTTCAGCAACTTTTGCAGCTGCGGAATCTCCGCCACCCCAGCGCCGCCAAAAGTTTCCAGCGGATCGTCGGTGAACTTGCCTGCGCCCGTGTATCCGCGCACAACGCCGCGGCGGTCATCGGTCGAATAGCGCGCGTAGCTCATTGTCCCAGCTTTCACGCGGCCCACGCAGGTGCCAAACGTGTTCTCCTTGCCCACTGTACCGGCAATGATTGCCTGGTAATCCATGCGCACTTCATTAAAGAAATGCTTCGGCAGGTTCGAGCAGTGGAAACAGACGCACTTGTTGGGGTCGCTTCCGTAATTGTTGTTCCAATCCAAAAGTGCCGACGGCGTGCCGCTGGCCAGCGCCAACATGTACATGCTCAGTGTGCCCGGCACATCCACTTCGCAGGCTGACGGGATCAATTCGTTCGACATCATGCTCATGATGGTGCAGGGCACCACGCCAAAAAACTCTTCCATCGACGTCCAGCACTGCACTGCGCTGATGGTCACGTGGGTCTGCTTCATCCATCCGTCGATGACCGCACCCAGCTTCGCCATCTTCAACAACGCTGCATCCGCAATGCCTGCCGTGCTCACATACTTCTTGATCGCGGCAAGCTTGGCCTGCGCTGCGTCGTCGGTGTCCTTCATTTTGTTGATGCGCCCAAAGATCTCCGACAAATCAATGGTCTCAATCGTGATTCCACTGGTTTCAAAAATGCGTTCCGAATAACGAACCGTGTTGAAGGCCGTCGGCCGCGCACCGATGGCCCCGATGCGCAGATTCTTCAAGCCCTTTATGATGCGGCAGACTGCCGAAAACCACTCGAGGTCCGCCTTGAACTCCGGCGACGCCAGCGACTCTGTGTGCAGCGTAGTCAGCGAGTAGTCGATCCCGTATTGCATCATGTTGTTGCACGCGCTCATCTTGCCGCAGAAGCTGTCGCGCCGCATGGCGATGGTCATGTCATCGCTGCGGTCGGGCGTTGCCTGCACCAGTACCGGCACCTTCAACCCCGAAAGCCGGATCGCATCCACAATGCCGCGCTCTTCGCCGAAATTGGGCAGTGTGACGATGATGCCGTCGATTTCATCGGCATGTTTCTTAAAAAGCTCGGCGCAACGCTGCGATTCTGCATACGTTTCCACTGCGCCGTACTTCGATTCTTCAGGGCTTAGGACAATCGCCTTTGCGCCTGCTGCCTGCAATACCGAGATAATTTCTTCACGGCCGGTTTTGGCCAGATGATCAGGAAAAAAGCCGCGATTACCCACCACCACACCAAACGTCATTTTGCGTTGTTCTGCCATTTTCTCGTGCTCCTTAGATCCGCATTTCTTTAACCGTTGCGGCCCGGGCGAAAGCGCACCCCATAAAAAAGACCAAGGGCCAAAAGCGTCGCGCCCCACCAGACAGGCGCATGAAGATTGGCAAGAATCACGTTGGCCGTTTGGCCCGTTGCCAATTCAAAAATTCCGTACCCCAGAATCATCGCGCCATAAATGGTGAGAAGAACGCCGATGAAGAACCAGATCGAAATGCTCGAAGAATGCATGCTTGACCTCTTTACCAGAAGTAGATGTTGAGCCCGAGGAATCCGGCAATCGCCAGACCGGTCCAGAACCATTCGTTCTTGAAAAACGGCACGGGCGCTTCAGCGGGCAATCTTGTGGCGCCGTAAACCAACCCATCGAGCTCTTCCACAGGCCGAGCCTTGCCAAATAGACTCACAACGAAGACGACAACGACCGCCACGATCACCGACCATAGAGCGCGATACATGTTCTCGGCCATGTCCTTCGCATCCGGTGAGAGCGCGACATAGCGCAAAGCCGTGGGATCGATCTTGACCCACGCCCACAGACTGATCGATGTCAACGTTCCAAGCAACAGTCCCCAGAAACCTCCCGCCTTCGTCGCGCGTTTCCAGAACATGCCCATCAGGACTGCGCCGAGCAGCGGCGAGATGAAGAAGCTGAACAGCGCCTGCACATAATCCATGATGCCTTTGGCATTCATCACCATGTAGGCTGCGCCGATGGAAATGACAACGCCCAGAATCGTCGCCCAGCGGCCCACCGCCACATAGTGCTCATCGCGCGCCTTCTTTACAATCAGCGGCTGATAAATGTCGTAAGTCCACACGGCAGAAAACGCGCTCACGTTGCCGGCCATGCCGCTCATGAATCCTGCAATGAGTGCCGTGATGCCAAGCCCCAGCAGACCGGGTCCGCAATAGCGAACCAGCATCAATGGCAATACTTCGTTGTAGCTGTGCAGGCCAGCCCCCGGGTTGGCTGCCACCACGTTTTCGCCCACAAGCCGCATCAGGCTGCCATCCGGATTCTGCAAAACCACGAGCCCCAAAAGCCCCGGAAGAATGACGATGAACGGAACAGCCATCTTGAAGAATGAGCCAATCACCGGAGCCATGCGCGCCGAGCGCAGACTGTTCGCGGCTAGAACGCGCTGCACAACCAGAAAATCGGTCGTCCAATACCCGAAGCTGATAGCGAATCCCAACCCAAACACAATCCCTGTCCAGTGAATGCCCATCGGATTGTCGGCAAAGTGGCCCATGCTGCGCCACATATGGGTATAGTCGCCCGCCGGCACCAGACCGGTGGCAACATTGTGCGCAATTTTGGCCTTCAGGTTGGTCCAGCCACCGGCTTCAATCAGACCCAGAATCGGTACCAACAACGCACCGCCCCAAATGAGGACGAATTGCAAAACTTCGTTGAAGATCGCGGAACGAAGTCCTCCCAGTGCAACGTACGCTGCCACGGCGAGCGACGAAACAATGATGCTGAAATTCAGGTCCCAGCCAAGCACCACCTTCATCACTTCCGCCATCGCAAACATGTTCACGCCGCTCATCAAGACGGTCATGAAAGCGAAAGAGAATGCAGCAACGATGCTTGCGCCCTGCCCATAGCGAAGCTTCAGGTAGCCGGGTACCGAGTGCGTCTTGCACACGTAGTAGAACGGCATCATCACCATGCCGAGAAACAGCATGGCAGGAATTGCACCGATCCAGTACCAGTGCGCCGCCAGAATTCCGTACTGATAGGCCGAACCAGCCCAGCCCATCAGTTCCAGCGATCCGAGGTTGGCCGAGACAAAGCTTAATCCCGCAATCCACGCCGTCATTTCGCGTCCGGCCATGAAGAACTCTTCGCTGGTGTTGGCTTGCTGTTTCAGGTAGAAGCCGATCCAGATCACCATCACGAAGTAGGCGGCGATGACCGCAATATCGAGAGGGCGGAGGCGCACCAGCGGTGAGGCGGCAACCGCCAAAAATTCGAGCGCGGAACGACCTGCGCCGAGAGTTGTTGCTAACGGGAGCAATCCGTACATCGAGTCACCTGGTTTCCGTTGTCGCGTCCGCGATGCAGTCCCCGGACGTTCGCCCTAAGTAAATGGGTTTACTGCGAGACTTGTCAAGCTTCAAAAGTTGCCAAAAAATCAGATTCCCCAGCTTCCGGATTCGGGCGGACACTGAAATTCCGCACCCCGCAAGTTTGGCTGCAATTCCCTTTGAGTAAGCGTTTACCCGCCGAAGTGTACCACATTCGGAACTCCTTCGAACCCACTCGCGATGCGCTCATTTTCATCCTGCGTCTCCGTCCATCCACAGTGCGCCCCACGCATCCTCGTTCAAGACCGGCGCCACTGTCAAAGCGATTCGTGCCTTTCGTCCAAAAGCGCGATCTCGTCCTCTCATTCCCCTGTTCACAGCCACATGGCACTACTTGCCTTCCCGGCCTCGCGCCCAATCCTGATGCGTTCTTTATGCGTTTCCCTCTTGTGTTTGAACGCAGTGAAAGCTACTTTGAGATATGGGATGGTCTTCCCTTTCTTTTGAGCACCTTGTTCTATTCTTTTTGTCATCCCCTTGTGCCCTTCGCTGTTCTTGGCCCGCTCCAACCTATCTCAAAAGGAGTCACCGCGATGCATCCTTCTTCGGATCCCGTTGCCTGTAGCGGCTTTTCCCGTCGTTCCTTCTTCCGTTACGCTGCCGGCGCTTCCGCTCTTGCCAGCGTGCGCGTTCTCACAGAGCCGCATCTGGCCTTCGCGGCGCGCCCCAAATTCGCCGACCCCAACATCGGCATCCATATCGACGCCAACGAAAACCCCATGGGCCCGTCCGAGGCTGCGCGCAAAGCCATCATCGACATCACGCCTCGCGGAGGCCGCTACCTCTTCACCGGTGAGGAGGAGTTGGCCGAGATCTTTGCCAAGCAGGAAGGCCTGAATCCTGAAAGCGTCATTCCCTTCGCCGGCTCGAGCGAGCCGCTCCACTGGACGGTGCTCGCCTTTACCAGCAAAGACAAGCCGCTTGTCATTGCAGATCCCGGCTACGAAGCGCCCATGTGGGCCGCGCAGGTTTCCGGAGCGCCCGTCATCAAGGTGCCGCTAGCCGATCCTTCTGGCGAAGCCAAGCACGACATTAAGGCCATGCTCTCTGCCTCATCCAATCCGGGCGTCATCTACATCTGCAATCCCAATAACCCAACCGGGACCTGCACACCGCGCGCTGACATTGAAGCCGCGATTGCCGGCGCACCGAAAGACACCGTCATTCTGATCGATGAGGCATACATTCACCTCTGCGACGCGCCGCGCTCGCTCGACTTTGTGAAAGAAGGAAAGAACGTCATCGTTCTTCGCACCTTCTCCAAGCTCTATGGCATGGCCGGCATTCGGATGGGCCTGGCCATAGGTCGGCCCGACCTCCTCGCCAAGATCACGCCGTTCGGCGGAATGAACGCGCTGGCCATCACCGCCGTTGCGGCAGCCAAAGCCAGCTTGCTCGATGCGGACCTCATCCCGACGCGCAAAAAAATCATTGCCGATATTCGTGTCCAGACACTCGACTGGCTCAAGAGCCAGGGCTATGCGACCACGCCTTCAGAGAGCAACTGCTTCATGCTTGACGTCAAGCGTCCCGGAAAAGAAGTCCAGGCCGCACTTGCCGCCAAAGAGATGTTCGTCGGCCGCATCTGGCCTGCATGGCCCAACCAGCTCCGGATCACAGTCGGCACAGCGGACGAGATGGCGGCTTTCCGCAAGGACTTCACCGAGGTCATGAACTCCTCTACCGCTGGATTGACACCTGCTCCGCTGCCGCGCCGCCTAGCCGACCATCCCCAAACCCACATGTCTTAGATTGCCGGGCCCATCCTCCCAAACGAAACGCAGAGGCCTCGCCACTCGGCGGGGCTTCTTGCTTTTGCTGGGTCCATCGTTTGGAACGCTGGTGTCTTTCGAAAGCGACTGCCTCAACTGCCTCGCGCAAAAACTACAACGGCGCCGGGATTGGTCCCGACGCCGTTGTAGTTTTTCCGCTCGCAGTTGGGTTAGAAGATCACCTTCAATGCAAACTGCGTGTTGTACGGTTCGCCCGCTCCGATTCCGGGAGCTCCATTAAAGCTGCCGATCGTTGTGAAGAGCGACAGCGCATTGTCTTGCGTGTACGAAGGGTTGAAGTTGCCGTTGAGAGGCGGTGCATAGTTTGTGCGATTGAAGAGATTGAACATTTCCACCCGGAACTGGGTCGTCACGCGCTCCCCGACCTTCGTGTTCTTGAAAACTGAGAAGTCCACGTCGCTGTAGCCAGGTCCGTAAAACTCGTTCCGCGCCGTGGTTCCCCAGGTTCCTGCCGGGGCATCGACAAATGCCGCAGGATTCAGCCAGTTCGCGTCCACTCCGCCCTTGCGGAATCCCGTGTAGGGATTCACCCCGGGTACAAGATTGGCGCGCTGGTTGCCGTCGTTTGTGCCCGATGTATCCGCCGAACTATACACCGAAAACGGGAGACCCCCATGGAACGTCATCAGGCTGTTCAACTCCCAGCCCTTTGTCAGCAGAGGCATGTGCGACGATCCAGGCACGTCATAGGAGATCAACCCGACAAAGATGTTGCGATTGTCAAAGTCGGAATTGCCGTAATCACCTTTGAAGTTGAAGCTGTCCTGAGGCAACGCACCGCGATACGCCGTGACTTCATCCAGGCTGTGCGACCAGGTATAGGCCGCTTGCGCCGTTATCCCGTGGAACCCTGAAGCGCGAATGGTGGCTTGCAGCGAGTTGTAGTTCGATGTCCCGATGCTCTGGATCTCGTTGATGAAGGTGACGTCGGGGAAAATCGACGAGTAAGGTCGAAGGCCGTCCCCAGTCGTCGAAAGAGCTGCCTGGTTGATGTCCCGGATCGCCAGAAGGTGCCGTCCTCCCGAGCCCACATAGCCAACCTGCGCCACAACCTTGTTCGTAAAGCTTTTCTCAATCTGCAGGTTGTAATTCATGTTGTGGGAAGGAACAAAATTCTTCTCAATCGAGAACAGGCTGTTCGAAGGCGCAGAGGACGTGAATGGATCCACGCCCGACTCGATTGTGTACGGGCCCGCCGTCGCCGTCACCACTGGATCCGGACCTCCCGGGTTGCCCTCGACACCATTCGGCGCGCCGTTGCCGGGACGATTGTCGAGAAATGGATTCAGATTCGGAGTATCGAAATAAAGTCCGGCACCGGCACGGACGACGATCGACGGCGTAAGTTGATAAGAAAAGCCAACGCGCGGGCTGAAGTTCGTGTAAACAGGGTCGTAGAGCGTCCCAATCTGGCTTCCCTGATAAACGATGCCGTCGTTTGCAGTCGAAAGAGACGGTCGGAATACCGAAAGATCCTTCGCCGAATTGTGCAGCGGACCTTCGTAGTCCCACCGAATGCCGTAGTTGACGTTAAGCTTCTTGCTCACCTGCCAGGAGTCCTGGCCAAAGAAATCGAAGGTGTTCACAAATACCTGGCGATCCGGATCTCCTAACGCTATCGAAGAAGTTTTAACCCTTCCTGCCAAAAAATCTGCCAGTGCATCGATGCGCAGATCACCCGTGTCATACGAGTCGCCGCTCAACGTTGCGTTGTTTGGATCAGGCCCTTGCGTTCCATCAAACGTGAAGCTGCCCAGCGCATGGCGATGATAGAACTCATCCAATTGCGCCTGACGGAACTCGCCGCCAAACTTGAACTCATGCGGGCCTACTGTCCATGACAGATCGTCCGTCAGGTGGCCGGTAATGTCGTTACGTCCCTCTGGAGGCGTCTCGCCAATCGGATCGAAGCCGGAGATCGCGATGTTGGGCGAGCCCGGAAGGGTTGAACCATCAATCAGGCCCAGGCTCGAAACATCGAAGCTCGTGTTGAAGTCGTTGAAAACCTGGTTGAAGTAGTTCACTCCGGTCAGCAACTGGTTTGTTACGGTCGGCGAAAACACATGATTAAACACGATTGCATAGTTCTGCACGTGAATGGGCGCCACTTCGTAGTAGTAGTAGAGCGAAGAACCGACCGGCGCCACCTGGTTCCCCTGTCCTACAAACCAGTGAGCCGTCAGGCTATTCTTGTCGTTGATCGTGTAATCGATTTTTGCCAGCCCGTTGTAGCTATATCCATACTCAGGCGTTGTGCTCGTGTAGTTACTTACCGTCGCCGTGCCCGGTCCCGTTGCAGCCGCCGGCCACAATGTCCCAAGCAACGCCGTCGATACACTGTTCACTGGTATGTTGTACTTGGACAGCGCTGCCTCTGCTTCCGTTTGCCAATCCTGGGTCGGTTCGGTCGCCTGATCAGGAACGCCGATCGTGAAGCGCTGGTGTTCGTACGTCGTGAACCAGAAAAGCTTGTCTTTTACAAACGGACCGCCGGCTGAAAATCCGTAGTTGTAATTGCGCACTTCCTGCTTTGTCGGCGCAGTAAACGGATTCGTCGCGCCAAAGAATTCGTTGCGGTTGTAATAGTAGAGACTTCCGTGCAAATCATTCCCACCTGACTTCAGCGAAAGATTCACACTGCCGCCCGGATTCCGTCCAGACTCAGGAGCTGCCTGCGTCTGTGCCGAAAACTGATCCACGGCGTCAATCGGCAAAATAATGCCCGCAATGCCCGAGACGCCGCCCTGGTTCACAGCCGGAATGTTGTGCCACAGATCGTTGTTGTCGATGCCGTCAATCTGCCAGTTGATCTGGTTCGCTCGGGTGCCGTTCAACGAGCCGTAGCCGCCCGCGCCACTGTTTGAAAATCCGGGCGTCAGAATCACGAGCTGGGTGAAATCTCTTCCATTCAGCGGAGTGTCTTGGAGTGGTTCGCCGCCCACTTCCGCAACTTGTGTCGTCGAGGTTGTATCCAGCGACAAAGCGGCCGCATCCACTTCCACGGTCGTGGCTGCCCTTTCAACACTCAACTTGACCGGTAGCGTGTAAATCGATCCCGCACTCACCGGAACCTTCTCCACCTTTGCCGTTTGGAATCCACCCGCCGAAACAGAAACGAGATAGGTCCCCAGCGGAAGATCCTGAAATGTAAACGTGCCTGCACTCGAAGACACTGTCTTGTGCGACACGCTCGTGGCATCATCCACAGCCTCAACCGTTGCTCCTGGCACCACGGCACCGGATACGTCCGTTACGGTGCCATTGATACCGCCCCGAAACGTCTGTGCGAAAACGCCAGGGGACGCTAGAATCAACGCCGCCCAGACAAGCAGAACTCGGGTGAATACACCTCGGGTACGTCTGAAATCCATTGCAGCTGTCCTCCAGAAATTGAAAAGTGAACTCGTTTTCGTGTCGGGCCCTGAAAACAAAGGGAAATTGTGATGCAAATGCAGGTGCGCGACGGCGCACACAACGGCTCAATTGTTCTTGGGATGTTTACAGGAATGGAAATTCTGTAGGTGGGTTTCCATTCCCCAACATAGTTGCAATCCGCATAAGGATGCAATAAAGAAGCGTGGATTTACCGCCAACACTAGACCATCGAACAGTTCGATACGGCGAAGTTAAAGCAAATTGGGCCGCGCGCGCACTGAAAGGGCTAGTCTAGGCTGCGAACACTTACCATCATGTCGCCCGCGGTGTGATGAATTGCGACAACAACATTGAACCTCAGGGTTTCCGCGGTCGTGATAGGCGCCTCAGACAAATTGAGCGGTCGGCAACGACATCCGGCAAGATCACAGCAACGAGCGCTTCCGCACTCCGGCAATCATTTGTGCAATCTCACGCGCTGAATCTGGACAAAGTCAAGAATCCGATCATCCGGCGTGAATCACCCCTCCTGCTTCCATCTCCCGAATGTGGGTTTGATCACATTGTTGGGTGCCGCGGGGCACATCGTCTGCCCCTGGTCGATGTCATTGTTCCGGGTGTGAGGCATGCCTGATGCTCAGGGCCGACACATCCCGCTGGACTCATCCCGTCACGATCCTTGTAGCAACCGATCTCTCTGATCTCGAACGCTTAATACCTCACGCGTTCCTCCAAGCCCAAGACACCGGCGCGCGCCTCCTGCTCCTGCATGTGATCCCTGCCGCCACTGCCATGGCTGTGGACGCAGTGGGGATGCCCTATTACGATCCCAGCGCAGCGCTGGAATACTCGACTGCGACTCTCGAAAGATGGCGCTCTCTTGCCAATCAGCGCAATATCCCCTGCGATGTCCTGGTTCGCGAGGGTCATCCCGCGCAACAAATTGCTTCCGCTGTACGGCAGTTCCGTGCAGATCGTATACTGCTTGGCACTCGGAGCCGGAACAAGTTAAGTAAATTGTTTCTTGGCTCCGTGGCAGAGCAGGTGCTGCGCTCGGTCCAACTCCCGGTCATTACCGTGGGACCCGATGCCCATCTCCCGGAAGGCGGTCGTGGCAACCAGAAGGTTGTCTTGCACGCCACCACATTGAGAGAGGCCTCTCGCCCGGGCGCAGTGCTTGCCTGCCGTATCGCCGCAAGCCAATCCGCAGGCCTCGTTCTGCTCCACGTGCTGCCAACCGCCAGTGAAATGACGCGCTTGGGAGAGCCCACCGGGCTTGATTTCGCTGCCATGCACGCGCTCCGTGTGCTGGCCGAGTCCACCAACTCGAGCGAAGGGGCACAATGCCCGCGCATCGAGCCACTCATCGTCCACGGCAATCCATCGATCGAGATTCTTGCGACCGCAGCGGACCGGAAGGCTAGCTTGATCGTCCTCGGCGCTACCGATCGCTCCGCGCTCAACGACCTCACGCGTGACCGCACCATCTATCGCGTGCTGGCTCATGCCCGCTGTCCTGTGCTCACCCTGCGCGAAGCATCGATCGAGGCCTCGCTCCACTCCCAGGAACAGACTGCTCTCCAAAGTTGAACACGCAAGGATTCCGCTCAACGCGAGACCGTCGTTGCACATTCCCAATTCGATTCTTGTGATGAAGAGAAGAAGTCCGCGCTCAGGCTGTCAGGCGCTCGAGTTGATCGGGCTTCACGATCGTCATGCTTGAGCCTTTGATCGTGATCCACTGGTCGCGGCGGAACTGGTTCAGCAGCCGGGTCACAGTCTCTCGCGAAGTCCCTGCCATGTTGGCAATCTCTTCGTGCGTCAACGCCATTGTGAACCGGATCTCTGGCTTGCCGTTCGCGGACGAGCGGCCCCAGTCCAGCAGCAACCGCGCCAACCGTCCCGCAGCGGAACCCGACAATGCCAGCCGTTTGGCATCATGAAACACCGTGAGATACTCACCCGATAGCGATTGCGCAGCATGCATGCTCGCAATGCCATGGCGGCCTAGGAATTCCACAAACTCCTGCTTGCGAATCGTTTTCACCTGGCAGGGTTCAATGGCTTCCGCTGTCACTTCATGAGGCACGTTCGCCAACACGGCGCTCAAGCCCATCACATCACCTGGGCTGGCGATTTTGAGGATCATGGTCTTGCCGTCGCGTGAAGTCGAAGAGATCTTGACCTGGCCAAAACAGATGATGAAAACATTCCGCGCCAGATCGCCTTCTGAGAACAATTTCGCCCCGCGCGCATGGCTCATCATGATGCCGATGGCGTCGAAATCTGCCAAAGCTTCGGATGTGAGATTGCAAAACATCCGAAGATGGCGATGCTCACAGTTCAAACAATCTTCAGGAGGGTGATGTGAGCGGAAGTCAGCCATAGAAATTCTGATGTCTTGACACGAGTATAGCTCAGTTTTGACGGGATGAATCCAGCGAAGACGCCTGGACAATGCCCGTTTTGCATGTTGTGTGATCTAGATCACACGATGTTGTTTTCCCGCACATTGGAGTGCTGTCCGTCACCGCGCTTGCGCACTCCACTCAGTCGACTGGCGCAGGATAACTCGTAGGCTCGCGAAACCTCTCGCGCGAGTTCCTCCAGAAGATGCATGCGCAACGGCGGATGTGCCCGAAAACTTTTCAGCAGTGCGTCCAAAGGTAAAAGCATTGCCGAGGAGCGTGCATGTGCCGTCAACGAATAGGTGTGTTGCCCATCCCCGAGTGCCGCTGCCAACTCGACCAGTTCACCAGCTCGTACCGATCCCAGCATCAGCCGAGATTCCATCCGCTCCGCCTTGCGAATGAACTCTCCGGCAACAACAACATAGAGGCCTTTGCACTGCGCGCCTTGGCGAAACACTGTCTCGCCTTCTCCAAACTCCACATACTCAGCAGTTGCGTTCAACAGTTTCGCGGTCTCCGGCGGACACGCCAGAAGCTCGGCGAGTGGACGGGATGCCTTCGCTGCTCGGCCCGAACTTGCCTCCGATTGCATCGTTCCATCTCTCCTTGCATTCCCTGTGGCTTTGATCGTTCGAACCGGCAGTTACCCATTCTCTGCAAACGGTCCGTTCCTTTGCCCCGCCAACCCCGTCCGGCCCCGTCCTCGCGTTGCGCGAGACCAAGCAGTCATCCGTGCTGCCTCATCCTGCTGTCACAGGAATCGCTGCTTCGCGGCACAATACAACTTCCTTCACCGCCGGCGGAACGCAAAGGACAGGTACCCGCGAACGTGACAATATTGCGAAAGCGGTGCCGTGGGGACCCTCCGTTCCGCTGGCGCGCTTGACACCCAACACCAGAATGCTGGGATGGTATTGTTTGATTGCATGCGTAACTGCGTCTACGGGCGAACCGTCTTTCACGATGCAACGCACCGGAAATTTGGCAGACGGTTGAATGCCGAAGTCGGCTAGCGTCGTCGCTCCCGGGTTCAGAAACGCAGAGGCCTCCGCTGCGCCCCGCGCATGCACCACGATCAAGGTCCGTTCAAAACTCTCCGCCAGCGAGCGCGCGGTGGCTACAGCTTCTACCGTCGCCTCGTTCTTTTCCATCGCCAGCATCACTGACCCACCTGGAGTCGGCCTGAAAGGACCAGCATTCCAGTCCGCAGCAACGGCAAGCACCGGGCAAGGCGACATCCGCACCAGTTCTTCGGCAATAGCCCCCACCGCAATGGGTCCCACGCCTTGACGGCCTTCCGTGCCTATCACAATCAGATCGGCGCTATGCTGCTCTGCCACGTCCACAAGCGTCTGTGCCACCGCACCTTGGCGGAGTTCTGAATGGCTGTGGATTCCCTCCCGCAACAGGTCCTCCACCATCTTGTCCAACGCTGCCCTCGCCTCGCTGGGAAGCACCTTCAGCAAACGTCCCGGCACGCGATCTACCGCGGCATAATCCAGGGGATCGAGTCCGTACGCAAAAATGATGCGCGCCTGGTATCTCGATGCCAGTTTGCGCGCATACTCCAGAGCAGCGTCCGACCGGCCTTCCAGATCGGTTGCCAGCACTATGGTTTTCAACCTCGTTGCAAAGCTCACGCCTGCCTCCACTCGCCATTCGGCGACCCGCCATTCACCTCCGCTCGTCCGCATCCAGGTTTTCTGAGCGGCCTTCTCTGGAACCCGACGGCAACCGATGCGACTCAGTCACCCCTCCACACGCAGAGCCCTCCAGATTCCTCGTCTGCTGGATACCGAGTCTGCGCGTACCCTTTGCACCATCGCAGTGACACGATTCACCCCGGCGTGTGACTGAGGTCACACGGCGTGGCCGGGATCGCTTTCGCTCCCAATACACTCGCTCCACCATGTACAGCCCAAAGTCCGATCATTTAGCCTTTCCGCGACATGAAAATCCTGTTCAAACTGTCTACTCAATCGTTTTGGCATCCGCGTTCTATCGCTTCCATCGCAGCCTCAATTGCCTGCGTTGCCTTCGCCATCGCGGGAGCTATGGCGCAGGCTCCGCAGCCCGATTCGGCGGCCATCGACGCGCGCGCTCATGAAATGCTCTCGAAGCTCACCCTGGAGCAAAAAATTGAACTCATCGGCGGGGTCGACGAGATGTTCACGCATGCCGAACCGGCGATCGGCTTGCCACGTCTCAAAATGTCCGACGCTTCGGTGGGCGTTCGCACCTGGGGACCCACCACCGCCTATGCAGGCGGAGTGGCACTCGCGGCTACATGGGATCCGAATTTCGCGCTGCACCTCGGTCAGAGCCTCGGCCATGACGCGCGCGCCCGTGGCGTCAACTTCCTGCTCGGGCCTGGCGTCAATATCGCTCGCTCGCCCGTCAGCGGCCGCAATTTCGAATACCTATCCGAGGATCCTTTTCTCAATGCCCGCATGGTCGTTCCCTACATCCAGGGAGTTCAGTCGCAGGGCGTGAGCGCTACTGTCAAGCATTTCGCGCTCAACAATCAGGAGTACAACCGCCACAATGTTGATGTCGAAGTGGACGAGCGCACCATGCGCGAAATCTACTTCCCCGCATTTGAAGCCGCTGTCACCGAGGGCCACACCACCGCGGTGATGAACTCCTATGACCTGATCAACGGCCCACACGCCACGCAGAACGAGTATCTCAACCTCAAAGTTCTGAAAGGTGACT
The DNA here is from genome assembly GCA_035487015.1 of Occallatibacter sp. Lineage (GTDB taxonomy): Bacteria > Acidobacteriota > Terriglobia > Terriglobales > Acidobacteriaceae > Telmatobacter. Next base: position 38,677 of record DATHMP010000074.1, on the reverse strand, counting down.
GGGGATTCAATGGCATCCTCATGTCCGATTGGGACGCTACATACGACGGCGTCGCCGCAGCCAACAATGGCCTCGACCTCGAGATGCCCTCACCTCGATTCATGAATGCCAGGGTGCTGCTTCCCGCAGTCCAAAGCGGCGCAGTCAAAGAATCCACCATCGACGAAAAAGTGCTCCGCATTCTGCGTGTAGCTCTTCGCTATGGCTGGCTTGATCGTCCCCAGCTCGACCTCAACGAACCCACCTATTCCCTCGCTGATCGCGGCGTGGCACTGCAGGGCGCGCTGGAAAGCATCACCCTGCTCAAGAACGAAGACAATGTCCTTCCCATCGACCCATCGAAAATCAGGACCGTCGCCATCCTTGGGCCCAATGCCTGGCCCGCAGTGTCCGGCGGCGGAGGTTCTTCGCAAGCCACCGCCTTCGACCCCGTCAGCCTCCTTACCGGCTTCTCCAGCCTGATCGGCCCGGACGTAAAAGTTCTCTACGCTCGCGGTCTGCCGGAGATGAACGAAGTCTTCTGGCACACCCATTGGAACGGCACCGTACAGGAAGCGACCTATTCCAGCCGCGACTTCAGCGGTTCGCCGCAATCCAATCAGGTGCCGTTCATCTCGAATTACAAGGATGAATGGTGGGGGCCTGCCGACAAAACACCGCGCAGCGTCCGCTATTCCGGGTCCTACCAGGCGGCGAAAGCAGGCAGATACCTGATCCTTGCCGCCGCTTCCGGTGGAGATCGTTACACGATCCGCGTCGATGACAAACAGGTCCTCGCGCAAACAGAAGTCGAAGGCCAGCATCCCGAATTTACTTCCGTCGAACTCGCGGCCGGCCAGACCATCAACGTTGTCGCCGATTACCTGCCTGCCTTTTCCGGAACCCGCTTCGCGCTCGGTATCGCCGACGAGAGCGACATGATCTCAGAAGATGCGAAGAAATTTGCCGCGGCTGCCGACGTCGCCATTGTCGCAGCCGGCTTCGATCCTTCCACTGAAAGTGAAGGCCTCGATCGCACCTTCGGTCTACCCTGGGGTCAGGATGCGCTGATCGAAGCGGTCGCCGCTGCCAATCCGCATACCATCGTCACGCTCACTGCGGGCGGCGGCGTCGACACGCATCGCTGGCTCGATAAAGTTCCTGCCTTGATCGACAACTGGTATCCCGGTCAAGAAGGCGGGACAGCAATATCGTTCGTCCTCCTCGGCAAGCACAACCCTGAAGGCAAACTGCCCATCAGCTTCGATCGCGCATGGGAAGATAATCCGTCGTTCAAGGACTACTACCCCATCCCCGGTGCCGATACCAAGCTCCATGTGGTGGAAGTGGGTCATCCTGACGTGGACTATGTCATCCCTCACGTCAAATACAACGACAAACTGATGGTCGGTTATCGCTACTGGACGACAACCGGCAAACACCCGCTGTTTCCCTTTGGCTTCGGGCTCAGCTACACCAGCTTCACCTTCTCGAATCTGCAGGGGCCGTCTCTCGTCGTAGCAAAAACCATCGATCCCAATGGCATCCAAATCAGCTTCGACGTCACCAACACCGGCAAATACGCAGGAGCTGAAGTTGCTCAGCTTTATGTCTCTGACCCCAGCGCGAAAGTTACGCGTCCCGAACGAGAACTCAAGGGCTTCGCCAAAGTACAACTGAATCCGGGCGAAACCAAACATATCGCGTTGACTCTGGATTCGCGCGCCTTCAGCTACTGGGACGAAGCGACCCACGGCTGGCATATTGATCCGGGCAAGTTCGTGCTCCACATCGGTGACTCCAGCGAAAATACACCGCTCTCCGCCGACCTTACCCTTAACTAAAAACCCGCTGAATCAAAACAACACGGCTTGCGAGCCTTTGTGCATCGCAGGCCGTGTTTGTCTTTTTGATTTCTCGTAACTGCGCCGCAATTACTTGTCCGGATTCTTTTGCGGGAACAGTTTCACCGCGACTCGCGCAAAGTCTATGGCATCTCCGTGGTATAACCTAGGTCCTCTCCAAAGTCCCCGCTCTGAGCGTGGTATGCCCGGTCCTGCCTGTTCGAGACCTCTTCGCCGCCCCATGCCCTCGAGTTTTCCCCGGCGTTTCCGCCATACGGTTATGATTGCCCCATGAAGCGCGTCCTTCTCTCCTGGAGCAGCGGCAAAGACAGCGCATGGACCCTCCACGTCCTGCGCGGGCAGCCAGACATTCAAGTCGTCGGGCTCGTCACCACCCTCAACGCCGAATTTCAACGCGTTGCCATGCACGGCGTACGCCGCTCCGTACTCGAAGCTCAGGCTGCGGCCGCGCGGTTGCCCCTGTGGACTGTCCCGCTCCCCTGGCCCTGCTCCAACGAAATCTATGAGCAGCGCATGGCCGAGGTGTGTGACCGCGCTCTCGCCGAGCACGTCGATGCATTTGCCTTCGGCGATTTGTTCCTGACGGACGTTCGCTCTTACCGCGAAAACCAGCTCGCCTCGACTGGCCTCGAGCCGCTGTTTCCGCTTTGGCAGATCCCCACCGATCAGCTCGCTCGCGACATGATCGCCGGCGGGCTCCGCGCGCGTCTCACATGTATCGATACCAGGCAACTTCCCGCATCCTTCGCCGGCCGCGACTTCGACACAACCTTACTCGCGGATCTCCCGTCCCCAATCGACCCTTGCGGCGAACGAGGAGAATTCCATTCCTGTGTCTACGATGGTCCGATGTTTGCCGAGCCGCTTCACCTGGAAGCAGGCGAAATCGTTGATCGCGATGGCTTCGTCTTCGCTGATTTTTTCGAAACCGCGCCCGTCCTTCGCTAGCTGCGCCTTCCAATGTCCTAGACTTGCACCTACTGCGAAATGGCAACCCGCGAAGCCGAACAGTCTGAGAATGCCAACTTGATCGAATAGGCGCCAGGCACTGCGAACGTTACATTCTTGGGGACAAAAAATTCGCCCGCCTGTTGATAGTCGAGACTGAATGCCGCCACAACGGCCGACGCGCCAATCTGCTCATTCACCTTCACGGTCGAAACGCGGCGCAGATCGCCCGGCACCGGATTGGGCGATGGCAGATAACCAGCCTCGATCGTTCCCTTCATCACCTGGCTGTCAAATTCATAACGCGTCGGCGCCCCCGTCTTGTCCATCGTGATGACAAGCTTCATGTCGTCGCTATCGATCGTTGCTTTCGATTCGCCGTCCTGCAACGTCTCCAAATTCGCGAGCTTGTCGCTCTTGCTGATCATGGAGGAGGCGAGCATTGACCAGTACATCTTGTAGAACCCGCCAAGCACCTGCTTCAATCCGCCTTCGATTTGATCGTGCGTATTGAAGGGTCCCGTGGACCAATCAAAAGTGACCGCCGCATCCTGGCCACGAATCGCACGGGATCGAATCTTCAAGCCTTCCAGGGTCTTGATGCGCTCTGGATCGACGGCCAGCTTTGACGAAGCAAGAAACGCGGGCCAATCCGCATTTACTGCACAATCAATGCTCATCAAGTCATCTGGGTGATAATAGCTTCCACGAATCTCGCCTGCCATCGCCGCAAGACGCGGCTCGGTGATCTGAGAATGAGCCGAAGCGGGGCCGCCCTTCGCAGCACCAGAGGGTGCCTGCTGCGCGCATGCACTGCTTGCAACGAGTGCAATCGCCGCAACCACTAGCCTGGGAGACATAGATGCAGTCTGCATCATGCCCGCGCCATTGTCCATGCCGGCCTGATTCAGTCAGGCGCTTCTCTCCGCGCGCTCTACCTGCCCGTCGGTATTGGCGACGCCGCAACATCGGGCAATCCCACTTCGCTCGCCGGCGGCAGCGTATGCGTGGTGTGCCACGTGTGAATGACCGTCTGCCACTGCAGTCCGCGACTGATCCACATCTGCGTTGCGCGATCGTAGCGCGCCATATTATTCGCCAGCCAGTACTGCCGGTTGTCGCGCAGCCACGCCTCCCGGAACAGTTCGCCCAGCTGCGAGTAGCCGTCGCGAATGTCCTCAAACCGCCCGTTGTTCGAACCGATCGTATGCATCTTCTCTGACACTTCTTCCCATTTCGACTGATCCCCTGCCATCGCACGCGCCTGGCTGTAGATCGTCGCGCATTCCTGTGCAATTTCGAACTTGTAGCCGATAAAGTCAATCCGCCTCGCACCCAGTTCCAGTGCATCCAGCGCCTCTTCGTTCTCAAGCTTTCGGCCATCCTGCTTGGCCGCAGCGCGAGCTTGCGCCAGCAGCGTAATCGCCTTCTCCGCATCAAGGCGCAACTCGCTCACGACAGGCATCAGCTTTGCCGCCACCATCTGACCTTCGGGCGAAAACGGATCGACCCAGAAATAGGCGTCTTCCACGTCATTCAGTCCCGCATTCCTCAACGTAGCGTGCGCCGCCATCACTGCCTGCTGCGCGCCATCAATCTTGCCCGTCGAGTCGTTGTGAAATGCCTGTCCATAAGACTCCGTGAAGTTCTGCTCCGAGCTCTCGCCCTTCTGCCAACCCGCTGCCGCACCGAACAGAACGCCAAACCAGTTCTCGTCGAAGATGCCTTCACCGTCGTCGTTCCACACCGTATTCAATTCGCCCGTCGCGCCCAGACGTTGCCCGTCGCGCACAAATGCCCGAATGTTGCCCAGCGCCTCGTTGTTGTTGGGATACACGCGATTCCAGTTGTTCACGCCCGGCGCCACCCACGTCTCCAGCCCCGACTTGATAAACGGCTCGAGATTCTTGCTGAAGTCGGGCTTCGCATCGTAGTGCCACGAAACAGCAATCATGTCCTTGGGCAGCGTACCCACCAGCTCGGGTGAGTTCTCCGCAACGTCGCCCCAGAACAGCAGCTTCTTGTGATTCGGCTCAAGCTGCGCATGGATCCTGCCAAGAAAGTCGAGGTACACCTTGCCCAGCCCCTGTTGCTGCACCTCATCGCGCGTGCGGCCCAGGCCCAGTTCAAACGTCTCATCGGCGCCGATATGTGCATACGGCCCAGGAAATACCTTCGCCAGTTCGCTGAACCATTCGCCAATCTGCGGCAACGATCCCGCATCTCCCGGCGCCAGTACTGCGCCATGCGCCGTTTCGCCCAAGTGCGAGTACTCCTCGAACTTCAGCACATGGTGCAGATGCCCAAACGCTTCCTGCTCGGGAATGATCGTGATGTGATACTGCGCCGCATAATCAACAAGCTCCCGCGCTTCGTCCGGCGTGATGGAGCCGCCAGGAAACGCCGCCACCGGCGTCGAAGCGTACGCAAATGTGTGTTCAAAATACGGCGAGAAAATGTTGACCTTGTAGGCTGCAAGGGTGCGAATCTCGCGTTTCAGAAATTCTGCATTCGGCAGCGGTCCACGCGACCAGTCATCGCTCAGTCCGCGATGCGGCATCGCCGGCCAGTCGCGAATCGTCGGCGCCAGCAGCACCGTGTCTTTCCCCGACCCGCGCACCAACTGCTTCACCGTCTGCGCTCCATAAAAGAGGCCAGCCGCAGTTTCAGCAATGACGGCAACGCCCTTCTTGCCATCCGGCACAATCACGTAGCCTTCGTCATGCATCGCGGCATCGATCTTCAACCCCGCGTGCGCAAGCAGAGACTTAGCTGAAGATGCGTCAGCTCGATCCAGGTGAATGACCGCGCTCTCATGCTCCGAACCCGAAACGCCGATCTCTTTCAACGCATCTTCCAGGTCCTTGGCCGCGAATGCATCGTCCGCATCTTTTTCCGCGGAGACTGCGACCCCCGAAACGCCAAGCGCAATCTGCTCAACTGCCGTGCACTCCTGCACCGACGGGACCAGGTGCAAATCAGCACACGTGGGTGCCGCTGCCGATTGTGCATACGCGCCCGGAGCGGCGCACAACAAAACCAAGGAAGACAAAGAAATCGATAGACGCATGAGCCCTCACGGCACAGCAATTTGCCTGCAAGGCTATCGCATCCCCTCCCGGCATGTACACCGAAAAGTCGCCATTTCAGCCTTAAATGATCAATTTTTCGCTCTCAAGCAGCCGAAATGCTCGACGGGAAGCCGAATCACTGTCTTGCGCCAACTTCTCCTTTTCCCAAAGCTCTTCGCGATTTGCTATCGCAAGGTCTTCAGCGCGGGATACAGTTTCCGCCACTTCGCATACCCCACCTGGTACGCAGCTACATCCGCAGCTTCCGGCTCAATCCTTTGCGCCACTTCAATTGCTTCTGCGCATGCCGCATCCAGATTTGCCCAGTGTCCCGTGCCCACGCCCGCCATGAGTGCGCAACCAAACGCACCGCCTTCTTCAGCAGTCAGCACTTCCACGGCCTGCCCGTACACGCCTGCCTGAATTTTCCGCCACAGAGGACCGCGCGCCCCACCGCCGCCCAGCCGCACCGCGCTCACAGGAATTCCCAGTTCAGCGAACAACGTGAAGGTATCCTGCAGCGAGTACGCCACACCCTCGAGCACCGCTCTCGTAAAGTGCGCTGCCGTGTGCGTTGTACCAATGCACGCAAACGCCGCACGCACCTCTGGATCCAGATGCGGTGTGCGTTCTCCCAGCAAATACGGTGCCCACTCCAGCCCTTCGCTTCCGGCCGGCACTTTACCCGCTGCCGCGGTCATCGCGTCATAGTCCTGGCCGGCAAAAAATGCTTCTTTCAACCAGCGCAAGCTCAACCCCGCGCTCTGCGTCACACCCATCACGTGCCACACGCCCGGCACTGCATGGCAAAACGTGTGCAACCTCCCCTTAGGGTCCTTCGTCGGTTCCGCTGTCGCTGCAAACACCACGCCCGAAGTCCCGATCGTCGCCGACACACTTCCCGGCTGCAGAATTCCCATCCCCACCGCGCCCGCGCCCTGATCGCCCGCACCGGCCACCACCGGCGTTCCTGCCTTCAATCCCGTCAAACCGGCCGCCGCTTCGCTTATACGCGCGCAGACCTCTGGAGACTCGTAGACCTTGGGCAACCAGCTCTCAGGAATTCCCGCTGCTTCCGCTACTTCCTTCGACCATCGCCGATGCGTCACGTCGAGCAACAACGTCCCACTCGCTTCCTGCACGTCAATCGCAAACTCGCCCGTGAGCCGGTAACGCACATAATCCTTGGGGCACATCACGTGACGGATCTTCGCGAAAATCTCCGGCTCGTGCGTCTTCACCCAAAGCAATTTGGTCAATGTGAAATTGGGCAGCGCCGGATTGCACGTGAGCTCAATCAACTTCTCATAGCCAATCTTCGCGTGCAGCCAATCGCACTCCGGTTGAGTACGCGTGTCGCACCAGATCAGCGACGGCCGCAACACCGCGCCGTTTTCATCCAGCATCACCGCGCCGTGCATCTGCCCCGTCAATCCAATCGCGGCAATCGGCTCATGCGGTGCTGGAGCGCCGGCCAGCGCGAGTCGTGTCGCCTCTTGCGCGGCCCGCCACCAGTCTTCGGGATCCTGCTCGGCCCAGCCCGGATGCGGCGTCCGAAACGGCGCATGCTCGCTCGAAGCGCCGCTGATCAGCTTTCCGTTCGCATCCACCACCACGGCCCGCGTACCGCCCGTCCCCACATCCATTCCCAGAAACCACATTGCCGTTCTCCCGCTTGCATAAATCGCTTTTCTTGAGCGCAAGCCAGCATATCATTCTCGATGTGCGTCCGCGTATCGCCCGCCGGCCATCAAGATCGGCTCAACGTCGCCCGCCTTCTCTGCAATCCCTGCTTCAATTCTCGTCTGAACTTTTCCTCCGGGCTTCGCGTACCTCTTCGCAGGCATTGCTACGCGATCCCGGTCCTCCGCTAACCGTTCATTTGCGGACACCTGAAAGCGGAAGCGAACAGTACATCCGCTGCAAGTTGGGACGGACTGCACGATTTCTGGAGTTTACGGCGTTCGCCTTGGCATGCTGCTTGCAATTCAACCGATGCCGGCTCTGCGCCTGGTTCCACCTACGCCGCGCTCGAAACCGATGGACTCGACCTGCCAGGAGATTCCCGATGGCCCAGATTCTCGACCAGCTAAAGCAGATTCTTCGCCGGCTAGCCCGCGCGCCGCTCTTTACCGCCGTTACGCTGCTCACCCTCGCCATCGGCATCGGAGCTAATACCGTCGTCTTCAGCGTGGTCGAGAGTGTGATCCTCAAGCCGCTTTCCTATCCACATCCCGATCAGCTCATCGGCGTCTGGTCCACCGCTCCCGGAGTCAATATCCCAAAACTCAATTTGGCGCCGTCCATGTACTTCATCTACCGGGAACAAAACACCACCCTACAGGACATCGGCGTCTACCAGGGCGACGCCTTCAGCGTCACTGGCACGGCGCAGCCGGAACATGTGCAGGGCCTCGACGTCACCGATGGCACACTGCCGCTCCTCGGCGTGCAACCCACCCTCGGCCGCATCTTCACGCGCCAGGATGACAAGCCCGACGCCCCCAAGACGGTGCTCCTTACCTACGGATACTGGCAGCGCCGCTTCGGCGGCAACAAGTCCGTCATCGGAAACAATCTGACCCTCGACGGCACAGCCCACGAGATCATCGGTGTCCTCCCCCAGAACTTCCGCTTCCTCGACTACAACGATCTTGAGCTCATCGTCCCCATGCAAGTCGACCGCAGCAAAACCAAGCTCGGCAATTTCAGCTACAACGGCGTCGCTCGTCTCAAGCCCGGCGTCACCCTCCAACAGGCCAACACCGATCTCGCCCGCCTGATTCCCATCTCAATCCGCACTTTCCCTCCGCCAGATGGCTTCAGCCTGGCTCTCTTCGAGAAGGCGCACTTCCTCCCGGACCTGCACTCCCTCAAGAAAGATGTCATTGGCGACATCGGCAACGTGCTCTGGGTGCTCATGGGCTCCATTGCATTAGTTCTGCTCGTTGCCTGCGCCAACGTGGCCAACCTGCTGCTCGTCCGCGTGGAAGGCCGCCGCCAGGAACTCGCCATTCGCACCGCTCTTGGAGCCAGTCGAAGCACCATCACCAGCGGTCTGCTCGTCGAAAGTCTTGCTCTTGGTTGCGCAGGAACACTCATCGGCCTTGCACTCGCCTTCGGCGCTCTGCGTATTCTCGTGGCCGCCGCGCCCACAGGTCTTCCACGTCTTCACGAGATCGGGATCGATTTCCCGGTTCTCCTTTTTACGCTCGCCCTCGCTCTCTTTGTCAGCTTTGTCATCGGCATGATCCCGGTCATTAAATACTCCGGCCTCAACGCCAGCACCGGCCTTCGCGAAGGCGGACGCGCCCTCAGCCAGAGCCGCGAACGCCATCGCGCGCGCAAGACGTTGGTCGTTATCCAAGTCGCGCTGGCGCTCGTGCTCCTCATCTGTTCCGGTCTCATGATCCGTACGTTCCAGGCGCTGGCCCACGTCTCGCCTGGATTCACCGCTCCTGCTTCCCTCGATTCCTTCCGGATTTACATCCCCGAAACCCAGATCCCCGACACCGACAAGGTGCGCGTCCTCCGTACCGAACAGGCCATTGCGGACAAGATTGCTGCCATCCCCGGCGTTTCCGCCGTTGCCATGACCACCAGCGTTCCGTTATCCGGCAACTACTCCATGGATCCCGTCTTCGCCGCCGATCGCGTCTACAAAGACGGCGAACTTCCACCCGTTCGCCGCTTCAAATTCATCTCGCCCGGCACCTTCTCTACCATGGGTACGCCTCTTGTCGCGGGCCGCGACATCACCTGGGACGAGGAATTCCAGAAGCAGCCCTTCGCCATCGTCTCTGAGAACTTCGCCCGCGAATACTGGGGCAGCCCGGCGAACGCCCTCGGCAAACGCATCCGCGTCAGCAGCAACGACGACTGGAGACAGATCATCGGCGTCGCTGCCAATGTCTACGACGACGGGGTCAACCAGGACCCGTCTTCCACCGTCTATTGGCCCCTCTTTCAGAACAACTTCGAAGTCGACAAAGAAATCGTGCGCCGCGGGGTCAGCTTCGTCTTGCGCTCGCCGCGCGCAGGATCTTCCGCCTTCCGCAAAGAGGTCCAGGATGCCGTTTGGTCCGTCGATCGCGACCTCCCGCTCTCCGAGCAATTCACACTCGAAAATCTCTACACCAAGTCCATGGCGCGCACGTCCTTCACACTGGTCATGCTCTGCGTCGCCGGCAGCATGGCCCTGCTCCTCGGCATCATCGGCATTTACGGTGTCATCGCCTACGCCGTTTCCCAGCGCACCCGGGAGATCGGCATTCGCATGGCGCTCGGTGCACAGCGCGAAATGCTTACCTCCATGTTCGTCCGTCAGGGATTGGTGCTGGCTGCCATCGGCATCGTCTCCGGCGTCGTTGTAGCGTTTGCCGGAATGCGCCTCATGGCCTCGCTGCTCTTCCACGTTAGCCCGATGGACCCGTTGACTTACAGCATCGCCACAACAACCGTCTTGCTCATCGCGTGGATCGCCTGTTACCTGCCTTCGCGCCGAGCCGCCGGCGTTAACCCGGTAAACGCTCTGCGCAGCGAGTAAGTCCGGCCGCGCCGTCACGCCTGAGGCGGCGCGCCGCATTTATACTCCCGGCATGCGTATTCAGGCCCTTGCCTCTGCTGCTCTCTTGGGTTCCCTTGCTTGTTCTGCCGCCGCGCAAACCGCCGACGCCAAAACGCCGCCCACAGCCGCCGATGCGAAGGCCTTTCTCGATCGCGCCAATACGGAATTGCTCAAGCTCACCACGGACGCCTCCCACGCAGAGTGGACCGCTGAAACCAACATCACCGACGACACGGAAGACACCACCGCCCTGTTGACCGGACAAGCCACGGCCCGCGCACTCGAACTCACCGCCGAAAGCCATCGCTTCGATCACGTCGAGTTGCCTGCCTCCCTTCGCCGCCAAATAACCCTTCTGCAGGTGAACGCACCTGCCGCACCCAGCGACCCGAAGCTCCTGGACGAACAGACCAACCTCGCCGCCGAACTAACCGCGATGTACGGCAAAGGCAAATATTGCCCCGATACGCCGGCCGGACAAGACCCCGCTCCGAACGCAAAATGTTTGGGCATCGACGAGATTTCCACCATCATGGCCAGGTCGCACGATCCGGCCGAGCTCACCCGTCTCTGGATCGGCTGGCATGCCATCGGAGCTCCGATGCGCGACAAATACGCGCGCTTCATGGAACTCCAGAACATCGGCGCCCGCGAACTCGGCTATCACGATACGGGTGAACTCTGGCGCGCCGGCTACGACATGACGCCCGCCGAGTTCTCATCCGAGCTCGAACACGCATGGCAGCAACTCGAGCCGCTCTACCGGGAACTCCACACCTACGTCCGCCATCGTCTCATAGCGCAATACGGCAAAGCCGCAGATCGCCCCGATGGCATGATCCCCGCGCAACTTCTCGGCAACATGTGGGCACAGGAGTGGGGCAACATCTACCCCATCGTTGCCCCCACCGATCCAAAACTTTCGCAGTTCAAGCCGCTCGACCTTGAAGCCGCGTTGAAGAAACAAATCGGCTCCCGCGACCCCGCAGCTGCTCCCGCCTTCGTCCCCGGCGCCGACCTCAGCTCCGATGCAGGTCACTCTGCTGAACTCGCCGCCGCCCACGACATGGTCCATTACGGCGAAAACTTCTTCACCTCGCTCGGCTTCGCCCCGCTTCCCAAAACCTTCTGGGAGCGCTCGCAGTTTGTCCATCCCCGCGATCGCGATGTCGTCTGTCACGCCTCGGCCTGGGACGTGGATTCGGTCGAAGATCTCCGCGTAAAAATGTGCATCAATGTCAGCGCCGACTACTTCACTACCGTCCATCACGAGCTCGGGCACAACTTCTATCAGCGCGCTTACAACCAGCAACCCATGCTCTTCCGCAACGGAGCCAACGACGGCTTCCACGAAGCCATTGGCGACTCTATCGCCCTGTCCATCACCCCCGCTTACCTCAAGACTCTCGGCCTCGCCGACACTGAGCCGCCTGCCGAAGCCGACATCCCGCTGCAACTGCGCACCGCGCTCGACAAGGTCGCCTTCCTGCCCTTTGCGCTGGCCCTCGATCAATGGCGCTGGCAGGTATTCTCCGGCCAGATCAAGCCTGCGGATTACAACAAGGTCTGGTGGACATTGCGCGAGAAGTATCAGGGCGTCGCTCCGCCCGTCGAACGCACCGAATCCGACTTCGATCCCGGCGCCAAAAACCATATCCCTACCAACGTGCCGTATGCCCGTTACTTTCTCGCACGGATCTATCAGTTCCAGTTCTTCAAAGCCATGTGCGACGCCAGCGGCTACCAGGGCCCTCTCAATCGTTGCAGCTTCTACGGATCAAAAGCTGCAGGCGACAAGCTGAACCACATGCTCCAGGCTGGCCAATCGCAACCCTGGCAGCAAACGCTCAAAGACATGACCGGAACCGACCACCTCGACGCCCAGGCAATGCTCGACTACTTCGCGCCTCTCTACGCGTGGCTCAAGGACCAAAACAAGGCGGCTTCCGGGCAATAGGTCGACACATTTTTCTTTCCCATCTGCAGCGGGTTTCCCAGCCCGCTGCGTCCAAAAATCCTCTGCCCAACACGCCCCGCCATCCGGTACACTCGCCTCACTCGCTCTGCCAGTTCTTCCCCACCCCCGCGCAGCGAGCGAGTTTCCTGTTCTTCTCAATTCAACGCAAGAAAGGCACGACCTCTCTATGTCCGCTCCCAGCCCAGATCACATTCTGCAAACCGGCATGGCCTTCATGGCCTCCAAGACACTGCTCTCCGCCATTGAAATGGAAGTGTTCACTGAACTCGCCAAGGGCCCTGAAGACTTGCACTCCCTCACCGGACGCCTCGGTCTCCATCCCCGCTCCTCGCGCGACTTCCTCGACTCGCTCGTTGCTCTCGGTTTCCTCGAACGCGAAAACGGCAGCTATCGCAACGCGCCTTCCAGCGATGTCTTCCTCGATAAGCACAAGCCGTCCTACATCGGCGGCATCCTCGAGATGGCCAACAAGCGCCTCTATCATCACTGGAGATATCTCACCCCTGCGCTTCGCACCGGAGAAAACCAGAATGAAGCTTCCGGCGAAACCGAACCCTTCGCCGCGCTCTACGCCGACCCCACGCGCCTCAAGGGCTTCCTTAAAGCCATGACCGGCATCAGCCACGGCGCCAACATGGCCATCGCCGCAAAATTTCCGTGGGACAAATACAATACCGCCGCCGACTGCGGCACTGCGCAGGGCGACCTCATCACGCAGATCGCTCTCAAAAATCCTCATCTCCAATGCACGGGCTTCGACCTCCCTGAAGTCGCGCCCATCTTCGAAGAGTATGTGGAACTCAACGGCGTTTCCTCGCGCGTCCACTTCAAGCCGGGCAGCTTCTTCACTGACCCCCTGCCCAATGTCGATGTCATCCTGATGGGCCACATCCTCCACGACTGGAATCTCGAGGAGAAGAAGATGCTCACCCGGAAGGCCTATGAAGCCCTCCCGGAAGGCGGCGCTTTCGTTGTGTACGAAGCGCTGATCGACGACGACCGCTCAAAGAACGCCTTTGGCCTCATGATGAGCCTCAACATGCTCATCGAAACCCCCGGCGGCTTCGACTATACCGGCGCCGACTGCTCCGGCTGGATGCGCGAAGCCGGCTTCCGCGAGACACGCGTCGAACATCTCGTCGGCCCCGACTCCATGGTCATCGGCATCAAGTAGCTGCACACAACTCGGTGCGCCATCCTGGTCGCGTCTTTGTCTTTGCGCCTGGGGTGGGAACGCACGAGCCCATCCCGACCGTCGGAGGGAGCGCGGGGTTTCAACCCCGCGAATCAGTGCCCATGAACTTTCAGGCCCAGAGAATCTCAGCCGGCGGGCGGCGGCGCGTGACCCAGGTCTTGGGGAAGTTATCTAATCTAAGTCGCTGGGTGCCCCAGGTCTCGCTTTTGAGACCTGGGAAACCGATCACATCCACCCGGCGGATGGCGCATCCTATGTTTTTTCGAACTCGACATGTTCACACCCGTGGGGGTGCCCCATCCTTCGCTTCTTTCTAGCGAAGGGTGGGAAAGCACAAACCTTTCTCTGCTGCCGTTCCCCTGACTCGCTGACTTGCTGATTCGCTGACTTGCTGATTCGGCGGGTCGCCCACTCTTCGTTTTGGAAATCCGTCGGGGTGCCCCATCCTTCGCTTCTTTCTAGCGAAGGGTGGGAGAGCACAGACCTCAACCCGCCATCGGTTTTACAATCCCTCCGTCATGCCCAACCGACTTGTCCGCTACCAGAAGTGCGGATGTTTTCACTTCCTCACCTTCAGTTGTTATCGCAGGCAGCCGCTTTTGAACTCCGCAGCAGCGTACGGCGCATTTGAAAATGTGCTTGAATCGGTGCGTCTTCGATTCGGCTTTGCGGTTGCTGGTTATGTGCTGATGCCGGAGCATGTGCATTTGCTCGTCGGAGAACCAGCTCGCTCGTCGCTCTCGATTGCAATTCAGGTGCTGAAACAGCAGACATCCCGCCGACTCAAGGCTCGGTCGGATACGCGGTTCTGGCAGGCACGCTACTATGACTTCAACGTGTGGAACGCCGAGAAAGTCACCGAAAAACTCCGCTACATGCACCGCAATCCGGTGGTGCGCGGACTCGTTGCAAAGCCGGAGGAGTGGGCCTGGTCGAGTTACCGTCACTATGCGACCGGCAATGAAGGAACGGTGGAGATTGAGTCATTCTGGACCGCTGCTCGACGGGGAAACAATCTGCCCAAAGGAATTGAATTGCGCAAGGCAACGAATTGAGGTTTTTGCTTTCCCATGTCTCAGCCTCGAGACCTGCGCCACCCGCCTTCACTGTGCTGAACGAGTATTTGCCACAGGGGATACCAACCATTCTTTGGCCATAGGAATTGCGTATGAAAATTCTGTTGATCGAGGAAGACAATCAGAGGTTGCGTGAACTCCAGCTGGAATTAGCGAATCAGCCGCTGATCAGCTTTTTGCGAGTTCAGACTGCAATTTATACGGAGCCACCCCCAGGACTGGATGCGGTATTTATGACGCTTCCTGCAGGCGGGTGGCGCACCCTATGTTTTTTCGAACTCGACCGGTTCACCCCCGCGGGGTGCGCCATCCTTCGCTTCTTTCCAGCGAAGGGTGGGAGAGCACAGACCTCAAGCCGCCGCCAGTTTTACAATCCCTCCGTCTTGCCCAATCGGCTTGTCCGGTACCAGAAGTGCGGATGTTTTCACTTTCTCACCTTCAGTTGTTATCGCAGGCAGCAGGGTGGCCCATTCATGCGCGAAGTTTGTCGATGAGTGAGAAATAACGGAGCCACGGCAAGCGCCACAAGATCATAGACGCCAGTAGCACGACCACATACAGATACGAGGACATGGACCGTCTAACCGAAAAGGCGACGCTCAAGGTGATGGATCAGGAATGGAAGATTTAGGACACTCGTGCGTTGCCAGGGCGAGACAATTTCCCATGGCCAACAAGGCCTCACCATGCGATGGAACTCCAACAGATAGAGCTCCGCGAATATTCAACGACTCCGATAGTTGGGGTAGGCCCCTGGCCGACTAACCCTCAATACGATTGAATCTCTGAAACAGGAGGGCGATTCGATGTCGATCAAGATAACAAAGGTTGGTGATTCGCGTTATCTGGCTCAGTTAGCATTACCAGATATGCCAGCGGTTAAAGCTGAGTGGTCGACGCCTGTACCGATGGGCATTGATCAAGTGATTGAGGAACTATTGAAGCGAGGCGCCCATCAAACAGATATCGGCGATGCGTTTTACGCTGCCGATCCTAATTGGCTGACTAAATAAACAGGCGGGGCGCCCACTCTTCGTTTTGGAAAACCGTGGGGGTGCCCTACCCTTCGCTTCTTTCCGGCGAAGGGTGCGAAAGCACAAAATTTCCTCTGCCGCCCTTCCGCTGACTCGCTGACCTGCCGACTTGTCAGGTAGCCCACCCTTCGTTTTGGAAAACCGGCAGGGTGCCCCTCGATAAAGAGGTAAGTTAGCTTATTGCTAGGAAAGGCTGAGCCACCCGCCCGTTTTGCAGCACTCTGGAATTATCTCAGCGCAAGGTCTAATACAATTTGGGCTCCATAGTCAGAAAACACTCTCATTTGGCTATCTCGGCAGTCAGACAATGGCAGAATCTCGGATATTTCCATTTTTGCGTGCCGGACAACTGAGAGGATTGCAGAGGTGCGGAGTTGGGTTGCTAGACGATTTTGATGAGGGCGTATGCTCTCAGACGGTTCTCCCAGCCCCGAAATGGTTCCGAAAATGAGGATTGAGGTGTGAATCATGAAAGTCTACTGGGCAAAACAGTTGGGCTCGCGTGAATCGCTTGAAATTCCCTTTTGCCGACGCGACAGAGGACGGCAAGCTATTACCGTCCTCATAACTATCCTAGTATTAAGTAACCTATGCCTTGCCCAAGACGGAGTTGCAGGTCCGATTGCCTATCTCGCGAACGGAGAGCTTAATGTTTCCTGTAAGAACAGCGATGTGAAGGTTACAAATACACAGCTCATCGAGAATTTCGCAATTGCCGGAGGCACTCTTGCTATAGTTCGCCGTATGGACGACGATACGGGACGGCTATTCGTCATAGATCTTAATTCTCGACGCATCCTTTCGGCTAAGCGAACAGTTGGTGCAGCAACTGTTCGGAATACCTGTGGCGCTCTTATGCTCGAACACTTCCCGCAACCCAACGGTGACATATCCGAGGCCGTCACAATGGACATCGACACAGGTCGGACATTCGAAGGTTCGATCAAGAACGTAGGCCTATCGTGCAGCAGAGATCGCAATGTGATCGCATACCTAATGCTAGATAAGCAATCAAATGTCAGCTTGGTGCTCCGAGATGTGCTTACCCATACTTCGGCAACAATCGCGAAGCATGCCGATGCGGTAAGTGTGAGTCCACACGGGCAGGTTGTTGGCTATCGGGATGGGGCCAAGATTTGCCGATGGAAAAGATTCGACCATACCACGGAGTGTGTTGACTCTGATGCGGCCGGCACCTGGATTGAAGCACTGGACGATGGTCAAATCTGGTTTGGCGCGGCAGGCACAGAGAACTGCGTTTATCGTCTCCCGAACATGAATCCGATGGTAGACTTTTGCTTCGATCTATATTCGTGGCATACGAAAGAGGTCCCGATACTCTTGAGAAGGAAGACAGAAATGCTCCAGTTCCTTGAGCCAGACTCTGCAAGATTGCTTTGCGAGCAGGGGTTTAGCCCAATTGTGATTGCCGCGGAGTCTGGAATGCCGCCAAAGAAGGAATGAAGCTGGGGGTTCGTGGCGGATGGCGCATCCTAAGCTCCTTGTACTCTGAACCGGTTCACACTCGTGGGTGCGAAAGCACAAACCTTTCTCTGCCGCCATTCCGCTGACTCGCGAACTTTGCAGGTGGCCCAGATCTCAGAGCAGGATGCACGGCAGGGATCGAGGGTGCCCCACGTATTCTAAAGACAGGATTCCCGAGACCTGCGCCACCGGCCTGATTCAGGAAAGGAGCAAAGTGATCGTAGATGTTCTCTTCCGAATACACGCTGATCCCCTCGAATACTTGGGATGCCGTTCACTCGACCGACTTATTGCTTACGAGTTGGGATACGGAAGGCCATCTGGGTCGCTTGATTGCCCGATTGAAGCGGCGTTTCGAGAATGGATAATCAAACTTTATCGGCCATCATTTGACAGTGCCGCGATGGATGTATTTTGGATCCTTCAACGAGTCGCACCCAGTGATGAAGCTGCGTATGAGCTTTTCTTCCGACATCTCGAAACTGTGCTCTCTATGAATACCGAAATCATGCATGCTTCAAAGCCCACTGAAGCGGCGAGCCAGGAGCCGTTAGACCTCAGCTGCTTTCTAGATGTGCTCGGAGAGAGACCGGGATTCTATTTGCCAAGGGTCAGCGTCGGTTGCCTCCGTGCATTTCTGGATGGAAAGCGGCTCGCGCTGATAGAAAGCAACAATGCTGAGTGCAATGATCTTGATGGCTTTGATAGTTGGATTCGCAATAGGCTTAGTTTGAAAGGCCTATTTAGGTGGGAAAATGCTGTGTTACAGCACTTTGGAGGTAATGAAAGCGATGCCTATCCATGGTGCATTCAAGAGCTGAAGGCTTTTAGGAAAAGTATTGGCCCACCGTCTGGTCGCAACCTCGAAGTGCATTTTCATCAAGAGAAAGAACGCTCTCGTCCAGAAGGCGATTGACACTTCATTTGATCCGACCAAAGTGTTGTATCGGCAAGGTTCCTGATGGCGGGTGGCGCACCCTAAGCTTCTTGTACTCTGAACCAGTTCACAACCGTGGGTTCCGGCGGGTGGCACACCCTATGTTTTTTCGAACTCGACCAGTTCACAACCGTGGGTGCCGCATCCTTCCGCGTTCTGTGCGGAAGGGTGCGAAAGCACAAACCTTTCTCTGCCGCCGTTCCGCTGACCCGCTGACTTGCTGACCCGCTGTCCTCATTCCCAAATCGGAACCGGCATGTGACCAGCGATTCGAATTCCCCGCGCACCCTTGCAGTCCAATACCCTTCCAACGTGTAAACTGGCATCAGCAGTAGAAAAAGAAACGCGGCGATCCCAATCCGGGTCGCCGCTTCCTTTTGCAGAAAATGTGACTTTAAGCCCGGTATAGAACCGTTTTTCTTCGCCCTAACCTATCGGAAATGTGCAGGATAAGGGGCAAAATGGGTACCCCCCCTCCCCCCTACCCCCCGGGGGTATACCGATTGACCAAATCGTAATTTCGGGCCTTCAAAATTTGACTCGATCAACGCCGCGCATCCACTCAGCTTGTATTCCGGGTGAAGCTGCGAGGAACAGAGTCGGGTGGCCTACCCTAAGCTTCTTTTGCTCTGAACCGGTTCACACTCGTGGGTGCGAAAGCACAAACCTTTCTCTGCCGCCATTCCGCTGACTCGCGGACTTGCTGACCTGCCGACTTGCTGACCTGCTGTCCTCATTCCCAAATCGGAACCGGCAAGTGACCAGCGATTCGAAATCCCCGCGCACCCTTGCAGTCTAATACCCTTCCAACGCGTAAACTGGTATCAGACGTAGAAGAAGCAAAGCGGCGATCCCAATCCGGGTCGCCGCTTTCTCTTTGCGGTGAGGATGTCTCCAGTGCCTCTTCCAAGCTTCTCTGTTCTTCACCTTTTTTTGACCGGAAACACGGATCCGGCTATCTGCGAGCGCATGATTTGCGTCTCGGGCCACCCACCCAGCCAAACGTTTAAGTTTCCCTGTGAAACTGTGCAACTGTGGAGTTCTTTGCAACCCCTGCCGCGCATAAGACTTCCAGCCCATTTTCAGAGATTTCTGTGAAACTGTGAACTTGTAAAGCTGTGAAACTGTGGCGAACTCCCGGCGCGCAGCGCGGATGCCTGGACGGCCAGTCTCCCGTGTCACTGCGCGCGACTCTCCCCGTCCCGCAACCCGGTACTTCTGCCCATCCTGTGACCAAACGCACACGCGAAATCTTCCGCGGGCGTAAAAATAACCTCGTAAGGCCAGTGCCCTTCCTCCCGCACCGGCCCGGAGAACACATTACGATGAGCGATCTCGCCCCTATTGCTGAAGCTGTTGTCGTGGACCCCCTGGTGAGCCATCCGCCGGACTATCACGTCTTCCACAAGTTCCTCGAGCGCTGCAAGTCCCTTCCGGCCATCACCACCGCGGTCTGCTGGCCTCTGTCTGACGTTGCCCTCAGGGGAGCCGTTGAAGCCGCAACCGCCGGCATCATCCAGCCCACGCTCATCGGCGACGAGGCCGACATGAAAGCCCTCGCCGCGCGCATCGGCGTCGACATCAGCCAATACCCCATCCTCAATGCCGACAGCGAGCAGAAAGCCGCGGAGCTCAGCGTGCAGATGTGCCGCACCGGCAACGCCCAGGCCATGATGAAGGGCAGCCTGCATACCGACGAATTGATGAAAGTCGCCATGCAGCGCGACACCGGCCTGCGCACCAGCCGCCGCATCACCCATGTTTTCGTGATGGATACGCCCGCCTACGCGCGCACTCTGCTCATCACCGACGCCGCCATCAACATCAAGCCCGAGTTCGAAGACAAAATCCACATCGTTCAGAACGCAATTGACCTCGCCCACGCACTCGGCATTCCTGAACCCAAAGTTGCTTTGCTCTCTGCCGTTGAAACCGTCAACCCCAAGATCCCTTCCACGATGGAAGCCGCAGCCCTCTGCAAAATGGCCGATCGCGGCCAGATCACCGGCGGCATCCTCGACGGCCCGCTCGCCTTCGACACAGCCGTCAGCGTCAAGGCCGCGAAAATCAAGCACCTCAACTCACCCGTCACAGGCCAGGCCGACATCCTCGTCGTCCCCGACCTCGAAAGCGGCAACATGCTCGCCAAGCAGCTTGAATACCTTGGCGGAGCGCAGCTTGCGGGCATCGTCCTCGGCGCGCGCGTGCCTGTCATTCTCACCAGCCGCGCGGACTCGGCAGAGACACGCCTCACCAGTTGTGCTGTTGCCATGCTCCTCCACTACGCCACCCATCCACTCGATCCTGCTGTCTAGCCTTTCCTCCTCCCAGAACGCAATTGGGCGCCGCATCCATCCGGGTCGGCGCCCACTTTTTTCAGCAATCTTTTTCCACCAATCCTTAATGATCCTCTTGCTTCGCCCCGCGCATCCTACGTGTGCGCCTGGTTCCTCTTCGAATCCACCCGCTGATCGACCCTTCATCCACAGTTCCGCCAAATACAAGGGCGCCGCATCCATCCTGGATCGGCGCCCTCGATTTCTTGCCCCTGTTCCCTGTTCTTTAATCCATCGACAAGCTGAGCTGATGCCGCACATCCGCGCCGCGAATCCAGAAAATCACGTCCGTCGCGATATTCGACGCGTGATCGGCAATCCGTTCCAGGCTGCGCGCCACCATCATGCCGTTCATCGCCTGCTGCGTGTACTGCGGCTTTTCCTGGATCATCTGCAACAGATCGCTCTGCGCCCGCCGGTTCATGCGATCAATCTCGTCGTCCATCTCGCGGATTGTGTCGGCCAGCCGGGCATCGCCTTCCAGCAGGGCCTGCACCGCCGACCGGATCATGCGGCCGGCATACTCGCCCATCACCGAGAAATCCACGGGCAGCTCGACTTCCTCGGTCTTCAGAATGTCCCGCGTCCGCCGCGAAATTCCCATTGACTGATCGCCAATCCGCTCCAGGTCGCCATTGATCTTGATCACCGCAAGAATGAACCGCAGGTCGATCGCCATCGGCTGCTCTTTCGCCAGCAACTCATACGCCATCTCGTCCAGCTCGCGCTGTGCCGTGTTGATGGCCGTCTCGTTCTGCTTGACGTACTGGCAAAGCCCCATATCCCGTTGCAGATACGCTTCCACTGCGGACTCCACCGCAAGCTGCGCCAGGGCCGCCATGGCCAAGAGTTTGTCTTTCAGCTCGGCGAGCTGCTGTTGAAAGTGAATCCGCGGCACAGAAAATCTCCTATCCTTGATTGTGCATCATCGATTGTTACCGGTCTGCAAATTTCCACGATCGCACCATAACCATTACATACCAAGGTCACCAAGCCACAGCCTCGCGCTTGACGCCCTAACCCACTTGCGTCGCATTAGTTAGACGTGCTCCGAAGGCCCGTCATGGCGCCCGCCATTCGGCATGCAGCGCCCCCTCAGAAAGCGCAAGCTCACTTCGCTCGGTTCCATTCTTCGGGACGATCCTCGTGCGCCGGACACTGGGTTGTTCAACCGCCAATCCATGGCGCGTCCTTCTCCCGCTCAATACATACCCTTGCGCGCGGCGTCCGCTTGCGGGGACAGAGAAGCAATCAGAATGACCCAGCACTGATCCGCGGGTACAGCAACTTGTCGTGACTCTGCGATTTCCCCAGCGAATCGATCCATGCCCTCAAATTCTCCCGGATCCGCTCCACATCCACTCCGCCAAACTCCGCCGGATACGACTCGAGCCGCCTCAGCGCGCGCCGCAACAACGACTCCGCTCCCAAAGCATTCTTTTTCTGCAAATGATGAAACGCCACCGTCACCTGGATCAGCGCCTGAAGAAACGCCTTCTCCGCTCCTTCACACGCGAGCCAGACACCTTCCCAGTGTTCATGCGTCTCAAAGAACTCGCCGCGCTCATAGCACTGCAATCCCGCAGCCAGCCCGCCTTCACGCCAATCCAGGGTCATGATCCGTTCAACCTACTGCCGAATCGGCGCCTTCTCCTGGAAAAGCTCAAGCCGCTTCTTCAGACTCATCGACAGATCCGTGTCTCCGTTTTTCGCCGCCAGGTCGGCTGCCTGTTGCTCCAGCGCAGCTGCCTTGTCGAAGCTTCCCGTCTCTGCGTAAGCAGCAGCCAGCGTTCCCAGAAGTGCGGGTTCGCCATTCGAAGTGAGCTTCACCGCATGCTCCGCGAGTCGCATCGCTTCTGCGCCGTTCCTGATCGAGGAATCGCTCGAAGTCGAAAGCACCCATGCCGTGTCATTCAACAACTGCAAATTGTCAGGGTCCTTGGCGAGAGCCAGCTTCCAATACTTCAACCCCTCCTCGCCTTTGCCGGTCATCACCAGCGCCTTGCCCAGGTAGTAGTCCCCATCCACCGAGTTGGGTGCGATCGCAACTGCCCTTTGGAACTCCGGAATTGCATTGCCAGGATCGCCATTCTTCGCCAGCGCCAATCCGAGATTCATGTGATGCTCCGCCGACTCCGGATCAAGCTCCACGGCCTTCTGCAAATGCGGAATCGCATCCGGCAGATCCCGCTTCGCCATCAATGCCTGCCCCAGATGGCCCTCAATTCCCGCATTCGCCGGATTCAGCTCAATCCCCTTCGTAAAGTCCGCCACGGCTTCATCGAAATTTCCCTGCTTTGCCATCGCCGAGCCCAGATTGTCATAGGCGCTCTCGTTCTGAGGGTCGCTCTTGATCGCCTTCCGATACTCTTCGACCGCGTCATCACTCCGTCCCTGCGCTTCAAACACGTTGCCCAGGTTGTTATGCGCTTCTGAGAACTCCGGCTTGTACTGCAATGCAGAACGGAATTGCAGCACCGCCTCGTCCACTCGATGCTCCACCAGCAGTGCGGTGCCCAGGTTGTTGTGCGCTTCTGCATATTCGGGTTTTTCGTCCAGCGCCAACCGGATCTGTGCTTCCGACTCCCTCGCTTGCCCTGCTCTGCCCAGTGCCACACCCAGATTGTTGTGCGCTTCTGCGAAGTGGGGATTCAGCCGGATCGATTCGCGAAGCTGCACAATCCCATCGTCCAGGCGCCCCGCCCGCAACAGTGTCTCGCCATACACAAAGTGCGCCCGATCATCGTCAGACTGCATCGCCAGTGCCTTCGACCACGCATCGATCGCTTCGGGATACTTGCCCTTGTTCGATAAATCCGAGGCCAGATCAAATTGCTTGTAAAAATCCACCGCCGGCGTGTCAATATGTTCGATTCCGCTGGGATTCATGTTGACGAATTCCGGAATATTGACCGCGCGATTCGCAGCCGTCGAATTCTCAATCAGAATCGCCGGCGTATCGTTCCCGTTCTCGTCTATATGCGTCAGAAACATCTGCGTATAGGGCGACCGGCTCTTCGACGAGAAAACCATCCAGCGTCCGTTGGGCGAAAAGCTGTGCCACGAATTCATGAGCGGCGTATTGCAGTGCATCAAGCGCGCTTCGCCGCCCTCTGCAGGAACGATATAGAGCTTTCCGTCGGGGCGCATGATCTCGCCATTCCGCGCCTGCACAAACACAATCCACTTTCCGTCCGGCGAAACCTTTGGAAAGCTGTTGCTCATCCCGTTCTGCGACGCGCCCACAATTCGCTCCGGCGTTCCGCCTCGCCCACCATTGAACGGAATACGGTAAATGTCGTATTGAATCTGCACCTCGGCCGGATCGTTGGCATACGCCGCCATCTTTCCGTCGGCAGGGTTCGGATCCTTCGCCGCCGCTCGCGAAAACACCAGGTACTTCCCGTCCGGACTCCACGTCGCGCTCGCCTGCACTAACTTGGGATCATCCGCGCCAGGCAGCGGCTGCAGCTTCTTCGTCTCCCGGTCATACCACGCAAGAATGCCCCGCGTCGGATAAAAAACCTGCAGAAAACGGTAATCCGTGAAGTTGGCCACGTAATAGAACTGCCAGCTCTTCGTTCCCGGCGGCTTGATCGTCGTCATCACATACTTGCCGTCCGGAGATACCTGCGACATGAACCCCACGCGCAGTTGCGGATTCGTCTCGCCGCTGAACGACGCCCACGAAATCATGTCCTTCGTTCCCACTGTCATCTTCTGCGCAATCGGCACCAGCGCGTACAGGCCCTTATTGTTTTGCGGACCATCCATGTCCAGCCCAAGTGTCTTTCCGTCCCGGCTGAACGAGTGACAGTTTGCGCACGAATGCAGATCCGTCATCACAATGTGGCTCGACGGTTCCGACAAGTTCCGCATGCGCCAGGCAATCAGCGGAATCGCCGCCGAATCCAACGGCTTGATCACGCCCTTCTCCGTCGCCGAAGGCATCAGCGGAACGTCCCGATAAAAAATCGGCGCGCCCACAGGATCGCGGGAAATCGTCAGTTGCATCGCGCCACGCGAGACCGGCTGCGAATCACTTCCATTCGCATAGCCCGCAAAAGTCAGCGTCGCTGCATGCTCCGTGGCATGTTGCCGAATCGCTGCCCACGTCGCGGCATCAGGCTTCCACGTATGCGCGGTTTGCTGTTCCGGCGTCAGCGTGGGCAGCTTGTTGTTGGCAGAAATGCAGCGCTCATCAATCACGCCAATCTTTCGGCCCTCGCCCTTCGCATTCAAGTTCACGCTGGCAGACCCATCGCTGAAAGCGATTTCAATTTTCCACGTCGCAGCGCCCTTCGCCGCATCGCGCCACTCAAATGTTGGAGGCTCCATGTCCGGAGGGAACACCGAAGCATTCAGCGGATAGTCGATGGTGATCTTTGCCGGACCGTCGGCAGCGCCGCGCACCACTTTCCCGGCGCCGCCAAGCAACACCACAGCCGCCATCCCGCATACCGCCATACCAATGGCCGGTCCGCGCCACCGCCTCGCTCGCGCAATCTTTCCCTGTCTTGGGTTGTCTTGTTTCGGCCAATTGGGCCGCACTGCTTCTTCGCCAGCTTGTTCCATCGGACTCATTGTGCACACTTCCAGACACGAAGCTTGGGATCAGATGAGTCGTGCAGGTCTCGCTTTCCCGGCAACCCGAAGTATACCGCGCCGCAACTGCGATGATCGAAGCGGCGTCCGATCATTGACCCGTCCAACCCGCCCCAACGAGATTCAAGGTCTCAGTTCAACCTCAAACCGCTCACGACTGCATCTCCGCGCCCTTGGCCTCGTGTCCCAGAGACGCCAACCCCGCCAGCGTCAGCGCCACAATCACCACGGTCAGCGCCAGCACCGGTGGATATGTCCCCCATTTCTCCGCAATCAACGCCTGCCCTTTTCCATTCCACGACGTAATCAGCCCGCCCAATTGATAGGCCAGCCCCGGAGCCGTCGCGCGCACCGCTGCAGGCGACAACTCCGTCAGGTACGCCGGCACCACGCCCCACGCGCCCTGCACCATGAACTGCATCAGCACCGCGCCGATGCCCAGCGTTAACGCCGTATGCCCGTACGCATACAGCGGAATAATCGGAATCGACAGCAACGCCGCCGCCACAATCGCCCGCTTGCGTCCCCACTTTTCCGACAGCCCGCCAAACATAATCCCGCCCGCAATCGACCCAAGCCCATACAGCACGCCAATCGTGCCCACCGTCTCCGGGGTCATCTTCATCTGCACCGTCAAAAATGTTGGATACACATCCTGCGTCCCGTGCGAGAAGCTCATGAACGCGGTCATCAGAAGTACGAGAAACAGAAACATCGGCAAAAACTTCCACAACTCCGCCGACACATGCGGGCCCGCACGCTGCACGTTGCGCAGCTTCCTGCCCTCAACCCACACCGGGCTCTCTTCCACGCGCAACTGTACATACAACACCAGCAGCGCCGGGCTCGCGCCCACCATGAACAATCCGCGCCATCCGATCGCCGGCAGCGTCAACCCATGCCAGTGCGTGCCCGCAAACAGCAACGCGAACGCTGCGGATGCCAATATCGAACCAAGCGCGTATCCCTCCTGCAGAATCCCGCTGAACGTCCCGCGGCCTTCCTTCGGCAACGATTCAAACGCCAGCGCCGCGCCCACTCCCCACTCGCCGCCCATCGCAATCCCAAACAGTGCACGCAGCACAAGCAGAACCGATAGCGATGGCGCAAAGGCGCATGCCAGCTCAATCACGCTGAAGCTCAAGATGTTGAAGATCAACACCGGCCTTCGTCCATAGCGATCCGCGAGCATGCCAAAGACGAACGCGCCCACAGGTCGGAATGCCTGCGTCCAGAACACGGCGCCCAGCACCGTGCTCGGTTGCGTACCAAAATCTGTCGCAATCGCTTTCACGCAGAAAATCAGGAGAAAGAAGTCCAGGCTATCCAGCGTCCACCCCAGAAACGAAGCGATGAAGGCGTGGCGCTGTGCGCTGCTCAAGCGCCGAAAGTCGCGGACGAAGGCCATTCCCCGGAGCATACCAAAACCCGCCGTACTCCCTGCCGCGTTGCCGTATTTCACCGTTGCTTGTCTTCCTTCAAAGGGCTATCGTGGACCCACTGTTCACCCCACCATTCCCCTCAAGCCCTCCCACCGCGCTTCCCCGCAAGGAGAAAACCATGAGTTTCCATCGTTCAATCGCAAAGGGACTCATCGCCTGCCTCACGGCACTTCCTGCGATGTGCCTCGCGCCTCAAGCCAACGCACAGGATCAGGAACACTTCACTTACGTCTCGTTTTGGACCGTCCCCCCACCCGGCAGCTACGACCTCGCCAGGCTCTTCCCCGACGGCGGGGCGATGGACAAGTTCTACTCAGAGCTGTCAGAAGCGGAAAAGCAAATGCCCGGCGTCATCGAAGTTTTCGACAACCTTACCATTGCCGAAAACCATCGCGACTTTCTAACTTGGGCAACCGCCTACAGCCACAAATAAACCTCCCCGGCCCGTCCACTCTTGCCGCCAAATCTCGCAGCAGGACTGGACACCGAGGTTGGCCTGTCCACTTTTCTTTCAGCCCCAACGCATCGCATTGGCTCTCCCCGCTGCGCACAGCGCGCGCCCCACCCGCGATCCCCATCGAATCGGCGTAGCCAAGAAGCTGCATTTACTTCTCGGGATGAATGCATAAGTGCTCGTTAGTGGTTTGCATGGCCGGGGTTCCCATCGACAGGTCCACGTCGATGAGGTGGTTATATACTCCCGCCATGCTCCGCATCGGGTCTCATCCTCTTTGGCATCCCGTCTTTGAGACCGTTGCCTACACGGCCGGCTATGCGATATTTCGCTTCCAGCGCGCCCGTCAGGGAGACATCCTTCAAGAGCCGCAGCGCTGGACCATCCTCGCCGCTGCCGCTGTCGGAGCGCTCCTCGGTAGCCGCTTCCTCGGCATCGCCGAGCAATTCCCCACCGTCCTCGCCGCCTGGCAATCCGGTCATCTTCTCGCGCTCCTCATGGCGCCGGGCGGCAAAACCATCGTCGGCGGTCTCCTCGGCGGCTGGCTCGGCGTCGAACTGGTCAAGAGCCTGTCCGGCATCCACAGCCGCACCGGAGATCTCTTCGCCCTCCCACTCTGCATCGGCATCGCCATCGGCCGCATCGGCTGCTTCCTCGCAGGCCTCGCCGACGATACTTATGGCAAACCCACTTCCCTTCCCTGGGCCGTCGACTTCGGCGACGGCATCGGCCGCCATCCCGTACAGCTTTATGAGATCCTCTTCCTGCTCTGCCTTGCCGCGTTTCTCGCTTTCTCCCGCCGCTGGCCGCTCAAACAAGGCGCCCGCTTCCGCATCTTCCTCGCCGCTTACCTTGCCTGGCGTCTCCTCATCGACTGCATCAAGTCCCAACCCCTCATCGCCGGACTCAACCTCATTCAATGGTGCTGCGCCGCAGGTCTCATAATCCTCTCCATCGATCACCTTCTCGATCAATCCCATCGCAACAGAGAGGCGGATGCGCATGTCCTTCCGTGATCGCTTCTCCTTCGCCAAAATCGTCGTCTTCTTCGCCGTCGCCTTCGCCATCGGGGTCGGCCTCTGCGGAATCGATTTCTTCCTCGCGTCGCATAACATCGGAAAAAGTCATGACGAATTCGGCGTCGGCCCCCTCGACGGCGTTTCCCTCCTAGTCATGTTTTTCTCCGCCGTGGGCCTGGCCATCACCCTTGTCGCCCGATTCATTGCGGCACTTTTTGGCCTCACCGGGTCCGGTCGCGACGACGGCAACCCCCAAGCTCTCTTCCATTCCTCAGACGATTCGTCCAAGTCCGACGATCCGCGCTAAACTTGCCGTCAACAGAAAGCGCACACATGACACCGCCCCTCGTTGACCGCATTCCCTTCCCCAAAATCGTCATCGTCCTCGCTTCCAGCTTCGGGATCTCCTTGGGTCTCTGCGGACTGGGTGCCTTCGCCGGCGGTGCTCTTCGCGGATCAGCCAGCAGCAGCGGCGTCATGGTCGTCCTCCTCATCGGTGGCGCGGCTCTTATGCTGCTCTCCGCCATCGGCCTCGTCCTCACCGTTTTCTTCTGGATCGTCCTCAGTCTCGCCGCCCGCGGATCCGCCGGGCGCAATGATCCGCAAAAGCTCTTCGACGCATCCGGTAATCCCCCCAAAACACCTGAGGACAAACCTTGAATCTGCCCTGGTCAAGCCTCGAAGGCCCCGCGCGCCTCCTCGTCACCTGCATCGCCATTATGCTCGTCGCCGGCGGACTTTGCGGCCTCCAGTTCCTCATCGTCAACGCCGATCCAGAAAATAGCGGCCCTCTAATGTCGCTCTTCATGGTCACCGGCGCCGCCGAACTCGTCGCTATGCTTGTCTCCACCGTCCTCGCCCTTGGAGCACTGATTGCCTTAATCGGAAAGCGCATCACCCGCGACTGATTCCGCTCCCGCCGCCCGTGGGCACTTCTCCAACTGTCCCAATCGCTTCACCAAACTACCCCTCGTCCCCCTACAATCCCTCCATGCTCAAGGAAAAACTCCTCACGCTTGGCTGCGTCATCAGCATCCTCGCCATCGGAGCCTGTTTCCTGCCCCCTCCGCAGCGCAAGTCGCCCCCGCCCCCGCCACCCCTTCGCGTCGACCTCAAGCAGATTCACAGCGTCGCCGTCACCGTACTCGATCCCGACCTCCCGCAGCATCCCGGCCTCTCCAATTTCGCTTCGGCCATCGTTCTCGCCATCAACAACTACTCTTGGAACACAGGCTTCAGCGCCCATCCAACAGATCACGCACAGCCGCCACCCGACGCCACCCTCGTCATCACCATCCTCAGCGCGACCGCCGCTCCTGAACCAATCAACGGCTCTGGATCCACAACGCACCTGACTCTGGGCCTGATTCACTCGGCCACTTTGACCTCAGCTGACGGGCGTGTCCTGTGGCAGGAACTCAACGTACGCTCAACCTTTCACGCCCCGCTGCCCCCCGCAGGTCTTGCGCACGGATGGGACGATACCCAGATGACTCATCGGTTCATGCAATCCATCGCAGGGCAGATTGTCGTGCGCATGCTCTACAGGAAATGATCGCCCGAGCCCGCGAAGCGCTCCGCTGGTATGCTCAACTCTGAACTCGGCAGGTTGAAGGCCACATGACTGAGAAACTCCGCCCCTACCTCTTTTACGACGTCGCTATCTCCATCTGCTCCACGTGCTACCGCCGCGTCGACGCAAAAATCGTCTTTGAAGACGAAAAGGTATGGATGCTCAAACGCTGCCCGCAGCACGGGCACCAGCGCGTCCTCGTCGCCGACGACATCGACTACTACCGCCGCTCCCGCGAAGTCTTCATCAAGACTCCCGAGCAGCCAATGGTCTACAACACGCCCATTAAATACGGCTGCCCCTACGACTGCGGCCTCTGCCCCGACCACGAACAGCACAGCTGCCTCACCCTCGTCGAGATCTGCGACGCCTGCAACCTCACCTGTCCCATCTGCTACGCGGGCAGCGGACAGCACCGCACCGAATTCCGCAGCCTCGACCAGATTGCAGCCATGCTCGACTGCGTTGTCCGCAACGAGAAAGAACCCGACGTCGTCCAGATCTCAGGCGGCGAGCCCACCCTCCATCCCGACTTTTTCCGCGTTCTCGAAATGTGCAAAGAGCGCCCCATCCGCCACCTGATGGTCAACACCAACGGCATCCGCATCGCGCAGGACGAAGAATTCGCCAAGCGTCTCGCCGGCTTCATGCCCCAATTCGAAATCTATTTACAATTTGACTCGCTTGAGCGCGACGCCCTCATGCAGCTACGCGGCGCCGACCTGCGTTCCATTCGCGAAAAGGCTCTCGAACGCCTCAACAAATACGGCATCTCCACAACCCTCGTCGTCACCGTCGAACGCGGCGTCAACGACGGCGAACTCGGCTCCATCATCGACTTCGCACTCCAGCAGCCCGCCGTCCGCGGAGTTACCATCCAGCCCGTGCAGCAGGCCGGCCGCGTCCAGGGCTTCGACTCCGCACACCACCGGCTCACACTCACTGAAGTTCGCCGCCGCATCCTCGAACAGACCAGCGTCTTTCGCCCTGAAGACCTCATCCCCGTCCCTTGCCATCCCGACGCGCTGGCCATGGCCTACGCCCTCAAGCTCGGGGACAAAACCGTTCCCCTCACCGGCCTCGTCCCGCCCGACGTCCTCATCAACGGCGCAAAGAACACCATCGTCTACGAACAGGAACCCGGCCTGCGCGATCACCTCTTCAAGCTCTTCGCCACCAACCACTCGCCCGCTTCGCAGGCCAGCACCCTGCGCGAACTGCTCTGCTGCCTGCCAAAAGTCCTCATCCCCAAAAACCTGGGCTACAACAATCTCTTCCGCGTCTTGATTGTCCAGTTCATCGATGCTGAGGCCTTCGACGTCCGCAGCGTCAAAAAAAGCTGCATCCACATTGCGCACCCCGACGGCAAGCGTCTCATCCCCTTCGACACGTTCAACATGTTCTATCGCGGCGAACTCGAAACCACGCGCCTCGCCGCCCTGCGCCACGCAGAGCTCGCCTCCGTCTGAGCGGCCTCCCTGGTCCCTATGTCCCTGTCTTTCTGTTCCCTGCTTTCATCGGCTCACCATCACAAACGCGCCCCAGTAAAACGGCAAATCCTTCCCATACCGCTTGCGCGCTACTTCCCGCTCCTCGAGTTGCGCCTGCCGCAGCGCTTCGGGCTTCTCCATGCCCCCCAACCAGTTCTTGTAGAAAAGCCCCATCAGTTCCTGCGTCTCTTTATCCGGGACTGACCACATGCTCATCATCACGGCGTCCGCACCCGCCTCCTGCAATCCGCGCCGCAAACCAAATACGCCCTCGCCGTTACTCTGCTGCCCGAGTCCGGTCTCGCACGCGCTCAACACCACCAGCTCCGTGCCTTCCAGATTCAGTTGGCTCGCTTCGTACGCTGTCAGCACTCCATCGTCCCCTCCATTCTTCGGGGCAACTCCCGCGCGCACCCGATCTGCCCCCGCAAAGAACAGCCCCGACCGCAGCATCGGATCCTGCGCAACAGGCGCTTTCTCCCCAGCCGCCTTTGCAGATTCCGTCAGTGCCGCATCCGACAGAAAAAATCCATGCGTCGCAACATGCACCACGCGCGGTCCCCGTGCCTCCTCCATCACCGACTTCAGCGCCTGCTCGCCTGTGTAGAGAGCCGGTTGCCATCCTGCGCCCCTCATCAGCGTGTCCACGGCGCTCACTTCCAGTTGTGTTCCCGGCAGTGGCGGCAGCGCACTTCCGGTCAGCTCCCCGCCTCGCTGTCCCGCACCCGCAGGCGCCTGCACCGTTGAAGCCTGCGCGCCGGCAAGTTGTGACACCGCAGCGTGTTCTTCTGCTTCGCTCAAATCGAATTTGGGATTCCCCACAACCAGTGCCGTCTTTGCCTGTGCAGTTCCCCGCGGACGCAGCACATCTTTCGTGCTGTTCACCACGCGCACCTGGTACTTCTCCATCACCAGCTTCCCCGCGTCGTCAGCCAGGAGGCCTACAGGAACCTCGTTCAACACGCCGTCCGGCGCAAGAAAAACGCGCTTTGCCGCGCCCAGCGCCTGTTCCAGCGGCTTCCAGAAAGCGCCATAGGCCGCGTGCGTTTCGCCCGTCGCCGCACTCGCATTCGTTTGGTCCGGTTCCGATTCCACTTCAATCCCGCGCGTCGCGCCCACTCCGCTGCGAAAACTCGCCATCGGCGTCGATTCCATCTTTTGCGCTTCGCCCAGAACTATAAACTCCGGACTCTTTGACTCCGGCGTCACCACCAGCGCAACGTAATACATCGTGCTCGTAAAGCTTTTGCCGTCGTGGAATTGAAACCGCGCCATCTCCACCGCGGCTTCACCCGGCTTCAGCGCCTTCTGCACGTCGCGCCATGTCGCCGCCGCCAACGTCTTGTCCACACTCAGCGCAGTCGACCGCTCTGTAATCTGCTGTTCCAGCTGATCCGCTTGGCCCGTCAAATCCGAAATCCGTTTGCGCCGGTCCGCAGGGTCCCCCTGCGTCGATTCCACCATGCTCGCCAGCACCGACTTTTCCGCAGTCAGCTTGTCCAGCATCGCCAGTGTCTGCTTGTCTCCGCCTGCCAGAATCTTTGCCCGCATCGCCGCTGCATTCTGCGCAATGAATCCCTTTTCCGCCAACAGCGCGTCATACGCCTTGCCCGACAGGTCCGGCAGCCGCTCGTGATACTTCAACGCAAAACTCAAATACAGCGGAACCGCACCCGGAATCGTCGCCAGAAAAATCAGCCTTTGCCGCTCGCTCATATACGCCGCGTTGGCTCGAAACTGATCCTCGATATTCGCCAGGCGCTGATCAAAATACGGCTCCGCGAATTCCGGCTTGTCCCATCCGTAGTAAAGAACCGCGAGATCTCCGACCACGCCGCCCGTATCCCGATGCCCACTTCCCAGTACCGCTTCATCAATCGTCAGCGCGCGCTTGAACAGCGGTTCGGCGTCGCTGTACTTTCCCTCTCTTTGATCAATCGTTCCCAGGCTTACCAGGGCAGCAGCTACATCGGGATGATTTGGCCCAAGCACCTTCTCTTCCGATGCCACGCACTGCTTCAATAGCGGCTCCGCCTGGTCGTAACGGCCTATTTCCTCCAGCAAATTTCCCAGGACAAAAAGATCGCGCGCCATCTCCACGCTGGTTGGGCCGTAAGCCTTGCCGTCAATCGCCAGCGCGCCGCGCAGCAGACGCTCCGCATCTGCCGGCTTTCCCTCATCCTCATCCATATCCGCCATCTGGTGCAGCAGTACCGCCACCTGTGGGCTCTCCTGGCCCTCCGACTTCACGGTGATGTCCATCGCGCGTCTGTAAAGCGCTTCCGCCTCGCCCCAGCGTCCTTCGTTGTTGTAAATATTTCCCAGGTCGATCAGACTCGTTGCCAGCAGCGGATGCATCGGTCCCTGCTTCGTTTCGCGAATGTTGATCGCTGCCTTGTAGAATTTCTCCGCATCACCGAATCGGCCCATTTTGTAGTACACGTTCCCCAGGTTATCCAGCGTCGTCGCAATCTCCGGATGGTCCGGTCCCAATACCTTTGCCTGAATCTTCAGCGCGCTCGACATCAACCCAGCCGCATCGTTGTACCGGCCCTCCTTTTCAAACAGGGATCCCAGGCCCGTCATCAACCACGCCATATCCGAAGAATTCGGCGCCACCTGTTGCTCAATGTTCAGCGCATGTTCCAGCATCCCTTCCGCCGCCGAATATTTGCCTTCGCTTGCATACACGTCCGCCGCATTCCCCAGGTCCACGGCAATTTTCGGATGCTCTTCTCCCAGCGCTTTCTCGTCCAACTGCAGCGCCTGCGCATACATTCCTTCGGCGTCGCTGAACTTTGCCTGCGCCGCCAAAACAGTTGCCAGGTTATTGAGATCGGTGGCAACATCCGCCCCGCTGTTGCCAGCTGCCTTCTCATCAATCGCCAGCGCACGCCGAAACAGGGGCTCCGCTTGCGCGTACTTGCCTTCGCTCCGGTAAATCGTCGCAAGGTTGCCAATCGTGGTTGCCGGCGGAACCCCCTCCGGTCCCTGCCGCTTCTCCACAATCCCCAAAGCCTGCTGCGCATATCTCTCTGCATCCGCATACCGCCCGGCTTTGCGATACATCTCGCCCATGTTGCTCAGCACAGCGGCAACCTCGGTATCGCTTTCTCCATGAACCGCCACCAAAATGCTCAGGGCGCGCTTGTACGCGGTCTCGGCATCCGCAAATCTATCCTGATGAACCAGCAGCAATCCCAGGCGGTTCAGCGACAAACCAACATGCACATCGTTCGCGCCATACGTCGACTCGGCAAGGCTCACCACCTGCTGCGCAATGGGAGTCGCCTCCGCATACTTGCCTTGTCCGCTCAGTTGCACGACTTGCTCGCTCAGCTGATACCAGCGCGCATCCTGTCCGTCGCAATGCAAGGACGCGAACGCACCGCAGAGCAATACACACAACCAAAATGCTTTTCTGGTGCCTCGGCTTGCGCCAAGCGTCGCGCGCAACACCGCATGTCTCGACGGGGACCGAGTTTCGGTAAACGGCAACAAGGCAGTGAGACCCCTTTAGGGAGCATTGGCGTGCAACAGGGGAGGCGGAAGAACGTTGACTTGTACCATCGCCAAGCCTGGCGCCCTTGTCAACACCAAACCACCCCAACCTCCCTGCAGCCCGCCACTGCCCGACCGTCGCTCACGGCTCGGCACAGTCCTTACACGCCCTGGGTACCGCACAACTTTCAGTGAATGTGCTGCAGTTCCGTCAGGGCCGGCCCGCCACAATCCCCGCACTCCAGTTGCGCCGCTCCATCTTCTTTAAGCCGCAGCGTCAAGTGCATATCGCGGCCGTCGCCATGCCGGATCACCTGAAATTGAAGCGCCCCGTCGTTTGCCTGGATGTGCGTCATTACATGCGCATCGTGGCCAATCACGTGAGCCTGCCCGCCATCGCGCGCCACCACATTAAAAACAATCGTTCCCTCAATGTCTCCGGCATCGCTGCCCAGCGTCACAACCACTCCAGGCTGGCCCTCGAGATCGCCCTGCCACACGCCAACCCACTGTTTCGCATTCGTCGGCTCCGCCGCCACGCCGCACGCCAGCGCCATCGCACCCATTGCCATCACTAAGATTCCATGTCGCATGTTTTTCCTCCCTGGGTTTCCATCAAATCTTGAACGAAGAACGAAGTTCTCAGTGACCGTAAGCCACGACATCCGCCTCGGGATGCGATTCCATCCCGCCGGCAAGCAACGTGCCCTTTTCGTGATTGAGAGTCCGGTCCAGAAACGCGCTCGTGAACGCTTCAACCTGGTCCAGATTGTGCAAGGCCTGGCCGACTTCCTCGCTGCGGCCCGCCGCGCTCAACAGTGCATAGTCGCTGAAGCTTCCATGCATGATCCCGGGCGATCGCAGTACAACTGCGTACGTTCCTTTCGGACAGCTCTCGAGTTGCTCTTCCCGTTTCTTGAAGTACTCTACGTGTTGTTCGTGGGTTCCGCCCATTCTCGACTCGGGATGGTAGGCCTCCAGAAAGAGCAGCGGCTGTTTCATCGTTTCACCGTCCGGAGCCACGGGAAGAGCCGCAACCGGAACCATCCCTCCATCCAGGTCAATACACGCCTTGAATCGCGCATCCAGTTCGCAGGCTCGCGCCGCAAACTCCGCCCCGGCCGAATGCCCCATCGCCACAACCCGCGTCAAATCGAGCCTTCCGGCCAGAACAAAATCTCGCCCATCGCCCTGGCTCAGATCCGTCAGCCGGTTCAGCACAAATCGAACATCACCTGCGCCCTCTTCAATCCCCAAAGTTGCCGACTGCACCATCCGCTTGAATTGTTCTTCCTGCGAAAGTCCAGGCGGTGCAGAATCCCTGTGGAATGAAATGATCCTTCCATCCGGAAACAAAACTGCGGCTGCAGTTTCAGTGTGCTCGATGGAAGCAACAACGTATCCATGGCTCACCAGGTATTCAATCAGCGCAGTGTACTCAAAGCCCGTGCCGCCTGATCCGTGCGAAAGCAGAATCATCGGAAGTTTCGAGGGCTTCCTTGTAACAGCGGCATGCTCCACAGCATGAGAAAAAATCTCGCCATCGACAATCAGCGGCCAGTTGCCTGCGAACTCTCCGCGCATCTCACGCTGAATCTCCGGCACGCGATCCATTTCCGCTGCGCCCGGTAGGTAAGAGCCCTTCACGCCATCGGCCTTGCCCCGGGTCGGGTACCAGAAATAAACCATCAGTTCTCGATGCGCTGCCGGATTGCTCGCAAACCGATCCGGACGCGTCGAGTCCGTCCAGTCGTACCCCACCCTGCCAATCCCATAAGGCCCCAACGGATCCGGCATCCGCGGAATCGCCGCTGCGACCGTCCGCTGGCTCGGCGGTTCAGATGCAGCCGTTGTCTGGCCATGCATCGAGATGCAGGAGCCAGACAGACATCCGCAGACAATGCCCCACACGAAAAGTCTGAGGTTCATCTCCGCTCCTTCCGTCACTCACTTCTGCGCCATCGTGGTAATCCCCAGCGTTCCGCCCAGGCCCATCGTCTCAATCGCCGACGACGGCACAACCACCATCGACCCTTTATCCCGCATCGCTTCAAACAACATGTTCATGCCGCGCAGATGCAGCGCCACCGGGTTATCGCGATACATCAGCGCCGCCTTCGCAAACTGCTCCGACACCTGCACCTCCGCGTCGCCCAGAATCACGCGCGCCTGCCGCTCCCGGTCCGCCTGCGCCTGTTGCGACATCGCATTCTCAAGCGCCTGCGGAATCCGCACATCGCGAATCTCCACCGATTGCACCGTGATTCCCCACGGCGTCGTCTTCTCGTCCAGAATCTTCTGCAGCTCACGCCCCAGCGTCTCGCGCTCTGTAATCATCTGCGCCAACTGGTGCCGCCCAATCGACTCGCGCAGCGCCGTCTGCGACCCCTGCGTGATCGCTTCCATAAAATCCTCGACCTCGAGAATCGCCTTCTCCGCGTTCCACACCAGCCAGAAGATAATCGCGTCCACATTCACCGGAACCGTATCCCGCGTCAACGTTGATTCGGCGCTCACCGTCGTCACGCGCACGCGCTGGTCCACATATTTGCTCAGCGTATCGATCACGGGAATCAGCAGGAACACTCCCGGTCCGCGCAGTCCGCGAAACTTGCCGAAGCGCAACACCGCCACCTTCTCCCATTGGTCCACCACCTTGATCGCAAGCAGAAAATAGATTCCCACCACTCCGCCCGCAATCAAACACGCAGGCATTCTGGTCGCCCCTGCCGCCACTGCCCCCGCGCCCAGGCAGATCACGAACACCAGCAAGCCCACACCGCTTACATTCCTCGACTGCAGCAAATTCTGCCGCAATCCCACGGGCTGAAACATGACTACCTCCTCTGACTTCCCTCTTGCTCAAGCGCACGCAGCGCATCGATAAGCTCGCCAATCGTCAAACCGGCCGACCCCGCGCGCGATACAAACTCTCCCGCCAGCTGATTCAACTGGCGCGCGCGATCATCCTTGCTCGGTGCCGGCTGCCGGTCGGCAATAAACGTCCCTGTCCCTTGTTGCGTATCGAGAATTCCTCGAATCTCCATCTCTCGATAAGCACGCAGCACAGTGTTTGGATTGATGGCCAACTCCACTGCCACTTGCCGCACCGTCGGCACCTGTTCACCCGGATAAAGCGACCCAATCGCGATCGCCGCCTGCACCTGGTCGATCAGCTGCCGATACACCGGTACCCCGCTGTGCTCATCCAGCCTGAAGGCAAATCCCTTCGATTCGGTTTGTTTCACTAGCGTCATCGAAAAGATAGTGTACTAGTTTTCTAGTACAGTCAAGCAAAATCTTCCAACTTTCTTCGGCTGGCGCTATCTTCCGCCCCAACCTGAATCATTCGAATGAGTTAGCCTTTAGCTTTGCAAACCCAGCCCACGCGCTGCCGCGTATCATGGACTTTCGCTGCCGCTCCCGGCACACAGGCTGTCCTGTACGAATTGGAGGTTCCGGCATTTCTACCCCGCACGCAACCTACGCTGACTTGCTTCATCAGAACCAGGCTCTCCTTGCCGAGCAAAGTCGGCGAGACAGGCTCCTCGGCTACACCAAGGTTGCCCTCGGACTCCTCGCACTCGTTTTTCTCGTCCGCTATGTTCACACCTTGCAGGGACTGCGCATCCTGCTCGCCATCGTTGCCATTTTTCCGTTCTTCGCGGTCTGGCATGAGCGAGTGCTTCTGCGCATCCGCGCCCTCAACGCCCTCATCGCTTACTACCAACGAGGACTCGCGCGCCTCGAAAATCGTTGGGCCGGAACCGGCGAGACCGGCGAGCATTTCATGCAGGAATCCCATCCGTACGCCCGTGACATCGATGTCTTCGGCGCCGGCTCTCTTTTCGAATTGCTTTGCATCGTCCGCACCCGCGCCGGCGAAGAAACTCTCGCACGCTGGCTGCTTGCACCCGTTCCACCCGCCGAAATTCTCTCCCGCCAAACCGCCGCTCGCGATCTTCAGGGTCGAGTTGCCTTTCGCGAGAAACTCTTCACCGCCGGCGAACAGGTGCGTCTCGGCGTCAAGCCGGATGCGCTGATTGCCTGGGGTGAGCGCGACCAATCCTTGCCCTCAAAATCAGCGGCTTTTCTCGCTCTCGGGCTCGCCGCCCTCTGGGT
>DATHMP010000073.1:0-18848 GCA_035487015.1 Occallatibacter sp. | reverse complement strand
CAGTCGAACTTGGCGTGCCCAATAAACTCCTCCAGAATCTCAATGTCAGAGGAGGACTCGCCGGGGAATCCGACGATGAACGAAGTGCGGAGTGCGATTCCGGGAACGGCGGCGCGGACCTTGTCGAGAGTCTTGAGAAAGATGTCGGCGCCGGCTCCGCGTTTCATTCGCTTGAGCACGTCGGGCGACGCGTGTTGCAGGGGCACGTCGAGATATTTGCAGATGTTGTCGTGGCGCGCGATGGTTTCAAGCAGGCGGCCGGTAAGGCGATTGGGATAGGCGTAGAGAAAACGCAGCCAGCGAAGGCCGTCGATCTGCGCGAGCGTGTTGAGCAGTGTGGCGAGGCCGTCCTTGAGGCCGAGGTCTTCACCGTAGCAGGTGGTGTCCTGGCCGATCAGCGTGATCTCTTGCACACCGCTGGCGACAAGCCGCTGCGCTTCAGAAACGACCGACTCGAAACGGCGCGAGCGGAATTTGCCGCGCAGATTGGGAATGACGCAGAACGTGCACGGGTGGTCGCAGCCTTCGGCAATCTTGATGTAGGCCGAGGTGCGGCCAGTCGACAGCAGGCGCGGAGTGTCTTCGTTGTAGAGATACGTCGGCAGCATGTGCGCGGCGCCCTGCCAGTCGTCGCGGCGGAAGCGGCCCTGCTGTTCGCGGTGATCGCCTTCCGGTCTGTATTCAATTTTGTGTGTGCCTGCGCCGGATTCGCGACCCGCGCGAACTTCAGCTTGCGCGTTGCCGGCAAGAATATTGAACAGCGAAGGAGCAGCGAGGGCTGGCGGCGCAATGCCGGCGGCGGCAAGGATGGATTCGAGTTCGCCCGTGCCGACGACTGCGTCGACCTCAGGGATGTTCTTCTTGATTTCGTCGCGGTAGCGCTCCACGAGGCATCCGGCAACGATGAGCTTGGTGGCGCGGCCTTCGGTCTTAAGGCGCGCCATTTCGAGAATGGTGTCGACGGATTCCTGCTTGGCAGTGTCGATGAAGCTGCAGGTGTTGACGACGAGGATCTCGGCCTCTTCGGGGCGAGAGGTCAGGCGCGCGCCGGCGCGGTCGAGCAGGCCCATCATGACCTCGCTGTCGACCAGGTTTTTGGGGCAGCCTAACGAAACAAATCCCACGGTCGGCGCCGTGGGCTGGGGAACTTTACTCACAAGTCCATTGTACCGGGATTGCATTTTCAGTGCGGACCGGGTGGTGCGGATCGCGGCTCTTGTGGCCTGCGCAACATCTCCGGATTGACGCGCCGTGCGCTGCGCCGTAGGCTGAAAACTATGGAATTCAAGGTCAGCGATCTCGAGAAAGAGCCCATCGAGTTCGACCTCCAGCTCAAGCCCGGCTCAGTCGATTTTGGCGTGGAAGCGGAGCAGGATGGGCCACTGGCCACTGCGGGCCGCGCCGAGGTGATCCACGAGCACCGCGGTCCCAAAGATATCGTGGCCGATATCCGCCTGAAAGGGAGCTTTACAGGCACCTTCGCTGTGCCCTGTGCGCGGTGTGTTGAACCGGTGCAACTGCCTCTTTCTGCGGAATTTGACCTCATCTTCAGGCCGATCGGAGTGGATGGGGGAGCCACCGAGCGGTCCATCTCTGCGCCTGAGACCGAAATCGGTTATTATCAAGGAGACAGTCTTCTGCTTGAGGATGTGCTGCGGGAGCAGGTGCTTTTGTCCCTGCCGGTCAGGACGCTGTGCAAGCCTGACTGCAAAGGACTTTGCCCACGCTGCGGCAAGAATCGCAACCTGGAAGCGTGTTCCTGCGAAGAGGGTCCGGCAGACCCCCGCTGGGAGGCACTTTCGGGGCTCCGCAGCCAGATAAAGTCCTAGATTTACGACCCCAAAGATTCAGGGTGTCTTGTTCGAGCCGCGTGGCCGAAAAAGAATGCTGCGGTTTCAAGCTCAGGCGTTCAGGCCCAGGCGGACCAAGTTCACCGAAAGGAATTGCATCATGCCGAATCCGAAAAGGCGCCATTCCACGCGCCGTACTGCCAACCGCCGTGCCCACGACTTTTTGACTGCGACGGGCCTCTCCGAGTGCCCCACGTGTCACGAAAAGAAGCTCCCCCATCGCGCCTGCGCCAAGTGCGGTGAGTACAAGGGCCGCGCCGTGCTGGACACGAAAGAAGTCGCCAAGTAGACTGAGCCCCCATGCTCATCGACATCGCGCTGGACGCTGTCGGCTCTGACAAAGCTCCGGAACCGGAGATACGCGGAGCTATACTCGCCTGCAAATCGCTTCCTGTACGGGTCCACCTCGTTGGCCCCGAGGCAGAGTTGCGCGACCTTCTCGACGAGCACCTTGAAAACGAAGATCTGCCCATCGTCATCCACCATGCCTCAGAACGCATCGGCATGGAGGAGAAGGCGGCGCACGCTGTCCGCACCAAGAAAGACAGCTCGATGCGCGTCGGTCTGAAGCTGGTGCGCGAACACAAGACAGCCGGCTTTGTGACCGCGGGCAACACAGGCGCGGCCATGGCCACGGCCAAGATGGTGCTGGGCGCGCTGCCGGGTGTGGATCGTCCTGCGCTGGCGACGCCGATGCCGACGGCCAAGGGCAATCCCTGCGTGCTGCTCGACGTGGGCGCGAACGTGGATTGCAAAGCGCACAACCTCGAACAATTTGCCGTGATGGGCGAGATGTATGCCCGCAGCGTGTTGAAGATTCATCGTCCGCGCGTGGGCCTGCTTTCGATCGGCGAAGAAGAAACCAAGGGCAACGAACTGACGCGCGAAGCGCAACCCTTGCTGAAAGCGCTGCCCATCAACTTTATCGGCAACGTGGAAGGCCGCGACATCTTCAGCGGCATCGCCGACGTGATTGTGTGTGACGGCTTTGTAGGCAACGTGGCCCTCAAGACCAGCGAAGGCGTAGGACGCTTTGTGCGCGATGTGCTCCGCGAATCCCTCACGCAGACGGTGACGGCGCAGGTGGGCGCGTTGCTGTCGCGGCGCGCATTTAACGATTTCCGCCGCCGCCTCGATTATCGCGAGTACGGTGGTGCGCCGCTGCTGGGTGTGCGCGGTGTCTGCATCATCGGGCATGGCTCGTCGAACGATGTGGCCATCTTCAACGGCATCCGCGTGGCCTATGAGTTTGCGAAAGCCGGCACCAATGAGCGCATCGAGCGCGAGTTTGCCAACCGGCCCTCGCGCAAGCCGGAATCGGACTCCGACAAGCCCGACGCGACCATTCAGTAAGCAGAGCCATGCCGGCCAACCGAAGCGAGAACAATTTGAAGATGTTGAAGGAGTGGGGCGCAGGTTTGGCCTGTCCAGCGTGTCATGGCGCATTGAATCTTGGCCCAGACCATGTGACGTGCACGGCGTGCGGCCGCGTGTATCCGATCGAAGACGGAATTCCCGCGCTGGTTGTGGAGCGGGCAACGCTGCCTTCGGCCTGATTCACTCTGGCAGAGGCGGGATTCATGGTGCGGCTTCATCGAGGCGTGACAACGGGCCCACCCGATAGCCGGGCGGCCGGCAGATGTAACTCCCTACGGCAAAAGCAAGAAAGACGATGGGCGCCGTCGTTGCAATTACGGTGTCTTTTACTGCAAGATGCGAGAAAATTGCGCCCAGTGCATCGAACGCGATGCCCGCGTAGGCCCACTCGCGAAGCAGGCGCGCCCCCGGATACAGAAGCGCAGCGACGCCAAGCAACTTGGCGGTTCCGAGAATCGATGAGAGATACAAAGGATAGTGCAGTGTCTGCAGGATGGCGACGACTGCCGGCGCGCGCATCAGGTCCAGGGTTCCACCCAGCAGCAGCCAGGCGACCAGCAAAGTTGTAAACGTCCAATAGAGCAGGCGTCTGGGCAAGCCAAGTCCTCTTTGCACGATTGGGTTCGACGATAACAATTCCCATCGTCGTTGTTGATCATGTTCTCGAGAGAATGCACTTCGCGCAAGTACGCACATTTTCTGCCTTTAGTATCAGGATGGATACGGAGTAACCGATGGAAATTCCCTCAGATGCAGATGCGCGCCTGGTTGAGCGGACGATGGATCTGCTCGGTGGTAAGTGGAAGGTCCTGATCCTGTGGCATCTGGGCGTAGCCGGGGTATGCCGCTTTGGGGAATTGCAGCGGAAATTGCCCGGCGTCACGCAGCGGACGCTGACTCTGCAACTCCGAGAACTCGAGAAGGCAGGTCTTGTGGAGCGCACCGTCTACGCAGAGGTCCCGCCGCGCACGGAATACCGCCAGACGGAGCATGCGAAGGATCTGGGCGATGTCTACATGGCTCTGAAGCGATGGAGCCTCGCGCACAAGGGGCTGCTGCTTGAGAAGACAGGTGATGTCTCAGTTTGAATTGGAAGTCAGATGATAGGCAGCGCGGAGCCCTGCAAGTAAAAAGACAACCGCCCCCAGGGCGCATAGCGACACAACGCCGAGGTTAGCCTTCTTGTGAGTTGCCACGAGCATCCCAGCCACAGACAGTGCTGCAAGAAAACAATACAGAACGATGCGTACCCTTTGAGGATCAAGAGACTTCATCGCATCTCCTTCTCAATTTGCCGGCGCCGCGATCTCTCAGCAGCTCCAAACATGGCCTGATATGCCGCCGGCCGCCATTGTCCGTTTCGATTAATCGAACATCTTGGTCAGTTCCGACATGTAGAAGGCTTCGTCAGCGAAGCCAAACGTGCCCTCTTCACGCACTTCGCGCGCTGCATGATAAAAGGCTGTCACGGCAGCCCTCGCAAATCCCGAGCCAACGCTGATGCGTCGCACGCCGAGATCGCCCAGTTCTTTTACTGAGAGGCGATGCGCGCCTTTCAGACCCATCAGCACATTCACAGGCTTCTTGACCGATGCACAGACCGTGCGAATGTCTTCGGGACCGGTGATGCCCGGCGCGTAGAGCACTTCAGCGCCTGCGGCTTCGTACGCCTGCAGGCGGCGAATGGTGTCATCGAGATCGGGGCGGTCGTGAAGGTAATTTTCCGCGCGCCCGACGAGCATGAAGGGGAAGGGCAGCGTGCGGACCACGGCGGCTGCCGCAGCAATCCGTTCCGCTGCGTGTTGCAGATCGTAGATGCGATGCGCCGGATCGCTGCTTGAGTCTTCAATCGATCCACCCACGAGGCCGATTTCTGCCGCGAGGCGGATGGTCTCGGCAGCGGCTTCTGGCCCGTCGCCGTAGCCGTTTTCGAGATCCGCCGCAACGGGCAGCGGGGTTGCGTCGACAATTGCCCTGGCGTTGGCCAGTGCCTGGTCCCGCGTAACGCTGGCCGTGCCATCGCGCTTGCCGAGAGCGAAAGCGAGTCCTGCGCTGGTTGTGGAAAGCGCGGTGAAGCCGAGGCTTGTGAGAATGCGCGCCGTTCCGGCATCCCAGGGATTGCCGATGACGAGAACTTCAGAGGCGTAATGCAGGTCGCGAAAGGTCTGGGCTTTCTCTGCTTGGGTGGGCAAGGGGGATCTCCTTTGGGGAGCAGCGTTTCAATGTCGATGATAGAAGGGGAGCACAATAAATCCCGCGATCGCCATCGCCGCCAGGAACATAAGCCCCAACAGGCCATAGATCAGCGCGAGGCT
Source organism: Occallatibacter sp. (assembly GCA_035487015.1). GTDB lineage: Bacteria > Acidobacteriota > Terriglobia > Terriglobales > Acidobacteriaceae > Telmatobacter. The sequence continues at coordinate 13,306 of DATHMP010000073.1, read as the reverse complement.
CGGGCCATTCGAAAGCTCGCTTGATCTCGGATTCTCGGGCTTGTGCGTTGGCGTTTCTTGCTCACTCATATTTCAGCGCCTCCACCGGATCCAGTTGTGCGGCGCGTGTGGCTGGAACAGTACCGAAGACAACGCCCACCAGTGTAGCGGCCGCGAGCGCAATCCCGATCGACAGCCACGAGAACGGCAGCGCGTAATCGGTGAATAGGCGGATGGACAGGGGAACGGTTAATCCCAGAAGTACGCCGGCCAGACCTCCGGAAAGCGAGATGATGATGGCCTCGGCCAGAAATTGCAGCTTGATCTCCCGATACGTGGCGCCGAGCGCCTTGCGAATCCCGATTTCGCGGATGCGCGAGCGCACCGTGGCCAGCATGATGTTCATAATGCCCACGCCGCCAACCGCAAGTGTAACCGTGGCTACGAGCACCAGGATGACCGTGAGTGCGTTGGCAATGGTTGCCGCGGTGGTGAGCAGTTCGGCAAGATTTTGCGCCTTGTAGACCGAATTCGGCTTGTGTCGGGAACTGATCACGCGCGTGATTTCGCGGGTGGCGTCCTGCACTTCGGTCATGGTTCGGATGGAGAAGTAGAGGGTCTTCACACTGTCGGTGCCGGTGAAATAGCGCGCGACCGAGTAAGGGATCAGAATGGTGTTGTCGGTAATTTCCGACTGACCGAACGTGTCCACGCTTTCTTTAAATGTGCCGATGATGGTGAAGGGAATTCCCTGGATGGAAAAAGTCCGGCCAATGGCCGCATCGGAGCTGCCGAACATCTGGCGCGCAAAGGGAACGGTGACGTCGGCGCAATTGAGATGCGCAGTCTCGTCTTCATTATCGAAAAATCGTCCCGCAAGAACGACGAGGTTGCGGATGTCGCGATACTCGGGGCTGACTCCCATGATGAGCGTGTCTTTGACAACGCCCCCGCCAAAGCTGATGCGGTCATGCGTCTCAAGAATCGGGGAGGACTCGAGGACGCTGGGCACCTGGGCCACGACCGCCTTTTCATCCTCGCGCGTGAGGTAGTCGTTGTAGAGAACCTGGTCGGCTCCGGTCGCGCCGCCGCCGGCATACTCAACTTCAACCTCGTTGGTACCAATTTTCTGGATCAGGTTGAGGATGTACTGCTTGCCGGTCATGCCGATGGTGACGACCAGGATCACGGAGGCGGTACCGATCACCATGCCCAGGGCTGTCAGCGCAAAGCGCAGTTTCGACGCGCGAAAGCTGTCGACGGCGAGCTTGAGGATCTCGCTGAGCAGCATGGTGCGCCGGGCGCTGAGCAGCGTCTGCTGGAACGCGGTTTGGCGAGCCTGATCGACCGGATTCATTGCTATCTACAGTTTAAAGATGCGCGCCGGGGTCCAGCGGCTTCTGGAATCCTGGTCGCCAACAATCTTTAGGCATTCGCGCTCAGGGTTTGTCGTATTTCTCAAGCCACTTGAGCTCTTCGCGCACCTTGATGTACCCGTGCCATGGATTCTTGCCCAGGCCGTGCCCCTCGCCGGGAAAGACGAGGAATGTGTGCGGAATACCCAGAGATTGCAGAGCGCGCTCCATGGTTTCGCCCTCAAGATAACTGACGCGGATATCGGCGCCGCCCTGGACCAGGTGAGTCGGCGTTTTGACCTTGTCGAACTGGAAAAGCGCGGCTTCGCTTTGGTAGAGACCGGGATTCTCCCAGGGGCGTCCGCCCAGATACCAGGCATCGTCGAAAGTCTCGTCGTCGTTTCCCCAATTGGCGGCGTGCTCCACCGCGCCTGCGCCGGTGACAGCCGATTTGAAACGCGTGGACTGCGTGATGAGCCAGTTGGTCATGTAGCCGCCATAGCTGTAGCCGCCGATAGCAAGATGATCGGGGTCGGCGTGGCCGTCCTTGACGAGTGATTCGACGCCCGCAAGAATGTCGCGACCAGGCGCGGAAACGAGATGGGGCTGGATGCCGAGCATGAAGTCGTCACCATAGCCGGTGGATCCGCGATAATTCGGGCGGAAGACCAGCCAGCCTTTTGCGGCCGCGAGCGTGGCCCAGTCATACCAGTCGGCGCCAAAGCGGTTGCCATCGGCATCGGCCGGGCCGCCGTGAATCAGCGTGAACATGCGCAGATGCCTGGCGTCTTTCTTTCCCGGCGGATAGATGAGCATGCCCTCGACCGTGCGGCCGTCATCGGACTTCCACGAATACGGCTCGTACTCCGGCTGCGCGCGCTCGGCAAAGATGGGGTTGAAGTGGGTGAGGGGCTGCAACCGATCGGGATGCAGAGGATCGGCCGCAAGGTAAGCTTGCGGCGGCTCGCTGACCGTGGAGTGGCGGATCAGGATTGCATTCGAAGAGCGCGATGACTCGAGGCCAGCATACGTCCCGGGACGTCCCGGCAGAGGCGTGGCCTTGTCGCCTTCCACGAGATAGAGCTGGGTTTGCGTGCCTTTGACAGCGGTGGCAATTTCGCGTCCGTCGGGCAGCAGCGTGTACTGGTCAAAGGATCCGTCGAACGATGCCCCCAGCCGCTCAATCTTTCCGCCGGCAATCTCCATGCGGTAAAGCCGGCCCTGCACATCGTGGTAAGCCCCGTCGAGCGAGCCGGCTGCGGCAGGCACTTCAAAGTGGAGCCACCGGCCATCGGGAGACCAGTGCAGAGACGATTCGAGCGCCTGGTTGTGCGTCAGCTGGTGCGGCTCGCCACCAGCGGCGGGAACAGTAAAGATCTCATAGTCAGACGGCGACTCTTCGCGGTGATGGATCGGCCCCGTGATGTAGGCGAGCGTCTTTCCATCCGGCGAAGGCACAAGATCTTCAACGGCGAGAGTGCACTTTGTCACGGTGACTGCGCCGGGCGGCAACGTAGGCGAGGGAATGGAATCCGTCTTGCCCGACGCAGTCTTCGCCGCGGCTGAGCTGTCGGGCGGCGCAGTGGCCAGCGCACGTTCGATGGCCGGGTCAATATCGAGCTTGAGAAGCAGATCGCCGCGATCCTTCTCGCGCCAGCGCGTCACATCCTGCCACTCTTCTTTTTGCGCGTCCTGCTGTTCATGCGTCAGCGGCTCTGTCGCAGTGAAATAGAGGGCCTTGCCTTCCGGCGCCCAGGCAAACGCGTGCACGTCGAGCTTCTCGGTATAGAGGGGCAGCGCCTCGCCGCCGCTCACGCGAATGAGCCAGATGCGGCGTGCCTTTGCGTTGTCGTTCGCGGCATCGCCGTCGGCAGACGCGTCTTCGTTGGGCAACGCGCGGTCCGATGCGAACGCAATCCACTTTCCGTCGGGGGACCACTGCGGATCTTCTTCGCTGCCGGAATGGGTCAGCGGCTGCAGGCCCGTGGCTGCTGTCCAGAGCCAGAGATCGGAGCGGAATACACTGTTCTTCCAATCGGGCGATTCCGTACCGATGATGGCGGCGGTTCCATCGGGCGAGAGGCGAGCCGAGGTGATGTCGGTCGTGTTTAGAAACTCATCGAGCGTGATAGCGGGTTTGGAATTCTGGGCGAAGCCGCAAGGCAGGAGGCAAAGACTCAGAGAGAAAGGAAGCCAAAGGTTCCGGGGACGCATAGGAAAACTATACCTGCTGACCGGCGTCAGATAGGATGCCTTTCGAGGACAGACGCGGTTCTGCAATACCCATGACCAAACTCGATGCCCATCAGCATTTCTGGAAGTACTCGGCGGCCGAATACGAATGGATCGACGATTCGATGGCGACGCTGCAGCGGGATTTCTTGCCCGCCGACCTGCAGCCGCTGCTTGCCACGAATGGTTTCGACGGATCCATTGTTGTGCAGGCGCGACAGAGCCTGGAGGAAACGCGTTGGCTACTGGATTTAGCCGCGGAGAACGACTTCATCCACGGAGTGGTTGGCTGGGTGGATCTGTGCTCACCGGAGATCGGTAAGCAACTGGAGCATTTTGCGCAAAATAAGAAACTGGTCGGCGTACGCCATGTAGTGCAGGGCGAGCCCGATGATGAATTCATGCTGCGGCCTGCGTTTCGCCGCGGCATTGGGTTGTTGCATCAGTTCGGACTGGCCTACGATCTGCTGATTTACCCGAAGCACCTGCCCGTGGCAGCGAAGCTGGTCAGCGAGTTTCCGCAACAGCGGTTTGTGTTGGACCACATTGCCAAACCGCGAATCGCCGACGGCGTGCTGGAGCCTTGGGCGCGCGACATCCGGGAATTGGCCAAGGCCCCGCATGTTGCCTGCAAACTTTCCGGCATGGTGACCGAGGCGCACTGGCAAAAGTGGAAGCCGGTAGACTTCAAGCCATATCTCGAAACTGTGCTCGAAACGTTTGGTCCGGATCGACTGATGATTGGTTCGGATTGGCCGGTGTGCACGGTGAGCGCCGACTACGGCATGGCAATGTCGCTTGTGAAGGACTTTATTGGTGGACTATCAGCCAGCGAACGCGACGGCGTGCTGGGTGAAAACTGCGCACGGGCGTATGAATTGGCGGAAAGGACGCGAGGTTAACTTGTCTCCGATTTTCGCCCCGGATTTGGTCACGGCTGAGACGCCGCATCGTATACCGGTTTTCGTATTGTAATGATTGCCCTATTGGTTTAACCCGTGCAACAATGGGTTGCCAAATCAGCAAGAGCGCCGCCTGCGCGCGGTCGAGGTCTGTTGCACGATGAAGACGCATCCCGTGCTTGTTTCCATCGATCTGGGAGCAGAGAGTTGCCGTGTCTCGCTGCTGCACTGGCATGGAGATATGCCTGCGATTCGCATGGTGCATCGCTTCGGGAATGGGCCGGTAGCCGATGGCGATGCGCTGCACTGGGATCTGAAGCGAATTTGCCGCGAACTGGAACGCGGTCTGCATCGCTGTGCCGACCTGGCTCCAGGCGGGGTTGATGCAATCGGCGTGACAGGATGGGCGGTCGACTATGTCCGCCTCTCTGAAGCGGGCAAGCCGCTTGCCCAGCCCTTCTGCTACCGCAATCCACGGAATGCGCGGGCCATGAGCGCGCTGCATCGGGTCATCAAGCCTGAAGCGCTGTATGCCAAGACGGGCGTGCAGATTCAGCCGATCAATAGCATCTATCAGCTCTACGCAGACAAGCTGGCCGATCTGCCGGCCGCTCCGTGGGCCAATTTACCCGAGTACATCCTGCACTGGCTGGGTGCGCCGCGCGTGGCGGAGCTGACCAACGCGACGCACACGGGGCTCATCGATCCCGAGACGCGACAGTGGTCCGAAGAGCTTTTCAGCAAGTTGGGCCTCAACCGCGATGCTGCGCCAAAGGTTGTTGCGCCCGGAACGCTGCTGGGAACAGTCCGCGGCACGCTGAGTAAGCTGCCCCAATTTGCAGCAACGCAGTTGATTGCTCCCGCATGCCACGATACGGCTTCGGCAATCGCGGGCATTCCGGCCAGGAGCGGCGCATGGGCATACATCAGTTCCGGTACTTGGTCGCTGGTGGGTATGCTTCTGCCCGAAAGCCACAGGACCGAACGCGCCTGCACCGACGGATTCACGAATCTTGGCGCAGCCGGTGGTGGCGCGCTGTTCCATCGCGGGCTGGTGGGCATGTGGCTGCTGCGCCAATGCATGCACACCTGGGACCAGGAGCAGGGATGGGAGATTGAAAACCTGGTGGCCGAGGCCGGGAAAGTGCCGCCTCCGGACGGCGTCCTTGACTTGGACGATCCCATGTTCGTCAGCCCCGGCGACATGCCCACGCGCATCAACCTGCAACGCGCGCGGCAAGGGCTGGCATTGCTGCCGTCAGGATGCGCGGCGGCTCCGCACTATGCCAGCCTCATTTTTCATTCGCTGGCCAAAAGATATGCAGTCGTCATCAAGGAGATCGAAGAGATCGCGGGCCAACGCCCAGAGCGCATCTGCGTGGTGGGGGGCGGTAATCGCAACGAGCTGCTCAACAGCCTCACGGCAAAGGCGACCGGGATTCCGGTGGAACGCTGCTCGGTGGAGAGCTCGACGCTGGGGAATTTTGCCCTGCAATGGGCCCGCTTGGACGAAGGCGTCGACGGTGTCTCGCAGACAGCCATCGCAGCGTGCGCGGCCCAACTGGCCGACGCTCCGATGGAGGGCTAACGCGGCAATCTCCGAGGATATTGCTTCGCACTCGGGCTGCCCGTACACTTGAAACAGGTGAGCGCTTGCCACGGCGCTCCCGGCATTGCTCCGGCGATTGGCCCTGTGAGCAAACCCCCGTGCGGAAGTGGTGAAATGGCAAACACACTAGCCTTAGGAGCTAGCGCCGCAAGGCTTGCGGGTTCAAGTCCCGCCTTCCGCACCAAAATTCATAAAGATTTGACGAGTCGGACGAGCGAGGTCCGGCTTTGTCTCCAGCTGCCGGTTACCATGATGGAACGCTCCTGTATGCACTTATGGCAAGGCGAGAACGAGTAATTATGCGGCCGCTCAATTGCTTCTCTCGGACCACCTGGGAGTAAGCAAGTTGAAGGTTTCGCAGGAGCGGAGAGAGGGCGGGTTCGCCGCGTGGCGCACAGCAGAGTCGATACGCTCGCAACAATTGTGCGGCGCAAACCGTCCAGTGTAGTAATGCCGCTGGCAACCCTTTGCTCATGACACTTCAATGTCGACGGTGCGGTTCCTCTCGCCTGAATCGATCACGCTTTCGCAGGGCGGACATTTCGCGTTTGTTCCTGCTTCAATTTCCCGTCCGGTGTCGCAGTTGCGCGGCGCGTCAGCACGCTCTTATTTTCCTGGCGCTCGGTCTACCGAAGCCGAGGTAGGCGTACCGTCGGGCCTGCCAGGCACGATTCCACCAGACTTCCTTCGGGCCGGCATCCTCTTCCTTGTCTGCCGGCGTTGTCTATGAGCGGGTTCATGATTACTCGTGCCGGCGTGTAGAGTTCGACGAGGGTTCTTAAGGGCGCATCGCGGGAGTGCGCCCGCTCAGAGTAATCTGGTGGAACTATGAGTCCGACACAACAGCAGCAGCCCCATTTGAACCTTGCCCAGACCCCGGATTACCGCGAGACCTATGCCAATAGCGTGCAGGTGCGCGTAAGCGTTTGGGACTTCCAGCTGGTCTTTGGACTGGCGTCGAGCGAAAGCCCTGAACAGGTCACAATCCGGAACCATCAGGGCATCTTCCTGAGCCCGCAACAGGCAAAGGCCCTGTGGAACGTGCTGGGGCAGAATCTCGCGCAGTATGAACAGGCGTTTGGCACGCTGAACCTGGAACCGCAGGGACAGCCGTTTCCTCAGGGGCCGGTAAATTAAATCTTTGTCCGAGTCCATGAACAACCGCCAGCGCTGGAGCCAGCTTCTCAAGCCGCGGATGGACGCGCCATTCCCCACCTGGATGATTTTCCCGGTGATCTTCGCGGCGCTCTATGCATCGCATATTTCGCTGCTGCGTTTGCCGTACTACTGGGATGAAGCAGGCTACTACATTCCGGCGGCGTGGGATTTCTTTCGTACCGGCTCGCTGATTCCTGTTACCACGGTCAGCAATGCGCATCCGCCGCTGCCGAGCATCTATCTGGCGTTGTGGTGGAAAGCGTCGGGATTCTTCCCCGAGGTAACGCGCGAAGCCGTTCTGATCGTTGCATCTCTGGGCCTGCTGGCGGTGTGGCGCCTGGCGCTGCGGGCAGCGGGTTCTGCACTGGTCGCCTTCTGGACCGTGGTGCTCACCGGTCTTTATCCCATATGGTTTGCGCAAAGCACACTGGCTCACGCCGATATTTTCGCGGCAGCCTGCACATTGTGGGGCTTGGTCTACACGCTGCCCGATCGCGATCGCCGGCCTAAGACAGCGATGCTGTGGTTCATGGCCGCGGCGCTTTCGAAAGAAACCGCGATTGCCGTGCCCCTGACTCTGGTTGCGATGGCGGTTGTCGCGGCAATTCGCGCAGTGGGACCCGCGCGTCTGCGCTGGGTTCGCGAAGCCGGTTGGCTGGCGCTGAGCGCGTTGCCACTGTGCGGCTGGTATGCATGGCACTACGCAAAGACCGGCTTTGTCTTTGGCAATCCTGAGTTTCTCCGATACAACGCCGAGGCCAACATGACGCCGGTGCGGATCCTGGCGGCTTTCGGGCACCGGGTTCTGCATTTGACGGCGCATATGAACCTTTTTGTACCCATGCTGTTGATGATGGCGGCGCTGATGCTGCAGCCGCGGCAAGACGCCGAAGGGCACCACCGTGCTTCTATCAGCGAAACGACCCTCTGGCGCATTCTCGTTGTGGTCCTTGCCAATGCCGTTTTGTTCAGCGTGCTGGGCGGAGCCCTGCTTACGCGTTATCTGCTGCCCATGTATCCGCTGGTGCTGCTGGTAGCGGTTTCTACGCTGTATCGCCGCGTGCCCTATTGGCAGGCACTGACGGTTTTTTCGGCGGCTGCTTTTATTGTGGGCCTGTTCATCAACCCGCCCTACGGGTTCGCGCCAGAAGATAATTTGGCCTACGCGCGGTTGATACGTATGGACCAGGCGGGAATCGCGCAGCTCAACGCACATTTTCGCGGGGCGTCCGTATTGTCGGCATGGCCGGTGACCGACGAGTTATCGAAACCCGAGCTGGGCTATGTGAAAGAGTCCTGCCAGGTGTTCGCAGTGGACGACTTTACCAGCGGACAAATTGACAGGGCTGCCGCCCAGCCGTGGAACTACTCCGCCGCGCTGGTGTTTTCGACGAAGTACGATCCGCCGTCGCCGTTGCTGAGCCTGGGAAAGCGCAGCCAGGCGCTGGATGAAAAGTACTTTGGCCTGCACCACGATCTGCCGCCGGAAGCGATTGCTTTGCGCCTGCATGGAACCGTCGTCTGGCAAAAGGAAGAGGCGGGAATGTGGATTGCGCTTCTGCGCTTCAATCGGCAGTTGAATGTTGGGCTGCGGGAACCTTCGGAACTCCACGCCATCCGTCTGCCCTGACTCCGCTGGCAATGCGCCTTCTGCAGGGCCAACAACCTATAATCAGCAATGACGTGATGCTTTTTCTTTCCACTTGGCGATCGAGTTTGCGGCCCTTGGGGCTCGCGCTGGCGCTCACTTTTGCCGTCCGTATCCAGGCCCAGGCCGGCCCGGATTCTGCGACAGAAGCCGCCAACGCGGGTGGCGGGCGCATCCTGCTGGTTTTGCCCTTCGATAATCGCAGCGGGCAGCCGAACCTCGAATGGATTCGTGAAGCCGCACCGGAGCTGCTCGACAGCCGCTTAGCTTCCGCTGGTTTTGCCCCCATGAACCGAGCCGATCGCATCTACGCGCTCGATCACCTCGGACTTCCAGAGGGATTTCAGCCTTCGCGTGCGAGCTCATTGAAGCTGGCGCAGACGCTGGATGCGGATTCGATCATTGTGGGCAGCTACCTCACCGACGGCTCCAGCATTGTTGCCGAGGCTCGCGTGGTCGACGTGGCGCATCTGCACATGAGCGCTCCGGTCACTGCGCGCGGCGAGATGCGCGACATGATTGCGGTGTTCGATTCGCTCGCGTGGAAGCTGACGCGCGAGGTCGATCCCAAATTCAGCGTGGCAGAAGAAACGTTTGTGGCCGCCGGCAAAGACATCCGGCTCGATGCGTTCGAACAATACATTCGCGGCATCGCCGAGCCCGATCACGACGAACGCGTACGCCATTTGAAGAAGGCCGCCGAGCTCAATCCCAACTTTGATGCGGCCTGGTTCGCCTTGGGACGCGAGGACTATTCGACCCAGCAGTATGACGACGCAGCGGCGGCTTTTGCCAAGGTGGGCCGCGACGATCCGGATGTTCTGGAGGCCGGATTCTATCGCGGCATGTCGCTGCTGTTTTCTGGAAATTATCCTGAGGCTGAGAAGGCGTTTGCCGCGGTTGCCAATGTGCTTCCGCTGGCAGAAGTTTTGAACAACGAAGGCGTTGCCAAAAGCCGGCAGAGCCACGATGCCAGCGCGCTGTTCATCGCTGCAGAGACCGCCGACCCCAATGCGGCGGATTACCACTTCAACCTTGCCGTAACCCTGAAGCGCCGCGGAGCAACGGCGGAGGCTCTGGCAGAACTGATCCAATGCCTGAAGCTCCGGCCCAACGACAGCGAAGCGCAAGACCTGGAGAAGGAATGGAAGTCGCCTTCGGCGGCTCCGAGTTCCGGCGGTGCAGATCCGGCAGCGGGACAAGAGGCAAAGGCCGATCCGCTCGAACGCATTGAGCGTACCTTCGATGCACGTGCCTTTCGGCAGGCTGCGGTGATGATGGATCAGATGGCCGCCGCGCGGCTCGATGCGCTCACGCCACACGATCGGGCCTTGAAGCTTGCGGCGCAGGCCAAAGAATTTCTGGACCGCGGGCTGCTTCTGGAAGCAGAGCGGCTCTACCAGGCGGCAGCCTCGGCGGATGGCTCCGTGGCCGATGCGCATGCCGGCCTGGCCGAAGTACGCGAACGCAGTGGCGACTCCGTGGATGCTCGCAAAGAGGCACAGACTGCGCTGGAACTGAAACCCTCTGCCGAAGCTTATCTGGTGTTGGGACGGCTCGATCTCGCGGCGGGGCATTTCGACGACGCGCGGAAAGACGCGGGCCAGGCACAACAGCTTGACCCCGGCAGCAAAGAGTCGCAGGATTTAACCCGGCAGATTGCGTTGAAGGCGGGGAAGAGCCAGTAGCCCACCCGTCGAAATGGGGAGCACACCATGCTTCAGCACGTGAGCAGGTTCAAATTCCAAATCGCAGCTCTCTTGGGTGCAGCAGTTCTGGTTGGGATTGGTTCGTCCGTCGCAGGCGCTCAGCAGCCCCTGGTCGACAAAATTGTGTTGAAAGAAACCATTCAGCCCGTTAGCGCCGGACTGCTCGACCGCGCGCTTACGCAAGCCAACTCCGATGGAGCTGCAGCATTGCTGGTGGAGATGGATACACCCGGCGGGCTGGTGGACTCGATGCGCGGCATGGCCGGAGCCATTCTTGCGTCGCACGTACCCGTCATCATTTACGTAGCACCTTCGGGAGCGCGTGCCGGCTCGGCGGGATTTTTCCTCCTTGAAGCCGCGGATGTGGCGGCCATGGCCCCCGGTACTGAAGCTGGTGCGGCGCATGTCGTGTTTGAAGGCGGCAAGCCCGACGAAACCGAAATGCTGAAAGTGGAGAACGACGCCGAAGCATTTCTGCGCTCCTATGTGACGCGGCGCAACCGCAACTCCGATGCGGCAATCGCCGCGGTGGCTTCTTCGCACTCCTATACAGCCGAAGAAGCGCTGGCGCAGCATTTGATCGACCTGACGGCTACCAGCGATGCCCAGCTTTTGGCCTCGCTGGACGGCCGCACCATTACGCGATTCGACGGAACCAAGCTGACCCTGCATTTGGCCGGAGCACGGATTGTGACGCTGCGTCCCTCGCTGCGAGAAGAATTGCTGGGTTGGCTGGTGAATCCGAACGTCGCGCTGCTGCTGCTGGTCGGCGGCGCGCTGCTCATCTATCTCGAGTTCAACACACCCGGAACCATCGTCCCTGGAGCCCTGGGCACGCTCATGGTTCTGCTGGCCATCTTCGGGCTTAATCTCTTACCCATTCGCTATACGGCCGTGCTTCTCCTGGTGGCCGCGTTGGTGTTGATCGTGCTTGAGGCAAAATTTGGCGGCCACGGTGCGCTGGCCATCGCAGGCATCGTTTGCCTGATGTTTGGCACGCTTACGCTGGTGGCCGCGCCGGTGCCGGAGATGGCGATTAGCCCCTGGGTCGCCTTCAGCGTCAGCGCGGCCTTCGGCGCCATCACGGTTTTCCTTGTCCGATTGGCGATGCGGGCGCGGCGAAGGAAGGCGCGCCTCGGTGTCGATGCGCTGGTAGGCAGCTCCGCGTCCGCCATGGAACCCCTCGCGCCTGAAGGCCACGTCCTGGTGGAAGGCGAGATCTGGCGAGCAGTCGCCAATGAGCCGGTACAGACCGGAGCGCGGGTGCGCGTTGTGGGCCACGAGCAGTATCTGCTGCACGTGGTGCCCGCCGATGCGCCCACCGTTTCAGAAACTACGACGCACGCTGCATAGCAGGGGCGCATGCATCGCAGGAGTACAATCCCTGCTGAGTGAGGCTATTTCATGTTCGATGTATCGATTCCAGTTCTTGTCGTCGTTGCCATTGTGATTCTCTATGTTCTGAACTCCATCAAGATCCTGCGCGACTACGAACGGGCCGTCATCTTCCGTCTCGGCCGCGCTCAGACTCCGCCCAAGGGTCCCGGCGTTATCTTCGTCTTTCGGCCGCTCGACCAGATGGTTCGCATTTCGCTGCGCCAGGAAGTCCTCGAAGTTCCGCCCCAGGACGTGATCACGCGCGATAACGTCACCATCAAAGTCAACGCGGTGGTCACCCTCTATGTCGTGGATCCAAACAGCGCCGCGATCAAGGTTTCCAACTACGTCTATCAGACTTCGCAGTTTGCGCAGACTACTCTCCGTTCGGTGCTGGGCGAAGTGGAACTCGATGAATTGCTCAGCCATCGCGACAAGCTGAACCTGCGCATTCAATCGATCATCGACCAGCGAACCGAACCGTTTGGCGTCAAGGTGATCTCCGTCGAAGTCAAGCAGGTGGATCTGCCGGAGCAGATGCTGCGCGCCATGGCCAAGCAAGCCGAAGCGGAGCGCGAAAAGCGATCGAAGATTATCCACGCAGAAGGCGAATTCAACGCCGCGCAAAAGCTTGTGGACGCGGCAGCCTTGCTGGCCACTCAGCCTCTCACGCTGCAATTGCGCTATCTGCAGACGCTCACCGAGATCGGCGTAGAGAAAAACACCACCATCGTTTTTCCTCTGCCCGTTGAGTTTCTCACGCTGCTGAATAAGTTGAGCCCCGCCATCGCGCCGGTGATCGACCCGAAGTAATTCCATCTCGAGAGAACGAAAAGAATGCCCAGAATCATGCGCGACGAGGATTTCGAAGAGGACGAGCTCCGGCAAGACAAGGAAATTACGCTTGGGCCGGCCATGATTTTTGGAATTGCCGGGGGCTTATTGTTGCTGTGCGCGCTTTGCTTTGGTCTGGGATACACCACGGGCCGAAGCAGCGGCGCGCGCGCAACCGCAGCCCTGCAAATTACGCCGGGACCGGCGTCGGCTGCGCAGCCGGACAGCACTCTATCCAAGCCCGCGGCAACCAGCTCCACACCGGCAACCGAACCGGCCCCCGTAGACGCGACTCCAACCCAGCCGGATGAGAACGATGCGCCTCCGCCGGAGCACACGCAGGCTTCCCATGCGCCTGCCCCTGCTTCCGCACCGGCTACTTTGCCGGATACGCCGCCAAATCAGGTTGTCGTCCATCAAGCGCTGCCTGCAACGGGCGCGCCTGCTCCCGAAGCTGTTCCTTTGGCTGCTGATGCCGAGCCGAACGGATTTATGGTGCAGGT
>DATHMP010000072.1:0-125007 GCA_035487015.1 Occallatibacter sp. | reverse complement strand
TCGAGGCGCGGACGCGGGGTCTTCGGACTATCGAAGTCGGTCGGAGTACGGCCGGGAGCGCGATCTGGCGCTGGGCGATCGGGGCGCGGGCGGAGCGGCTTGCCGATTGGCTTTTGGCTGCGCAACGCAGCGTTGTCGCGCGGCGGGCGGCGATCGAAGCGGGGCGTCTCTGCGGTATTCGGACGGTCGCTGCGGAAGGGCGGCCGCTTCTTGAAGTCGCGCGCGGGACGTTCGGTTCTTGGAGCAGCGGCGCGCGGGGGTCTGTCGCCGAACGCGGGTTTGGCTCCGGGAGCTGGGCGGCTGCTGCCGAATTTTGCATCGGCGCGTGGGGGACGGCTGTCGAAGCGCGGCTTGGTTCCGAACGCAGGTCGATCACTGCGAAACGGCGGGCGCTTTTTGAAGTCCTGCGACGGACGCTCCGTTCCGATACCCGCGGCGCGTGGAGGCCTTTCCCCGAATGCGGGCTTTGGGGAGAAACGCGGGGTGGTTTTGCCGAAGGCGGGGCGCGCGTTGTCGCGAGCCGGCGGGCGACGATCAGTGGGACGTTCGGCGCTTGCCTCGCGCGGACGGAAGGTGGGTGTTTCGCGGCGATTGTCGCGGGAAAGCGGGCGTCCGAACTTATTCTCGCGGCGCGCTGTTTCTTTGGCCATGCGCTGCTCAGTGGACTTGCCAGCTTCTTTGGGCAGCATGTAGTTGGTCTTGATGCGCCGGGGCTTGAACTTGCCGGCGGCGGTGAGGCGTAAGGCCTCGACTTCTTCGGTGGCGAGCTCGCGAAATTTGCCGGGCTCGACGTCGAGAACGAGCGGGCCATAACCAACGCGTCGAATCTTTTCGACGTGGTGGCCAATCTCTTCGAACATCTTGCGCAGTTCGCGATTGCGCCCTTCGATGAGAACGACTTCGAACCAGGGATTATCGCCGGGACGGATCTGGCGAATGCGGGCAGGCGCGGTGCGAACCTTCCCTTCACCGAGCTTGCCGCGTTCGATGGCAACGCCGGTGCGAAGACGCTCAATCATGTCTTCAGTGGGCTGGCCGGCAACTTTGACCATGTAAGTCTTTTCGACACCGGAAGCGGCGCGCGTGAGGCTGTTGGCGAGCTCGCCGTCGTTGGTAACGAGAAGCAGGCCCTCGCTCATGTAGTCGAGGCGCCCGACGGGATAGAGGCGCTCACCAGCCTTGGCGAAGAACTGCATGACCGTGGGGCGTCCTTCGGGATCGCTCACCGTGGTGACAAAGCCCTTGGGCTTATTGAGAAGGAAATAGCGAAGACGTTCGGCGCCATGAAGAAGTTTGCCGTCGACGCGGATGTGGTCGCGCTGAGGATCGGCCTTGGTGCCGAGAACGGTAACGATCTGTCCGTTGACCTGAACGCGCCCGCCGGTGATGAGTTCTTCGGCATGGCGGCGGCTGGCGACACCGGCCTGAGCGAGGATTTTCTGAAGCCGTTCGAGGCGCGGCGCGGGACGGTCTTCGTCGAGCTCTTGACTTTCTTCGGGCGCAGCGGGAACGTAGGCGGTTTCGCCGATGATATCGGGAACGTCTTGCGATTGCGGAATGGAAGGCTCGGCTGCGGCGGCTTCTTCTTGAACAATTTCAGGCGCTGCGGAGGGAATATCTTGCTCTGGGCCGTCGGCCTGGTGTTCGTCAGTCATGGGGTGAGTGCTCGGTTTCTGCCTGCGAGCCGACGGAAGCGGGCTCGGCGGGCGGTTCGGACGGTTGTGCGCTGGCCAATTCGCCGGTAGGAGTGCCTTCTTCTTCGGATGCGTTTTCGTCGAGTTCGGGACCACCTTCTGGACCGGGCCCACCAACGTCTTCAGATTCGTCGCCGGATTCGCTCAATTCGACGGCAGCGATTTTTTCGAATTCTTCCATGGAGGGAAGTTCGGTGACGTCCTTAAGACCGAAGCGGAGGAGAAATTCCTTGGTGGTTTTGTAGAGGATCGGACGGCCAATGACTTGTTTGCGGCCGGCGGTGGTGATGAGCTTGCGGCTGAGAAGCAAGCCGAAGACACCGGAGGAATCGACGCCGCGGATTTCGTTGACCTCTGGCGCAGTGACGGGCTGCTTGTAAGCAATGACGGCAAGGGTTTCGAGCGCGGGAAGGGAGAGCTTCATGGGCGGCTTGAGGCTCTTGATGAAGAGGCGGACAGCGTCGTGGCACTCGGGCTTGGTGGCCATGCGATAGCCGCCGGCGATTTCGCGAATTTCTACGCCGCGTCCATCGGTGGCGTAGTCGGCGATGAGTTCGTCGAGGATCTTGCGCAGGATGGCTTTGATTTCGCGGTCACGCTGGCGGGCCTGGCGCTTGGCTTCGGCTTCGGGATCGGGTGCGGGGATTTCCGATTCAGCCGGTGGGCCTTCGGCAGACGTGGATTCTGCGGCGGGTTCGCCAGCAGGCTCAGAAGAATTTGCCTCGGCAGAAGCGTACAGATCAGGGGTCTGCTCGAGGCCGAGGGATTCGAGGGTGCTATCGAGAAGGGGTTGCGACTCGGGGTCGGAAGATTCTGCGGCAGCCATGGCTTCGGCGGCAGCGGTTTCCTGCTCCGCCTTCCATTCGAGGGCATCGGCGGTAAAAAGTACGGCGAGCTGCGTGAGCGTGACGGGCTCTTCCGCGGCGTAAATGACGGCTTCCAGCTTGGCTTTAAGACTCATTCGACAATCAGTACCTCGTTTATGGTACCGGATGCATGGAAAGCGTGCGGGCAACCGCAGGTGAGGAAAAGAGGGACTTGCCGTTCGGGCAACCGCGCTTCGCGCAGAGAGGCACAGTCTCACAGATTCACAAGTTCACAGTTTCACAGGAATCGTGCGGATTGCGCTGGAACTTTTGTGGTTGCAGGCACATGGGAGCGAGCCCACAGATTCACAGGTTCACAGCCTTTGCCGCAGCCGGGGGGGTACATGGTTTTCCATTCTAACCCCATCATCCTGAACAGGTTAATGCGGGTTTTCGGCCTTCCAAAGTGTAGTTTTCCAGGGAAAACGGCGCTCCAAATGACGATGGTTGAATTTCGACTCGAGTTCGTGAGCGCGAATGGCCTGGGGCTTTGTGAATGAGAGCTTGACCACGGACTTCTGACCCTGCACCTGGCTGAGTTGAGCACTACTTCAATGATAGAGATTTGAGGGAATTAAGTTGCAATTTGCGAAGGACAATCGGCCGAATCAAATGTTGCGCTTATGGCATTTTCGGAGCGAGAGGGCTTGACAGAAAAACGAAGAGCGAGGGAGGGCGACGGTAAAAGGAAGAGGCCCGGGTTACGATCCCGGGCCTCGCTGGATTAGGGCTGCTGCGCTCAGTTGGAGAACTTGTGGAAGAGGGCGAAGAGGCAGCCAGAGAGCAGCGCCGCCGCCGGGAGGGTGAAGACCCAGGCGGCCGCGATGTTGCGGATGGTGGAGAACTGGAGGCCGGATTTATTGGCAGCCATGGTGCCGGCCACGCCCGAACTGAGGACGTGGGTGGTACTGACCGGCAAGCCGAAGTTATCTGCGGCAAAAATCGTTCCCATGGCAACGAGCTCGGCGCAGGCGCCCTGGGCGTAAGTCAGGTGTTCTTTACCGATCTTTTCGCCGACGGTGACCACGATGCGTTTCCAGCCGACCATGGTGCCGAGGCCGAGGGCGAGAGCTACGGCAACCTTGACCCAGGGCGGAATGAACTTGGTGGCTTTGTCGACCTTGGATTTGTAGTTGTCGAGGGCCGCAGCTTCGTCGGGGCTGAACTTGGGATTCTTGGTTTTGGCCATGAGGCGGAGCGCCTCGCTGGTGACATACATGTCATTGCGCACGTTGGTCTGGAGGTTGGAAGGGACGCTCTTGTAGTCGCCGTAGGCTTTGACGTCGCCTTCGAGGTCGTGGATGTTTTCGCGGAGAGCGGTCATGGTGGAGGGCTGGAGCTGCTTGGTGCGGAGATAGTCGGTGAGTTCGCTGCGCGGATCGCCGGCCATGATGGCGTTCCTGTCCACATGCCTGTCAACGATAGAAACGGCGCGTTCAGAAGCAGCGATGAAGTCCTGGATGTCGTGTGGTGAGACGGCGTGATTGAGCGCGTAGGCCGTAGGGACGGTGCCGATGAGGATGAGCATGATGAGGCCCATGCCTTTCTGGCCGTCGTTGGATCCGTGGAAGAAGCTGACGCCGGTGCAGGTGAGGACAAGCAGCAAGCGAATGGGCCACGGCGGAGGTGTGTTGTCTTTGGGGGCTTCGTAGAGCGCGGGATACTTGATGGTCCACTTGCTGAGGAGGAACAAGATGGCGGCGCAACCGAAACCGACAATGGGCGAGATGAGCAGAACTTTGAAAACTTTGGCAGCCTGTTCCCAATCGACGCCCGAGGTGCCGCCGGTGCCGTTGATGAGCTGATTGGCCAGGCCGACGCCGATGATGGAGCCGGTCATGGTGTGGGTACTGGAGGCGGGCAGACCGAGCCACCAGGTTCCGAGGTTCCAGAGGATGGCGGCGATGAGCAGGGCGAAGACCATGGCGAATCCTGCGCCGGAGCTGACCTTAAGAATGAGCTCGACGGGCAGCAACGTGATGATGGTGAAGGCGACCGCTCCGGCCGAAGTGAGCACGCCGGCAAGGTTGCAGAGACCTGACCAGACGACGGCCATGTTGGGCTCGAGAGAATGGGTGTAGATCACGGTCGCGACGGCGTTGGCTGTGTCGTGAAAGCCGTTGACGAACTCGAAGGCGAGAGCGATGAGCAATGCTACGCCGAGCAGGACGTAAGCCCAGGTGCTGCTGGTGGTGACGCTGCCCAGGTCGCCTGCGATGTGGAAGCCCACATAGGCGAGGCCGCCCACGAGGGCGACAAGGACGATGGCACCGCTGACCCAGGATGGGAACTTATGAGATTTCTTGTCGAGGAGAGATGCGCCCTTGGGCACTTCGCCCGCGGTTGTTGCCAAGTCTGCCATGGAAGGCTCCGAAACTGAAGTTGAAACGCTGTCGGGGAGCGCTGGGGAAGCGGGTGTCCAGACAAAGCAAGGGATACAAGAGGCAGATGAATGGAGAATGAATTCACAGCACTTTCATCAAGGGCGGAAGCGGACGCATCGCGGTGCGTTGGCGAGAAAAGGCTTGTGAATCGGGGAGAGAGAGCGCTTAGCTTACGAGCCGGAAAAGCCAGTACAGAGTTCCGGAAAGCAGCGCTGCAGCAGGCAGGGTGAAGACCCATCCAGCGGCGATGTTGCGGACGGTGGAGAGGTGCAGGCCGCTGCCGTTGGCGATCATGGTGCCGGCGATGCCGGAGCTCAGGATGTGGGTGGTGCTGACGGGAAGTCCGAAGGTATCGGCAGCGAAGATGGTGCCCATGGCGACCAGGCCGGCACTGGCTCCCTGCGCATAGGAGAGGCGCTGTTTGCCGATGCGCTCACCGACGGTGACGACGATGCGTTTCCAGCCGACCATCGTGCCGAGACCGAGCGCAAGTGCGACGGCGACTTTGACCCAGTCTGGGATGAACTTGGTGGCTTTGTCGGCCTTGGATTTGTAGTTCATGAGAGCAGCGCGTTCGTCGGGAGTGAAGGCGGGATTGTGCGCCTTGTCCATGAGACGCAGAGCTTCGCTGGCGACGTACATATCATTGCGGACGTTGGACTGATCCTGCGGAGGAACGGATTTGAATTCCTTGTACTGGACAACTTCGCGATCGATGTCGTCGACAAGGGTGCGCAGGGCGAGGATGGTGTTGGGCTGGAGTTGCCTGGAGCGGAGATAGTCAGTAACTTCAGCGCGCGGATTGGAACTGGCCTTTGCGCGGAGATCGATGTGCTGGTCGAGAATGCGGACCGAGCGCTCAGAGACGGCGATGAAGTCCTGAATTTCGGCGGGGCTGAATGTGTGGTTCAGCGCGTAAGCCGTGGGGACGGTGCCGATGAGGATGAGCATGATGAGGCCCATGCCCTTCTGGCCGTCGTTCGAACCATGGAAAAAGCTGACACCAGTGCAGGTGAGCACCATGAGCAGGCGGATGGGGAACGGCGGAGGCTCGTCGTTTTTTGGAGCCTCGTAAAGTTCAGGAAACTTCACCAGCGTTTTGGAGAGGAGGATGAGGAGACCGGCGAGGGTGAATCCGATGACCGGAGAGATGAGGAGGGCCTTGAGAACCTTCATGGCCTGTTCCCAGTCGACGCCGGAGGTGCCGGTGTGTGGGTTGAGGAAGTGATTGGCGAGACCGACGCCGATGATGGAGCCGACGAGCGTGTGCGAACTGGACGCAGGAAGGCCGAACCACCAGGTGCCGAGATTCCACAGGATGGCGGCGATGAGAAGCGCGAAGACCATGGCAAAGCCGGCGCCGGAGCTGACCTGGAGAATCAATTCGACGGGCAGCAGCGTGATGACAGCGAAAGCGACAGTGCCGGTGGAGAAGAGCACTCCGGCAAGATTGCAAATGCCGGACAGGACGACGGCGATGTTTGGTTCGAGAGAATGCGTGTAAATGACGGTTGCGACGGCGTTCGCGGTGTCGTGAAAGCCGTTGACGAATTCGAAGCCGAGCGCGATGGCGAGCGCGAGGCCCAAGAGCAGGAACGGCGAGAAGCTGCGAACGGAGGCAGCATCGAGATCGCGCACGATGTGCACAGTGATGTAGGAAAGACTCGCGACAAGCGCGGCAAGGAAGATGACGACGCCGGAACGGCTGGTGGTACGCGAGAGTTTGCGGTCAATGAGTGTTACTGGCTTGGGTAGTGCGTCTACTGTCGCCATCAGAGTGCTCGTGGGGCGTGCGGAGGAGCAAGGCGCTGCGCGGAGCGGGCGCAGATGTGCCTGTGAGAAGAAATGTTGAGGAAATGGGCGGACGGACGTCTGCGGGAAGAGAGAACAGCGGCGAATCTGGAGGATCGCATAAAACCCCAACAATCGCAGGACAAAGCGCGATTGTTTGCACAACCGACGGGGAGGGTGGTTGTGTTGCAGCCAGTTTACACCGGCGGGGTGGGGGGCAGACGAATACGCAGTGCGATACAAAGAATGTGAGTACGGCTTAACGACGGATAATGATCCCCTTAAACCATTGCACTAGTTGAGTTTCACTGATCTCGCCAGCTGCGAGACCCAAAAAGGTGAGGCACGCGTCCTCCTGGCTCGCATTGACACTCCAGCCGTTGAATTCCAAGAACACAAAGGCGACCTGCATGGCTGTTCTCTTGTTCCCGTCGACGAAGGGATGGTTGCTGGAGATTCCATATGCGTAGGCCGCTGCCAGTTGCGCCATGTCAACCGAGGATTCGGTATTGGCATAGAGATTTTTCGGGCGAGCCAGCGCGGAACTGAGGAGACCCGCGTCGCGCACACCATCGCCCCCGCCAAAGAGCGCAATCAGTTGGGCATGGAATGCGAGGGCTTCATTTTCGCGAATCCAGACAGGCTCATTCACTTACTCGGCCAATTTCTTGAATGCGTCTCGATAACGCCGAATGACCCGGTCAGCAACTTCCATCTTCGATGAGAATTCCTCATCGTAAGGGGTGATCTGGAATCCCGAGGGAGATTCGCTGAGGTACAGGGTGTCGCCTTTGCCGACGTTGAGGCGGGCCAAGGTCTCTTTGGGCAGGATGATGCCAGCGGAGTTGCCGATTGCGATGATTTTGGTGGTAGAAGCCATGGAATTCTCCTCAACGCCTTCAATTATAACATAAGTTATAACACAATTCCATTGAGATTCCTGCGCTAGCGCCAGTCGTCGCGGGCGTTGGCGAGGCCCTCGTTCATGATGGCGTCGAAGCCCGAGTTCTTTTTGATAAAGATCTCGCTGAAAGCGCGATCCTGGCGGAGCAGGATGGCCTGCAGGCGTACTAATTCGAGCAAAGCCAGGAACATGGCGACGAGGGCGCGCTCGGAGCGAGTGTGGCTGAGGAGGCGGCGCAGGGCGACGGGCTTGTCTTCGAGGGTGAGGCGGCGGGTGAGGAACTGGATCATCTGGCCGACGGTGACGGTGTCTTCGCTGACATTGAGGATGGGGCGCTGGCGGGCGCGGTCGAGGATGTCGCGGAAGATGCGGACGAGGTCGACGGTGTCGGCGGCAATTTCGGGCTCGGCGGCGGCATCGTCTTTGAATTCGCGTACGCCGGGGTTGGTCCATGTATTGGCCTCGAGCATCTGCTTCTGCTGCAGCATCTGGGCGGCGTTTTTGAAGCGTTCGTGCTCGAGCAGGCGCTCGACGAGCTCGCGGCGCGGATCTTCCTCAGCGTCGTCGGGACCGGTGGTGGTGCGGGGCAGGAGCATTTTGCTCTTGATGTGGATGAGCAGGGACGCGGTGTAGATGAACTCGCCGGCCACGTCGACGTCGCCGGCCTTGAGCTGATTGACGTAGGCGAGGAACTGCGCGGTGATGGTGGCAATGGGGATGTCGTAGATGTCGATGTCCTGCTTGCGAATGAGATCGAGCAGGAGGTCGAGGGGGCCGTCGTAGACCTGGCCGACGGTGACGGAGAAGGGCGACTCTTCGGACTCGTTTTTGGCGGTGTCTTTGGGCTTGGCGGCTTTCGCCTTGTCGATGGGGACAGGCGCGGACGGCGAGGTGAGGACGAATGCAGGAGCTGCCGAGCTCGAGGAGACCTTTTGCGGGGAGCGGTCAGGATCGGGTTCGGGATCGGGCTGGGGAGAATCGGGAGGCTCAGGATCGGTCAATGGGCCGGGGCCTGGCTCCGGCTCGCGGATGGGGGTCGGCGCCGGAGCGGGTTCTTCGATTGGAGCTTCGGGGCGGGGGTTCGGGTTGGGGGAGTCTTCAGTCAATGGAATCTCGGCGTGTGAAGAATTTCGTTGAAGAGGAGCAGCCGTCTTTTACTGGGGCAGCTGCATGGCGGCGCGCACCTCGACCATGGTTTGCTCGGCGCGGTTGCGGGCGCGTTGATTCCCTTCTTTGAGGATATCCCCGACTTCGGATTCGGTGAAGCGGGCGCGGCGCTCCTGGATGGGATTGAGGATCTGGACCAGCGCGTCGGCCGCCCAGCCCTTGCACTCGATGCAGCCGATGCCGGCGGAGCGGCAGCCTTCGTACACCCGGGCCAGAGTTTCTGGCGTGGAGAAGATTTTGTGCAGGTCGCCGACGGGGCACTTGTCGGGATCGCCGGGGTCGGAGCGCCGCACGCGTGCGGGGTCGGTGACCATGGTCTTGAGTTTTTTGCGAACTTCGGGTTCAGGGTCGGCGAGCAGGATGGTATTGCCGTAGCTCTTGGACATCTTGCGGCCATCGGTGCCGGGAAGCTTGGGCGATGGCGTGAGGAGCACGTCAGGTTCGGGAAGGACTTCGCGCTCGCCGAGTTTATAGAAGTTGTTGAAGCGGCGGGCGATTTCGCGGGTGAGCTCGACGTGGGCCTGCTGATCCTGGCCGACAGGGACATATTTCGGCTGATAGAGCAGGATGTCGGATGCCATGAGGACGGGATAGCCGAGGAAGCCGTAGGTGGTGAGGTCTTTGCTGGTGAGGTTTTCCTGCATCTCCTTGTAGCTGGGGACGCGCTCGAGCCAGCCGAGGGGCGTGCTCATGCCGAGAAGCAGAGGGAGCTCATAGTGCTGTTTGACCTGGCTTTGCACAAAGAGGACGGTGCGGGCAGGATCGAGGCCCGCGGCGAGGTAGTCGAGGATGACTTCTCGTGTGTTGGGGATGATTCCGGATGGGTCTGCGTAGTCGGTGGTGAGTGCGTGGACGTCGGCGATGAAGAAGTAGCACTCGTAATCGGCCTGAAGCCTGACCCAGTTGGCGAGAGCACCCATGTAGTTGCCGAGGTGGAGCTTGCCGGTGGGCCGCATGCCGCTGAGGACGCGCGGGCGGTGGCTGGAGGTTGCTGGATCGGACATTGTGCCTATCGATTCTGGAATGAAGCCTGAAAAATGCAGCCCGCGGTTTGTGGCAGTTCAAGAAAAGGGGCTGGAGATATTGTAGCGGGAGCCTCGCCGAGTAAGATCCGACCCGTCAGAGCGCGGTCTCGTCAAGCTCGGAGAGCTTCTTCTGCGCAAATTTCGCGATACTTCCGTACGGGAAAAGCGCTAGTGCCTGCTGAAAGGCTTCCCTCGCCTTCTGCTTGTCGCCAAGTGCCAGGCAGGTACACCCCTTCAGCTCTATCAATCCCGCCAAGTCGTCTTTGCCGAACGTCGCCGATTCCGAAAATGCTTCCTCAAGGATTGATTCCGCTTCTCTTGAATGCCCGTCGGAAGCCAATGCCCATGCCCGGAGTGCTACGCAATGCGCCATAAAGACTGGCTCTTTCGATGCACTTGGCTTCTTCAGATTCGATATCACCTGTTCGATGAGCTCACGAGCGCGATCTGGATCCTTGCCCTGCGACAACAGGCATTCTGCAAGAGAAAATTTGTAATACCCACGTTTTTGGGGGACTCGAGTTGCTGCTTCCAAAAGCTCTTGAGCTTCAACGTACCGCTCTAAACCCATCAAAGTCAGCACATAAAAATACAAGTAGAAGTTGGCACTTGTAAGCGACGGCCGACCTTTGTCATCAAATGCTCCTTCCCTCAAAAGATCGAGAGCTTCTGTGTATCGACCTTCTTGCAACATGATCCACCCACGGAATGGTCGACCGTACACCTTGCTCCGCAACCACAGCTTGCTGATTCGAAGTGCCCCCTCATAGTCTCCTTGCGTTGCCAGGTTCATGGCTCGGCGTTTCATCCTCATGATCGGAAGAGGGTACAGAAGTATAACTGCGACTGGACCGACCCAAAAGAGCCAATGCAGGAAATTGCCATTCGCGTGTTTGAACCAATCGCTTAGAAGCGCGTGCGAAACAAGCGCAGTGAATGAGAGGCCGAAAAAGAGTCCCACCAGAGTTCCCACTTTTCCTGAGCGTCTCAAGCCATCAAAAAATAGGACTATTGCCCAGACTGTGAATACGAGCGCAATCAGCTGGCCCAGAATGAGCGGCGAAGTCTGGATTATCCGCTTGGACGGTGTCGATGCACCAAGGAAGTTGGCATGATTGAGCCAGTAGAGCGACCACCACCAAGAAACAGCCGCTCCTGCGACCGCGATTACTAATCGAATGCCCCAAGTGAATCGGATCTTTCGAGCGCTCCAGAGGCCCTTCTCGGACTCGGCTGGCATAGTTTCTCCTTGCAATGGCTCAAAAATAGCCGCGGGGTCAATCCTGAAGTGGAAGTTTTCTCGGGTCGATGGAATGGTAACTCAATTTGGCGCAATCGCATCCCAGTCGGACATAAACTGGGGTGCCTACGGCACGACTAAAGTCGTGCCCTTTCAAATCCGTACGGAGGTTGGAACGGCTAAAAGCGCGTGAGGATAGAGAAGACGATGTTGAGGGCGGGCATGAGGAGCATGCGGATGATGGTGCCACCGACGAAGATCATGAGGATCCAGCTGAGCCAGAAGGGAATGCGGTCGTAGGCCTGGACGGCGTTGTAGGGGAGCGCATTGCGCAGGAGCTGGCTTCCGTCGAGCGGGGGGATGGGGAGCAGATTGAAGATCAAGAGGGAGAAGTTGATTTTGATGGCAGCGACGCCGAGCAGAACGATGGCCTGGACGTTGGGGTTGACGCCATCGAGGATCTCGCTGTTGAAGGAGTAGAGCACGATGTCGCGGCCGCTGGGAGAGGTTGCGTTGCCGGGTATGGCGTGACAGACGACGAGCAGAAGAACAAGTGCCAGCAAAGCGAGGATGAGATTGGAGACTGGTCCGGCGAGGGTGACAAGGTTTTCGTCGCGACGAATCTTGTGGAAGTTTCGAGACAGGACGGGCGTGGGTTTGGCCCAGCCGATGAGAGCTCCGCTGAACATGGTGAATCCGATGAAGGGGCCAAAGATGGCGACGGCAGGGATGAGCAGGCTGCCGACGATATCGATGTGATTCATGGGGTTGAGGGTGACGCGGCCTTCATTGCGGGCGGTGTGATCGCCGAGGCGCGAGGCCATCCAGGCGTGGGCGCACTCGTGGAGACTGAGCGCGAAGATGATGATGACGAATTCAAAGATGGCGAGCGTAAAAGCTAACGATGGCAAGACTCGACTCCGACTGCGCGAATGCTCAGGTTAGCACGGACAGACAGCTATTCGCTTTTAGCTTCTAGCCTTTAGCTGTCAGCAGCAAGGTCTCGAAGTCGAGACAAAGCCAGATGGCCGCGCTGCATTTCTGTCCCTCAAATTCAGGGCCATAACGAGAGCGTTTTCGGGCGGGTGGACGGTTGAGAGCAACAGACTGTGGTGACTGCTTGGCTGACGCCGCAGACGGCAAGACATTTGTGGCCTTGGACAGAGAATGACGGGAGAGGTGCGCCTGCGAAGGAGCAAATGCTCAGGCGGGGTCCGAGGGGAAATGTCCTATGACTTTACCGGGTTCGATATTGCTGCCGGCCATGATGACTTCGTGCGTGCCGATGCGCGCTCCATCGCCGATGTGCGTGGGCGCGAGGGTGACGTGTTCCGTGTCCTGCTTTGAATAGCTGAAGGAGTAGACGCGCGCGAAAGAGCCGATGACGACGCCTTTGCCGATGGTGAGGCCGCCGCGGTCACTGAGAATCACGCCTTTACGGATAATGGCTCCGTCGCCGATGGAGAGGTTGTAGCCGTAGACGAGGTCGACGCCGTGGTAGATTTTGACGCCGGTGCCCATGTGGTCGAAGATGTGGCGGCCGAGCATGCAGCGGAAGCGCATGCCGAGCCAATGATTGAGACCGATGGGCGAGCGGTCGAACATCTGCCAGAACCAGAGGAGGGGTTTGCGGCGGGCGAATTTCTCTTTGTCGAGATCGGCGAAGTGCTCGGCTTCAAGGGTGACATTCTCGGGGTCCATGGACATGCTGAGCACGTTGCCGGGCAGCTCGCTGGTGAGGGTGAGATTGAGTTTTCCGCCGTGCGGACGGCCAAGGTAGAGCTGATAGAGCTGGTCGCGGACAATCTCAGAGCGGCGCTCGGGCGAACAGTGGCGGACAAACTCATCGTCGAGGAACTGAATCCAGCGGCGGTAGATGTCTTCTGCCTCGGGAGTGGGACGGGGTATGGGCGCTGTAGTGGGGACGGTCGCCATATACATTGGACGATAAACCAAAGCTGCAGGATGCGCCATCGCTCGGCATTGCATGCGGCATGCTCTGACGCGGCGGCGGTATTCTAAAAGGTCCGGCGCGCGGATGCGGGGTGCGCCCAACAGAGAGACTGAAAATCATGACCGAAGAGATTCGAGTACCTGCAGAATCGACGAAACCGACGGCACCTGTAGCGACCATTGCGACGCTGGGCAAGTACGAGGGCCAAAGTGTGACTCTGAAAGGGTGGCTTTATAACTCGCGCGAGAGCGGGAAGCTGCTGTTTCCAATCTTTCGCGACGGGACGGGAACGGTGCAGGGCGTGGCGCACGTGAAGAGTGTGCCAGCGACGGTGTTCGAGACACTGAAGGGGCTGACGCAGGAGTCGTCGGTCATTGTGACGGGCAAGGTGCGGGCAGACAAGCGGGCGCCGGGCGGGTACGAACTCGATGTGGAAGATATCGAGGTGGTGCAGCGCGTTCCGGAGTCGGACCCCTACCCGATCACGCTGAAGGAACACGGTGTCGATTTTCTGATGGAGCACCGGCACCTGTGGGTGCGGTCGCCGCGGCAGTCGGCGATTCTGCGGATTCGCGCGGAGATCATGCGTGCGGCGCAGGAGTATTTCGACAGCAATGGATTTATTCGGACCGATCCGCCGATTCTGACGCCGGCGGCGTGCGAGGGGACGTCGACGTTGTTTCCAGTGGATTATTTCGGCGACCCGGCGTACCTGACGCAGAGCGGGCAGCTCTATATCGAGTCGACGGCACTGGCGCTGGGAAAGGTTTATAGCTTTGGGCCCACGTTTCGCGCGGAAAAGTCGAAGACGCGGCGGCATCTGACCGAGTTCTGGATGATTGAGCCGGAGGTGGCGTACTGCGACCTGGATGGCTTGATGGAACTGGCAGAGAATTTCATCTCACACATTGTGCAGAGCGTGCTCAAAAATCGCGGGCCGGAGTTGCAGGTGATCGGGCGCGATGCGGAAAAGCTGAAGAGTGTCTTGCCGCCGTTTCCTCGGCTGCGTTACGACGAAGCCGCAAAGATGCTGAACGAAGCGCACGCCAAGGGCGAGCTGGAGCAGCCATTTGAGTACGGAAACGATTTTGGTTCGCCGGACGAAACGTGGCTGAGCTCGCAGTTTGACCGGCCAGTGATGGTGCATCGGTATCCGGCGGCGGTGAAGGCGTTTTACATGGAGCCCGATTCGAAGGACGCAAACTTTGCGCTGTGCGTGGATGTGCTGGCGCCGGAGGGTTATGGAGAAGTGATTGGCGGGTCGCAGCGTGTTTCGAGCTACGAACTGCTGAAGAGCCGGATTGAGCATCACAAGCTTCCGATGGAAGCGTTCCAGTGGTACCTCGATCTGCGGCGCTATGGAAGCGTGCCGCACGCGGGATTTGGGATGGGGATTGAGCGGCTGGTGGCGTGGATCTGCGCGCTGGATCATGTGCGGGAGACGATTCCGTTTGCAAGGACGCTGCACCGGATCTATCCGTGAGGCAGGGACTGGGATTGGGGACTAGGGACTAGGGACTAGGGACTAGGGACTAGGGACTAGGGACTGCGAAAGTCAAACAGAAGCGCGATAGCCGAGGCCATCGCGCTTTGTTGTTTACCGCGGGTACGGGCCGCGGCGGTTAGAAGGTCAGGCGCAGCGCCATCTGGATCTGGCGCACGTTGAAAGCGAAGTTGCTGTTGTTGGTACCGGTAACGGATTTGAAGGGCGTGCTGGTGTAGGGCACGAATTCGTTGACATCGTTGGTGGAATCGAGCGAAACAGCGTAGGCGTTGGATCCGACCGATGTGACGTTCTGATGATTGGTCAGATTGAAGGCTTCGGTCAAGAACTCGAGGTCGTAGTGCTCGTGAACCACGAGTTTTTTGGAAGCGCGCAAGTCGACGCCCCAGGTTTTTGGTTGCTGGAATGCGTTGCGGTCGAAGCCGGGGATGCGGTTGGAGCCGGTTGCACCCGATCCGTTGAACGAACCGGTATTAATGATGGACTGTTCTGCAGCGCTGCCGGGCGCGGTGTAGAGCTTCGACGACGAGCCGCTGATGCCGAGGGAATAAGGCAGGCCGCTTTGTGTCTGGAAAGCCGGGGCGAGCTCAAAGTCATTCAACACATAGCCCAGGGGCCCATTGAGGTGCCAGGGAGATGTGAATAGGGTGTAGGCGACGAGCCGGTTGGGCACGTTCTGGTTGGAGTTGCCGTAGTCGAGCTTGATGCTGGCGGGATCGAGCAGAGCCGTGGCGCTGGCACCGGTTGTGTTGTTTTCGCCGAAGTCGAGCGCATGGGACCAGGTGTAGTTCGCACTGAAGGAGACATGATGCGCGAGCTGGTGCTTGAACGAAGCGACCATGGCCTCGTAGTTGGAAGTGATGCCGCTGAAGATGTCGGTGATGGAGCTGAAGTTGGGATTGGGGCGATGGTTGGTATTGGCTGTGTCGTAGAAGTAGACATTGGCCGTGACGGTTGAGCCATTCGGGATGGGTCCGGTCTGGCTGGGATCTTTGACGGTGAAGGCGACCGGTGTGGGAGCGGGCAGGTTGGTATCGACGAAGTCGGGCAAGCGGCGTCCCCAGGAACCGAGCCAGGAAAGGCTGAATACATCGTTCTTGCCGAATTGCTGTTCGAGGGTCAGGTCGGCCTGATGAATCTCGGGCACCTTGAAGTTCTTGTCGATGTAGTAGGCGGTGGCGTTGCCGCTGGAGCCGGTGAGGCAAGTGCCGTAGGCTGCAGCGGGCACAATCTCAGGAAACAGAGGCGCGCAGGTGGTGCCGGCGTTCAGCGTGGGGTTGACCTGACCGGCGGCGACACCGCTGCCGATGAGGGCCTGGTAGAGCGTGGAGTTGATGGCGCGGGCGAAGAACATGCCGTAGCCGCCGCGAAGAATGGTTTTGCCGCCGCCGTACACGTCGTAGGCAAAGCCGACGCGCGGACCAATGTTGACCTTGCCGTCGTTGAGCGTGGAGGTCTGCGGGAGCAGCGAGTTGGGCAACTGCTGGCCGGGAAACTGCTCGTACTCCCAGCGAAGACCGAGCGTGGCGCTGAGGCGGGGACTGACTTTCCACTCATCCTGCGCGAAGACAGCGTAGTCGCCGGTGGTGAAGTCGAGACCGGGGGCGCCCACACCCTGGTTGAAGTAGGTGTAGTTTTCCGCGGTCTTTCCGGAGACTGGATTTTGCGAGAGATAGAGATCGGCGAGGTAATTGCCGAGCGGAGTGTTGCCGCTGTAGGTGAAGCCGCCGTACTGGTTGTAGAGATTCGAGATGTTGTCGTCGGTGTGAACGTAGTCTTCGCCGAATTTGAAGGTGTGATTTCCGCGAACCCAGACGACGGTGTCGGCGAGTTGCCAGCGGCGCTCGTCGGGCAGCGCGGCACGGTTGAGGAACTGCGGCGTACCGAACTGGAAGAAGCCGCTGAGGTAGACGTTGGGAGGAAGGCCTTGCGGATTGACGTAGCCGCCGGGCGTGTTGACGAGATTGGTCTCTTCGTAGGATGTCGGCTGCTGGTTGAATTCGAACTCGAAGTCGCGACCATACATGAAGCGGGCTTCGTTGCTGAGGGTGTTGGTGAGGAAGGTGTCGAGTTTGCCGACGAGCCAGTTGTCGCGGACGTAGTCGTTGCCGAAGCTGGATTTGCCGTAAGCGACTGCCGGGCTGGTCTGGATGCCGGCCGGGGAGCTCCAGCGCATCTGGTTCGCTTCAACCGAAGCATGATTCTTCTGATTGATCTGCCAGTCGATCTTGGGGAAATAGATGACCTGCTTGCCTACACGGGCGACGGTGCCGAGCATGGACGTCATGGCATCGATGCCGGCGGAGTAGATGGGCGCGGCCGCAGCGTAGGTGAGTGCGGTATCTGACGCAAACTGGCAAACCTGGGCGTCTGGGTAGCTGGGCGCGGCAGAGCCGGAGCCACCGCATACGACGCCACTGGGAAGAGCCGCGTCGGGCGTGGTGTAGAAGTTGGCGTTTGCAGTGGTGCCGGTGATGGTGGCGGCAGCCGGGAAGTCATGATAGAAGCGATCGGCTGCAAGGAAGAAGAAGATCTTGTCCTTGAAGATGGGACCGCCGACGCCGAAGCCATATTGACGGCGAAGGTCTGTGGGCTTGAAGGACCGGGACGCGTATTTGATGGGGCTGGTGGAGATTTCGACGGGATGCTGGACGTAGTAATTCTGAGCAGCCCAGGCGCTATCGCGGTCGTAGTAGTAGCCCTCGCCATGAAGGCTATTGGAGCCGCTCTTGGTGACGGAGTTGACGATGCCGCCGGCGGAACGGCCGTACTCGACGGAATAGTTGGAGGTATTGACCTGGAACTCCTGCACGGCGGCTTTGATGGTGGAGTAGCCGGCGCGGGTACGACCCCGTTCCTCAGAGAAGTAGGCCTGGTTGTCGTCGGTGCCGTCGATGGTGACGTTGTTGAGCAGGGTGCTCTGGCCACGGAAGCTGAGGAGGCCGTAGCCGTTGGAGTCGTTGACAACGCCTGGAGTAAGGAGGGCGAAAGCGGACCAGCGGTAGTTGTTTTCGGGAAGGTCGTGGAGGGAGAGCTGATCGACGACGCCGGCAAAGTCAGGCGAAGTTGTATTCACCAGCGGAGCGGCATCCGTGACTTCGACCGACTGGGCCGCGCTGCCGACTGCGAGGCGGGCTTCGACGTCGGTGAGGAGGCCAACCTGGACGGTGAGGTGAACCGACTTGTAGGTGTCAAAGCCGTTTGCGGTGATGGTGACGTTGTAATCGCCGGGTTGCAGATGGAGCGCGCGGAAGTAGCCGGAAGCATCCGAAGTGATGGTCTGCTCGGCGTTGGTGCCGTTGTTGTGTACGACGATGCCAGCATTGGGTACGACTGCTCCGGAACTATCGAGAACGGAACCGCCAATGGCGCCATCCACGGCAGTTTGAGCGAAGGCAAGTGGGCATAGAGCGAGCAAAGCGAAAGCAAGAGACAGCAAAACGCTGCCCTTGAGGGGACTAGGGTGCATGACGGCTCTCCGAAAGAAAGTGCGTTCAGGGGTTTAGTTTTTATCGGCGGTCGAACGTGCCGAGACGACTCAGGCAAATTCACCGGGTCCGGCCCAGGAAAAAGTGCCAGCGCGGGGTGGTGTTGCACACACCCAGCTTTGAGCAGCCGGAGCTGCGAAGGGCGCGGCAAACGTCCAAGTGCAGGATGTCACAGAAATGTGAATGGAAGGTTACAAACGCGCTGAAATACGAGTAAGAGCGGGTGGATGACGAAGGTGGAGAGGGCGGTTGACGCGAGGAATTACTAACTGATTGATCTATATACGGTTAAGGCTAGATAAATGACCGCAGATTGCGCGGGCACAGCAGGCCCAAGGTAGTCAACAGCTGGCATCGGTTTCTATGCCCCTTGCCGCCGTAGAGTGGAAGGAAGAGGACGCATTTTGCCAGGCTTACAACCCCCTAGACCAATGCGCCGTCAGAAGCCATCCCGACGGCCGAAACATCGCCGGATCGTGCCGCGCAGGCACAAAGTGAACTGGCGCACCCGGGCCCTTGTGGCAGGAGGCGTGGCGCTTGTGGGCTGGATGGCCTGGGCGGCGCTGGCGCGACAGTTTGCTCCGACTTCGAACACCGACCGGACGAGGTTTGACACGATTGTTGTGCTGGGGACGCCGGCAGATGCGGACGGAAATCCGACACCGGGACAACTGGCTCGCGTGAGTGAAGGAGTCCGCGAATATGAACGCGGGGTGGCGCCTCGCATGATTTTCACCGGAGGGCCGGCCAGCAATCGGTTTGTCGAAGCGCAGGTGATGGCGCACACGGCCGAGGCCGAGGGAATTCCGGCGTCGGCAATTATTGTGGAGCCGCGAGCGCAGGACACGATGCAGAACGCGTGTTATGCGACGCGCATCATGAAGGCGCATGGCTGGACATCGGCGGAGGTTGTGTCGAGCGGGTACCACCTGCCGAGGGCGGCCATGATTTTTGGCGAGTTGGCGGTGGAATGGCGGGTTCATCCGGCACCGCCGCTCGAGCCGCAGTCGACCTCGAAACGGGTATTGGCGACCATGGTAGAGACGCTGAAGACGATGCGTTACCTGGTTTACGCGCGCTGGGCGGAGCGTTGCGGAGAATGAGGCAAGGCAGATTCAAGAAAACCGAATGGAACCGCGACCGTCTACCAGCAAGGCCTCCTTTTATCCATCGGGACGCAAGTCCGCGCGAAAGGTAGCCGTGTTTCTTCATTCCCAGGATTTGAGCCTGTGGGGACGTTTGTCCGCCCTTGGCGCGGTCCTGTAAGCTGAGTGGTGATGCGTCTTTCAGTTCGATTTTTCGTTGTTCCTCTCACTCTAAGTGTGTTGGCGCTCTGCATGTTGCCTTGTGCGACGGCGCAGAACCAGAATGCGGGCCAGAGCTCGAGCCAAAGTGCGGCTCAGCAGGTTCCGGAGAGCCCTGTCTATGTGTCGATTGATCCGCTGGCCGGCGTTCGGTATGACAACCGGTACGATCTGTCTGTCGGCATGGCGTATGACCACATGAAGGCAGGACCGACACTGCTTCAGGGGTCGAACTTGGGCGGCCTGGACATTTCGGGTTCCTACTGGTTTGCCAAAAATTGGGGCGTTGAGGGGTCGGGGCGTGCGTATGTGGGCACGAGCGGCGCTGCGCCGAATCCCTACAACATCAGTGGACCGTTTGTCGCGCAATACCTGTTTGTGGGTGGACCGGAGTGGCTGGGTCCGCACAACAAGCACGGCGCTCTGATCGCGCATGCCATGGTGGGCGGATCGTACGGAGACTTCGAGAAGGATCTGCGCGGCAATCCGCCGTCGGTCGTGGATTTCTACAACAATCAGATTGCGCTGGCGGCAATTGTGGGCGGCCACATGGACCTGAACCGGTCTGCGCACTGGGTTTTCAGGATCACGCCGGATGCGGTGATCACGCACTATGGGATTAACTATCCGCCGAACACGCACCAGTGGGATGTGAACTTCGCCATCTCGGTGGGTGTGGAGTACAAGTTCAAGAAGAAACGGTAGGGGAAGGCCGCGGGCTCAGGATGACGGCTGAGCGGAGTGTAAACCTGGAAGAGAACCGGAGGGAGCGACGGACACTGTGCCGTTTGCGAACTCCGGTTTCTGCTTTCAGAGAAAACCGCATCTGAGTTAAGGCGGGCAGACTACAGCTGTTATTCGACTGTGGTATTCTTCGCCGTTCAGTGACGCCTGCGGAATGGCATCACGCACAAAAATGCCGTACCGGGATGCGGCACACTGGGATCGCGCTGAGAACGTTCCGGAAAGACAACGCGATAAGGCAGGGTCATTACGGATATGAGGGACACACTCGGTGTACTGCTGGCGGGCGGCGCTGGAGAGCGTCTGTTTCCGCTAACCCGGGATCGCGCCAAACCGGCTGTACCCTTTGGCGGACATTACCGGATCATCGACATCACGCTTTCCAATTGCATTAATTCGGGACTGCGCAGGGTGTATGTGCTGACGCAATACAAGGCGCTCAGCCTGAACCGGCATATTCGCGAAGGCTGGACCGGCATTGTGGGGCAGGAGCTGGGGGAGTTCTTTGAACTGCTTCCGCCGATGCAGCGAACGGGTTCGAACTGGTACATGGGAACGGCCGATGCGGTCTACCAGAACATTTACTCCATTGGCAGTGAGCAACCGAAGCACGTGATTGTGCTGGGCGGCGATCACATCTACAAGATGGATTACAGCCGGATGATGGAGTACCACCGGGACAAGGGCGCGGATGTGACGCTGGCGACGTTGCCCATTTCACCGGACGAAGTGAAGCAGTTTGGGGTGGTGGAAGTGGCGCAGAGCGGGGAGATTATTGGCTTCCAGGAAAAGCCGGCCTCGACGACGGTGCGTTCTCCTTTCAATCCCAACAATGTGGATGCATCGATGGGCATCTACATCTTCGATACGGAGGTTCTGCTGAAGGCGCTGATCGCCGACGCGGAGGACCCGAATTCGAAGCATGATTTTGGCCACAACATTCTGCCTGGTCTGCTGGGCAAGAAAAAGATGATGGCCTACAGCTTTGTAGACGAAAACAAGAAGCAGGCTCTGTATTGGCGCGATGTAGGAACGCTGGATGCCTACTACGACGCGAACATGGATTTGTGTTCGGTGTCGCCGACCTTCAACCTCTACGACAAGAACTGGCCGATCCGCACGCGTGTGCGGCAATATCCGCCGGCGAAGTTTGTGTTTGGCGAACCTGGACGTACCGGGTCGGCCGTCAATTCAATCATCACGGCAGGCGTGATCATCTCGGGCGCGTCTGTATCGAACTCCGTGCTATCGCAGGACGTGCGCGTGAATTCCTATTCTGACGTGGACGCGAGCATCATCTTCTCGCATGTGCATGTAGGCCGGCATTGCCGCATCCGCAGGGCAATTATCGATCGCGACGTGCATATTCCTGAGGGAACGGTGATCGGCTATGACCCGGTGGAGGACAAACGCCGCTACTTTGTGACGCCGTCGGGCCTGACAATCGTGACTCGCGATGCTTCGCTGTTCGAAAATCCGGTGGCGCCGGAGTTTCTGGAGCGGTACTGAAGCTTCCTCGCTGAGCTGAAAAACGGCCCTCCGCGGAGGGTCGTTTTATTTGTGCTGACCATCGGAGAACAACTCGGGAAACTGCTGGCGGAGCGCTGCAATCTTGGGTCGATCGCATACCAGGATGTAGGGGTTTTCGGGATTCTGGTCAGCGTAATGCTGGTGGTAGGACTCGGCGTTGTAAAAGCCCTTGAGCGGCACAACCTGGGTGACAATTGGCTTGGGGAAGATGTGGGCCGCGTCGAGTTGCGCGATATAGGCCTGGCTGATTTTCTGCTGGTCCTCGTTGGAATAGAAGATGGCCGACCGGTAGGACGTGCCGACATCCGGTCCCTGACGATTGAGCTGGGTGGGGTCGTGCGCAACGGAGAAGAAGATGCGGAGCAGCTGGCCGTAGGTAATTTTGGATGGATCATAAACGACGCGCACGGATTCTGCGTGGCCCGTGGTTTCCGTCGTGACCTGGTCGTAGGTAGCTGTGGAGGCGGAGCCGCCGGAGTAGCCGACGGTGGTTTGAACGACGCCTTTCACTCGTTCGAAGACGGATTGGGTGCCCCAGAAGCAACCGCCGGCGAAGACGGCCGAGGCAAGGCCAGATTTTGGCGCAAGCGGATCGTCGCTGACTGCTGCCGGAATGGGCGGCCGATTCGCCGCGCTCACGCCTCGGGTGAAATGGGCGATCGCGAAAACGAGAACGAGGACGAATGCGCCGACGGCAACAAACCTGATCATTGGATTACCTCCCGGGAAGTGGGCACCGGCTGTTCTATTGGATGGACCCGGCAAGGGAAAGTTACCGGTCCGACGCAGCTTCGGCAAGAGGGTCGATCAGGTGCCGCGACCTCAATTGGCTTTGGGAACAACGAACGAAGGGTTGAGAGAGGATTTGAGGGTGTTCCAAGGGATCGTCGTGGGTTCTGGAGTGCAGGCGTAGCAGGCAACAGCGTATTTCTGCCAAATGACGGTGATTCCGTCGGAATCGATGCGCCAGTTGGCAGGATTGGTCACGATTGCGTGGAGGGTCTTCTGCATCTGGCCGGGCTCCGTGGATGTGTCGTAGCTCTGGCCGAGATCGGCGTCCAGTTTGTGGTGGAGGTCTTTGTCGCAGATGGACTGCAGGGTTTGAGCCCAGGGGGAGCCGGCGCGGAAGACGTCTTCCGGCTTGAGTTCGCGATGTTCTTTCAAAAGCCAGTTGAAGCGCATCGAGTCTTCGTTGGGATGGGCTGCGCCGTGACCATACCAGTCGTCATCGATGGTTGCGGTGACGAGGTTTTCGCCTACCAGATCGATGGACGTGGAGATGTCGATGTCTTCGTCGGTGGCCCAGTCGGCGTGCCATTTGCGGTCTGGCAGGTTATCGCTTGCGGA
This sequence comes from Occallatibacter sp., assembly GCA_035487015.1. GTDB lineage: Bacteria > Acidobacteriota > Terriglobia > Terriglobales > Acidobacteriaceae > Telmatobacter. The sequence goes on along the minus strand of DATHMP010000072.1, from coordinate 102,065 downwards.
AGCCATGGTTCGAACTGCCGCCTCAAGAGCTCTGTTCCACGCCAGCCATGCAGGGCTGGACGACGAGGCCTGGGGCCAGGAAGCGTTGAGTGTTCCCGGGCCGTCGGGTCGTGATTCGTCCGCTGGAGGGGTCGAAGTGGACGCAGTGAGGGTGATGGAGCGCCAAACGAAGGTGACGCCATTTTGATGGAGAACCATGTGTTGGAGCGCGGCGATGCGGCCGTTTTCGTAATTTTCAAGACACGTGGCGATGTCAGGAGCGGAAGGGTAATAGGGTTCGGCGGGGCAAGCCGTCGGCATGCTGCGGATCCAGTCGCGCTGATTGTCCCGGATGCCGGTAGCGAGGTCGGCGGGAACCTGGGAAAGCAAGGCGCGATAGGCTGCGGCCATCTGGTCATCGATGGCACCGAGTTCTGGTGAAGCGCAAATGGCTTTTTCCTGCGCGGTACGTGCTTTGGCGCAGTCGAAGCTGGCCGCATGGGCCATGGCGGCGAAGACGATCATCAAGGGCAAAATGATGGCTTTTCGCATGGAGATTCCGCCGCAGCCGAGAAGGGCAAGCCTGGAAACCATTGCACACATTCAGGTGCAGTGCCCCGAGGATGCCGGAAAGGACGGAACTAGTCAACAAAATCATGCGTATAGCGGAACATGGCATGCGCGGGTACATTAAGCTGGAGCGTGATGGGGCTGGCGGGGCCAGCCAAACCTGCGCGGCGCGGTTTTGAGCCGAGAGACACAGGCGTCCCGCTGCCTCCCAAAAGCAAACCTGCAGCAACCCGTGCCGGGGATGCGCAGACTCGCGCAGCACGCGCGGAGGTAAGACCGCTGGAGATCGACTGGTCCCAAATTGTCCGCCGTTGCATGGATGGGGATTCGGGCGCATGGGCCGAACTGGTCCGCACGCATCACAGGCGTGTCTATGGGCTTTGCTACCGGTTTACGGGGAACCCGGCGGATGCCGAGGATCTGACGCAGGATGTTTTCCTGAAGATCTATTCGAATCTATCCAGTTTCGACATGGGGCGGGGCAGCCTGCAGGTGTGGATCACGACGATGACCCGGAACCTGCTGGTGGACAACTTTCGGCGGACCAAGAATCAGCGAGCGACGAGTTCGCTGGATGACGGATGGGATGCGACGGACGAGCTGCGGCCGGTGGACCGGCTGACTGCCGGCGGGCCGAGTCCCCACGAAACGGCCGCACAGAAGGAATTGGCAAAGATGGTGCAGGGTGCGCTGGCGCAGGTTTCGCCTGAGTTGCGCGAGGCGGTGATTCTGCGAGATTTGCAGGACTTGGACTACAAGGAGATTGCCCAGGTGCTGGGCATACCCGAAGGTACCGTGAAGTCCCGGATCAGCAGGGGTCGTGCGGAACTTGCGCGCCTGCTGGAACGTAATAAACGGGAGGTGATGTAAACCATGGCAGACCGAACCCACATTCCGAATTCTCCGGCATGCGGCCAGTGGGAAACGCTACTGGCGGACGCGCTGGACGGGCTGCTGAAACCCGAGGATGAGGCGACCTTTTCCTCGCACATGGCGAGCTGCGCGGCCTGCACGGCGCTCTTTGAGGAAGCGCGCCGCGGGCGGGAGTGGCTTGAGTTTCTCTCGCCGGAGCCTGAGATTCCCGAGGGGCTGCTGGACAAGATTCTGGCAGCGACGGGTCCGGGGCAAGTGGCGGGCTATGGGCTGGTAACGGGTCCAACAACCGAGCTGCCTGCGCTGCAACCCTGGCAGCGGCCGGGATTCATGGCGCGCGTACGGCGGTTTGCCGAACCGCGGCTGATGATGACGGCAGCGATGGCGTTTTTCTCGATCGCGCTGACCTTGAATCTGACGGGCGTGCGGCTGAGCGATCTGAAGGCTGCGAATCTGCGGCCAACCGCGGTTCGTTCTTTCATGGAACGCCGTTTGACCATGGCATCGACCCCGATCATCCGCTACTACGATCACCTTCGCCTGGTGTATGAAGTGCAGTCGAGAATGCGGGAGTTGCGGCGCAATTCACAAGGTGAGGGCGGCGAAGGACAGCAGAACAACCCGCAGCCGACTGCCCCTGGAGAATCGAAGCAGAACCAGCCGCACAAAGATGGAGGGTCCAAAGTGGATCCTCCGCAGCAATCCGGAGTTCCAGCGAGCAACGACTCTCTCGAATATCTGGAGACCTCAATCACCATTCCCAATCGGGCGGGCGATCTGGACCGGTCCCTGGCCACGTGCGTTCCCATGGAACGGATTGGGAATGCCAACTCTACGCTCGGCAGCCATGACTTTGCTAAAACCGGCTCCGCACTTGCAGTTGGGGAAAGGAGCACAGTATGGACTGCGTAAACCACAGTGGTGTGGCAGCAACCGCGTTTTGCCAGAATTGCGGCAAAGCAATGTGCGCCCAATGCGTTCGCAATGCACCAGGAGGACAGATCCTGTGCGAGCCCTGCGCAGTGGCGTGGCAGAATTTGCAACAACCGTTTGTCGCGCCGCCGGTAGGAGCGCCGAATCCGGCGGCAGCCGCAGTGCTTGGCCTGATACCGGGCGTGGGGGCCATGTACAACGGCCAGTTTTTCAAGGGCCTGATCCACGTGGTGATTTTCGCCGTGATTATCAGCATCACGACGCACTATGGACTCTTCGGCCTGTTTATTCCGGCGTGGATTTTGTACCAGGCTTTTGAGGCGTATCACACGGCGATGGCGCGGCGCGATGGTTTGCCGTTGCCCGATCCCCTAGGGCTGAATGAAGTGGGCAACTGGCTGAATTTCAGCGGGCAGCACCACTACCAGGGACAACAACCTCCGGCTGGAACGGCGGTTCCAGGCGCAACGCCGCCTTCGCAAGCTGGATACCAGGCGCCTTATGGGTCGCCGTACCAGGCCCCGCCGGCGAATCCTTACCAGGCGCCGCCTTACACGCCGGTGTCGGGATTTACCGATCCGGGAGCACCGCCGATTCCGCCGGTGCCACCTGTACCGCCGGTGCCGCCGTTGAGCTGGCGACGCAAAGAGCCGATTGGCGCGGTGATCCTGGTGGGCTTTGGTCTGATTCTTCTGTTGAACCAGATGGGGTATTTTGCGGAACGATTTGTCCACTATCTGTGGCCGCTGATCTTTATCGGGCTAGGCGCATGGCTGATTGTGCGCCGCCTTGGTGACTCGAAGGGAGGTCCCCAATGAACCGTTACATTTTGATTCGCAGGCTAACAGGACCGGCCGTGCTCTTGCTGTTGGGGCTCGTAGCCTTGCTGCATGAGGCGGACCTGGTGAGCTGGAACATCTTTGTGCCGCTGCTTCTGATCCTGATCGGTGTTTTGAAACTGGCGCAGAGGGCAGCCCTGGCCGCAGCCGGCGATGAACCGATGTATCCGGGGTACCCGGGATACGCCGGAAATCCATATCCCTATGGCGCGCAGCCGCCGGTACCTCCGACGACGCAGCCAATTCCTCAGCCGACGGGGACTTCGATTGTGCCGACGCACCAGGACTTTGGAAAAGGCCCGGAGGGAGGGCAGTCATGAGCAGCCAACCTCCATTCAATTCGCCGGGCGGTGGCGTGCCGCCTCCGTACGATTCGCGTACGCAATGGCGCGTGTATCGCGAGCAACAGAAGGCTGCATGGCGCGCTCAACGCGATCAATGGAAAGCTCAGCAGCATGCGTGGAAGGCGAGTTATGCCGGACCGTATGTGCCGCGGGTGCCGTCGGTCGTTGGCCCGATCATCTTGGTGGCCATTGGCGTGGTGGGGCTGTTGCTGTATAGCGGACATCTTTCGGCTGCGGCGTTTCGGATCTGGTACGGGCATTGGTGGCCGCTCCTGCTGATTGGCGCAGGCCTTGCATTATTGGGCGAGTGGGCGCTGGACATGAAGCGCGCCACACCGGTGCGCCGGAGCTCAGGGTTTGTCGGTATTTTGATTCTGCTGGCGTTTCTCGGATTTGGCGCATCGACCTGGGACAAGGTCTGGGGGCCGATGCGAGCAAACTGGGGCGACAGCAACAGTGATGACTTCTTTAATCTTTTCGGACTGCCGGAACACGATCAAGACCAGCAACTGCTGAATGTACAGGCACCGGCCAACGCCGTGTTACAGATCGAGAATCCGCGCGGCGATGTGAGCGTGACAGCGGGCGACGGGCCGAATATCCAAGTGCAGGCGCACGAAGTTGCCTTTGGGAGTTCGGACGAAGACGCGAAGAAGATTTTTGACGCGGAGCAGGCGCATGTCACGGTCAGCGGCAGCACGGTGCTTGTGAAGTCAGAAAGCAACAAGAGTGGACGGCTCAATCTGGCGGTGACGGTTCCGAAGTCGGTGCAGGTGACGGTCACTTCAGGTCACGGAGATGTGACTGCGGCAGGCTTGAGCGGCGGTGTAACGATCACTTCGAGCCACGGCGATGTGCATTTGAGCACGATTCAGGGATCGGTGCAGGTGCACTTCTCCAATGACAAGGGTGATTTCTCGGCGCACCAGGTGAATGGCGATGTAACGGCCGATGGGAACTGCAATGATCTGACTTTTTCAGAGATCAAGGGCAAGGTCACGTTGAACGGTGAGATTTTTGGCGATGTGCACATGGAAAACATCGCCGGACCGCTGCACATTCATACGTCGGTCACCGAGTTGGAAGTGGCAACGCTGCCGGGCGACATGACGTTGGACTCCGACGATCTGCGGGTGACGGAAGCCAAGGGTCAGGTGCGTGTAACGACGCATGCGAAGGACGTAGATCTGAGCCAGATTTACGGAGACACGTATGTGGACGACAGCCGTGGACAGATTTCGATTGAGCCTGCGGGTGCATTTGCCGTGGAAGCGAAGAACGGCAAAGGCGACGTGGAAGTGACGTTGCCTCCCGATGCCTCCGCGACCATCGATGGGCGCACACACAACGGCGATATCCTGTCGGACTATCCGCTGGTGATCAATGGTGACGAGAGCAAGAGCATCAGCGGCAAGATCGGTTCAGGACAGAACAAGATATCGCTGACAGCGGATGTGGGCGATCTTCATATCAAGAAGGGATCGGGATTTCCGGATGCGCCGCCGTCACCGCCTGCAGCGCCGAACGCGCCGCACTTAAAGGCTCCGAAGACGCCGCAGCCCGAGGAGCCGGTGACCCAGTAAGACCGAAACACTGAAGAAAGACAAGCGCGAGGCCAAGGCTTCGCGCTTTTTCTTTTTTGGCGAAGACGATGATTGCGAGGATCAATCTGTGCGGAGAGCCTGGATGGGGTCGAGCCGCGAAGCACGCCACGCCGGAAGGATGCAGGCAAAGGCCGCGGTGACGAGAAGAATTGCAACAACATTGGCGAAGACTGCAGGATCGAGTGGTTTGGTTTCGTAGAGCATGGACCGGATGAAGCGGACAGCGGCAATGCTGCCGACGAGGCCGAGGACCAGACCATACAGGGCCGGACGAAGTCCATCGGCAAGCACGAGGCGAAGAACCTGGCCGCGCTGCGCGCCGAGCGCCATGCGAATGCCGATTTCTGTGGTGCGTTGTGTGACGAGGTAAGCCAAGACGCCGTAGAGGCCTGCGGCTGCGAGCAGGAGGGCAATTACGGCAAAACCGAGCACCAACATGGAATCGAACTGCGAGTCGACGATGGAGTTGCCGATGGCTTCGCGAAGGGTCATGACTCCGTAGACGGGCAGGTCAGGATCGAGCGAGGCGACAACTTTCTGCACTGGAAGGGCGAGGGCTTCAGCGTGGCTGGACGCGCGGACAACGATGGTGGCGAAGCTGTAGTTGTTGCCATAAATGGGCCAGTAGAGAGTGGGCAGCGCGGGTTGCGCCGCGTCCCAGCGCGTGTCGCCCACCACGCCGACGACCTCATAAGAGGTGTCGCCATTTTGACTTCTGAGGTGTTTGCCGATGGGGTTTTCGTCCTGGAAGAGGGCCTTTGCAGCGAGCTGACTAATGAGTACGACGTTGGCGCGTTCAAGACGTTCGCCGGAAGTGAACACGCGCCCGCTCAGGAGTGGCAAGTGAATCGCGTCGAAGTAGCCGGGATCGGCGCCGCGGATGTGAATGTCGGGCCAGTCGCGCTGCTGGAGGGGCGGATGTTCGACGACGCTCATGAGCTGGTCACCGTTCCATCCTTCGCCGGGCGGAGTACTGACCAGGCCGGCCGCCTGGACGCCGGGGATGGCGCGGACCTGGGCGATGAGATTCTCAAAGAAAGCGACCTGCTGCACCGGCTGCTTGTAGCGAGCGGTGGGAAGATCGACCTGCAGTGTGAGCACATTCTCGATGGGCACGCCCATGTCACTGGAGCGCAGCCGTTGATAGCTCTTCAGCAGCAGATTTGCACCGACGAGGAGAACAACGGTCAGACCTACTTCGGACACGAGCAGAAAGCGGCGCAAGGCTACGCGGCCGGTGCCGGCGCTATGCGCGCGAGAGGAGTCGTGCAAGGCGGAAAGGACGTTTTTTCCGCCGGCGCTCAAGGCAACGATCAAGCCGGAAGAGAGTGCGCAGAAACCGACGATAGCGACGGTAAACGCAGCAACTACGGCATCGATATGAATTGCCTCAATGCGATTCATGTCGGCGCGGGCGTGAACGAGCCATTGCAACGCGGCCCAGGCGAGAAACATGCCGAGGCCGCCGCCGCCGGCCGAGAGCATGAGGGATTCAACAAGGCGTTCGCGCAGGAGCCTAAACTTTCCACCGCCGAGCGCAGAACGGATGGCAAGCTCTTTGCTGCGTGCGGCGGAGCGGGCCACGAGCAGGCCGGCGACATTCATGCAGGCGATGAGCAAGACGCAGCAGGTCGCAGCGAGGAGTGCATTGAGCGGCGTTCTGTAGGATGCGACTGCGTCGTCGAGCATGCTGCGGCCCTGGGCGCCATCGTGGACTGATCCTTCTGCGTGGGATAGCTGAATCCGCTTTTGCAGCGCACCCAACTGATCCACAAGCATGGGCAGGGATTCGCCGTGCAGCAGCCGGGCGATGACGAGGAACTCGTGATCGGAGAATGTTGTAAGAAGGAAGGGCGGCGCTTCATGACGGACCGGTGTCCAAAGCTGAAGTTTGTTGCCGCCGAAGGAAGTGGAAAAGACGAAGGACTGGGGCAGCACACCGATGACGGTGAACGGCTTTGCGTCGAGCCAGATCGTTTTGCCGATGATCGCCGGATCGCCTCCGTAGCGGCGCATCCAGAAGGCATTGGTGAGAATCACAGTGGCTTGAGCGTTGGGTCGGTCGTCTTCATCTGTGAAACCGCGTCCGAGGTGAGGAGTGACACCGAGAATGGAGAAGAAATTGGCAGAGCACCAGGCGGCCTTTACTTTTTCGGGCAACTTGCCGCTATCGGCGGATACGTTGTAGTCCTGCCAGGGTGAAACCAGCGCCATTTCGGCCCGGCCTGCTGTGGCCGACTGCCATTGAAAGAAACTGCCGGCATCGACGGGTAAGTAGTTGTGAAAGCCCCTGTGGCGCGAGTCGCCTTCGAAGAGGGTGACAAGCTGATCGGGCTCCTTGAAGGCAAGCGGCTTGAGCAGAACACTGCGGAAGACGGTGAAGAGCGCGATATTTGCGCCGATGCCGAGAGCGACGACGAACACGGCGCTAAGGGCGAAGCCAGGAGTTCGGCGCAAGGCGCGGAAGCCGTAGCGGAAATCGCGAACCAGCGATTCGGCCCAGCGCCAGCTCCAGGTGGAGCGGGTCTGCTCGCGCAAGAGTGCGCGGTTGCCGAAGGTACGCAGAGCAGCGTAGCGGGCTTCGTCCGCAGTCATGCCGGCGGCGCGGTTCTCGGCAATCTGGCGGTCGATGTGGAACTGCAATTCATCGTCAAGATGACGGGACGCGCGACCGCGGCCGAAGAGCATCTGGGCCCGCATTTGCAATTGAGATATCCAACGCATGAGTGCCTCCGAGGGGGAAGGAAGGTCGTTCAGGCTTCGCTGACGATCAGATTGATGGCTGCGGAGAGGCGGTTCCAGTTGGCCGTTTCGGATTCAAGCTGTTTGCGGCCCGCAGCGGTGAGGGCATAGAACTTTGCCTGGCGGCCGGTCTCACTTTCCTGCCATTTCGCCTTGATCCATCCTTGCTGTTCGAGCCGATGGAGCGCCGGATAGAGGGAACCCTGCTGGACCTGAAGCACCTCGCCGGAGAGCTGTTGAATGCGCTTGGCGATGGCCCATCCGTGCATGGCGTCGGGTAGAAGGGTCTTGAGAATGAGGAGGTCGAGGGTGCCCTGGACGAGATCGTTTGGTTTGCCCATGCCTAGATTATCTACAACATAGTTGTGTAGACCGTCAAGGTATTAGGGACGAAATGGAACCGCGGCGAGAAAAACCCGGGGAGCGCAATTCCAGTGCACACGAAGGCCTATTCCGTTGTATGCTCCACTCGCGGGGGTGCAAGGAAGGATGCGATCGCCCATCAAGGTCATTACTGTGGAACGGGAGTATGGCTCGCGCGGCGGGGAGTTTGCGCACGAGCTGGCGACAAGGCTTGGCTGGCGGCTGATGGATTCGGAGCTGGTGGCTTCGGCGGCGCGTGCTGCCGGTGTGGCGCCGGAACTGGCCGCGAAATACGACGAGCGGCTGGATCCCTGGTACTACCGCTATGGGAAGGTCTTTTGGCACGACTCGGCGTACCCGATGACGGGAATTGGCGAAGATCAAGTTTTCGACTCGCAGCGCATGTTGGCTCTAATGCGCAAGCAGATGGAAGATGCTGCGAAAGAGGGCAGCTGTGTGCTGGTTGGACGCGGTGCGGCCTGTGCGCTTGCGTGCCATCCGGGCTGTTTTCATGTGTTTGTATATGCGACGGCAAAGGCGAAGCGCGATTGGTTTATGAACGCCTTTCCCAAGCAGGCGCAGAACGCAGATCAGTTGCTGGCGGCATTCGATAAACGTCGCGCAGCGGTGATCAAGAAGTTTTATCAGCAGGACTGGTGTGCACGCGGGCTTTATCACATGCTGCTGAACTCAGCGATGGGCATGGAAGCGATGATGGAAGCGACGCTGGGCGCGGCAGGGCTGAAGGAATACGAGGGAATCGGAGCCAGTCGCCAGATTGGCACGGTGGGAGAATCCTGCGCGGAATGAGCTAGACCGCGATGCGTGGAACACGCGCGGCAATGCGCGTGAAGACATCCCAGGGAATAGTACCGGCGGCGATTGCATGGTCATCGGCGGTGATGACATCGTTGCCCTGCATGCCAAGCAGGACCACTTCATCGCCAGGAACGACGCCGGAGATCTCCGTCACGTCGAGAACGGAATGGTCCATGCTGATGCGTCCGACGAGGGGAGCGCGCTGGCCGCGAACCAGAAGCGCGAAACGATTGCCGAGACGCCGATCGAGGCCGTCTGCGTAGCCGACGGAGACGAGCGCGATGCGCATGGATTGCGTTGCGACAAACGTGCCGTTATAGCCGATCACGGCACCGCGCTCGATGGAATGCACGCTCGCGACCTTTGATTTCCACGCAAGAACCGGCTGGAGACGTTGGCGCGCCTCGACGAGGATTGCAGGTTCGGCTGACTCAAACGCGGGATCATACTGCGGCGCCGTGCCGTAAAGAGCTAGGCCGGGGCGGAGGAGAGCTTTGAAACCAGATTGAGCCGCGAGATCCGCAAGGATGGATGCCTGACCAGCGAGGAGCGCGGCCGAGTTGCCGACGTTGAGCCATAGAGGCTGGAGGCCGGCGGAACGAACATGCTGGAGGGATAGGGCCAGGCGTTCGAGTTGAGAGCGGGTGGCATCGCCATTGGCTTCGTCGGCGGCGTACAGGTGCGTCATGACACCTTCAAGGCGAAGGGGCGAGGTACCGGTGAAGCGGGCGAGCAGAGGGCCGAGGTCTGCCGGGTCAGCACCCTGGCGGCTCATGCCCGTGTCGATTTCGAGGTGAATGGGTAAGGAGCCGGGCCCAAGATGCGCGGCATGCGCTGCGATTTCGAGTTCATCAAGCTGCCACTGCTCCCATGCAACCGCGGTCAGGCGATGCTGCACCACATCTGTTCCCTGGCCGGAAAATGCGCCACTGATGACGAGGATGCCTGCCTCCGGGCAAAGTGCGCGGGCTGACACTCCCTCTTCGACGCTGGTGACACCGAGCCAGCGAGCGCCGGCACGGACAGCGGCGGGCGCGCAGATTGCCAGAGAGTGGCCATAGGCATCGGCCTTGACGATGGCTAGAAGCTCGGCATGCGGAGCTGCGGCGGAAGCGAGGAATCGATAATTCTCTTCGAAGGCGCGGGGGCGAATCTCGACCCAGCAGGGACGTGTGTGCATCTGGCTTTCCAGGCTCTTAGTTTATTGGATGATTGCAGGCACGTGCCGGCGCAGACCGCGGAATGCACCTATCCGGAGACCTGCGCAAGTTGATGGGCGGTGGGCTTGGGCGTGAAGGCACTTACGACGATCATGGCGGCGACGGCGGCGACAAGCGCGGGAAAGATGGCATCGCGCTGGGCAAGAATGGGCGGGAAGATCGATTTCACGCCGGGTAAGTCCCAGGCGAGCGTCACAACCGTACCGGCGGCAATGGCGGCGACGGCGCCCCAGGCAGTGACGCGCTTGGAATAAAAGGCAGCGAGGACAACGGGGGTGAGCGCAGCAGAGTAGATGGTGTAGGCCCAGAGCATTTTCTCGAGGATGCTCTGCGCGTAGATGGCCTGGTAGAGCGCCCAGCAACCGAGAAGCACGACGGCGAGACGCGAGACGATGAGAACGCGTTTGTTGGACGCATTGGGAGCCATGTATCGGACGAAAACGTCGTTGATGAGATTGGTGGCGGGCGAGAACAGATAATTCGATGCGGTTGAGATGACTTTGGCGAAGACAGCGCCGAGCAACAATGCACCCATGAGGGCGGGGAGGCCGTGGCGCGCGGTGTACGGAATGATCTCGAAGGGCTGTCGCGCAACTTCGCCGGTGGGATAGAGCGCGGAACCGATGACCGCGATGGTGACGATGAGCGCTTCGAGAACGACGGTTCCAAGAATCCAACCGATTACGGAAAGGCGCGCATCGCGCTCGGACTTGGCCGAAAAGAATTTCTGATACATGACCTGGTTGCCCAACATGAGAAGCATGGTGGGAACGAGGAATTCCATGGCACGGACAAAGGTGAGATTACCCAGGACCTGAAAGTGCGTTGCGGGCAGCGCAGCCTGGAGACCGGACCAACCTCCGACTTCGTGCAACAAATAGGGCACAGAAACGGCGCAGATGACGGTGACGAGCGAACCGATTGCGACATCCATGTAGGCCACGGAGGACATGCCGGCGAGAGCTGTGGTGAGGATAACGAAAACCGCAATGATGTACGTGCCCAACTCCGGCGTTACGGTGTCTGGAAATATCAGGTGCAGCACATTGCCGCCGCCCTTGAACTGATAGCTGGTAATCCCGACGTAGGCAAAGAGGATGGCGAAGGTACCGAGAACGCGCGCGGTCTGGTTATAGCGGGCTTCGAGCAGATCAGGGAGGGTGAACTGGGCAAAGCGGCGGGCACGCGGCGCGATGAAATAGATGAGCAAGAGCCCGAACCACCCGCCGGCAGCCTGCCACAGTGCGGCAAAACCGTTGCGATAGGCGTTTTCAGCTCCGGCAAAGAGAGAGCCGGCGCCAATCCAGGAGGTAAGCAGGGTGAGAACCAGCACCGGAGCGGGCAGGGACCGGCCAGCGACCAGGTAATCGGCCTTGGTTTTGACCCGTGCAGCGCGAAAGATGGCGACGGAGAGGAGCCCAGCCACAATTACAGCGAGCACAACAACATAGAGTTGGGACATTTGGGGTCTCCTCGCAGAATGGACGAGATAGAACGCAGTGTACCGGATCAGGCTGAGGCCGGGCGCGCCGGATTGACCCGTGTATCCGGTGTTGCTAAACTGTGAATGCGGGGTGGAGCAGCCCGGTAGCTCGTTGGGCTCATAACCCAAAGGTCGCTGGTTCAAATCCAGCCCCCGCAACCAAACCTTTCAAACCCTTAAAAGTTCTGGCCCGCTCCGGCAAGTCCCCGTTATCCCCCAATAAGAAGAGACTCCAATTTACTGGACAGTCGCAGTGGCCGTATCTGCGGGCAATTCCTGCGAGTTGGGGCCGAGCACCCGTCCAACAGGCTGTTACCTGCATCGATGCGGCAAGTGGCTTGCCTGCGATGGCATAAGCGCATGCAGCTCTCCTTGAACGTTCCACGCAATTCCTGGCGAAAGGTCCGACCAGAATTAGCCTGCATTCGCCCCAATCGCACAATCAGACGGGAGTTCTCGGCTCGGCCGTCCTGCGCATACTCAACGTGTCTGCACACTGAATAAGGTATGGTGGGCGAGGATGAAGAGTGTTTGCCTATTTAAACCTCCAAAGAGGACTTGCAGGGGACGTTCGGGCACATCGATTTCGCCGATCTCGCGGCCGTTGGGATCGTAGACGAATACTTGTCCATTGGCTACGAAGACGTTGCCATGGGTGTCGACTGCGACACTTTCGCCGCCACGCTCCGCGAACGGTCGCAGGTCCCTGAGCGTTCCATTGGCATTGACAGTGGCGCTGTAGGTGCGATTTTCGGATGAACTGGCAACATAAACGCGGCTGCCGACGGCGGCGTTGAGAAATCCATACGCATCGAGATTGTCGCTGAAGCGCCAACCGGTGTAGTCAACGGGACCCTGATCGATCACACGGGATGCCGCGAGGAAGACGCTGCCATCGGGCGAGACGTACTCTTTCGATCGCGGTTGCTCTACATCATTGGCGAACATTTCAGGCAGCGTGCGGTAGGTATAGTTCTGTGGATTGAGTTGGTCGCGGAATTCGCCGTTGCTCCAATAGTTCGCGGGCAGAATGACGCGAGCACCTGGGTGTGGCTGCGAAGGCTGGGGATCAAGAACGTTCAGGTTCTCTTCCGATGAGCCCGGCCTGAAGGCATACACACTGCCCATTGGTCCCTGCGAGGAGAGGACGAGCAAATTGCCCGCCTGATCGAAGGCGAGGTTGACCGGATCGAGCGGGGTGTCGCGTTCGACGGTCAGGCCTTCCTGGGGCGACCAGCCGTAGATGCGCTGCTCATGATGATCTACGAAGAAGAGCTTCCCTTGCGCGTCGACCGCCCCGCCGGAGATGGAAAAGAAGCCATCGGCGAGTTTCTCAACCTGGGCGCCGGACGCGAGCACCGAGGCTGCCGGCGTTGGCGCGGGTTGCGTGGGGCGATCGGGAATATCGAGCGCGGCGAACTGCCGTTCACGCACGACGAGGTGATGCGTGACATCCTGAATCGCGTCCTCATAGGCATATTTGCTGGCCCGGAGGTAATTCCAGCAACCCTCGTCGTCGCACGCGGGAATGCCGCTTTCGGCGTTCACGAGGACATTGCGGAAATGGATGTCGCCGGAGTCATAGACACGCACGGCTGCAGGGAACGGCGCTCGCGAGCGGGTTACGCGATACCCGTGATAGTTCGCGACAGTGATGTGGTGAGACGAATCGATTTCGAGGGAGAGCGCGTCGGGGCTTTCACCTGCCTCCTCTTCTGTTTGCGGAGCGTTCAGATCCCAGTTTTCGACGTGATTGAAGCGGATTTCGTTACGAAGATGGTGTTCGGTCGACAACTCGTAGACGTGGCCAGGGGTCTTCGTCCACGAAACATAGAAACCTTGCTGTGCGAAAGTGTTCGGTGTCCAGATGTCAGCGAAGGTGCCACCGCCGCCTTCTGTCACCCAAAGGCTGGGATACTGGCCATCCCATCGTTTGGCAATGTCGGGATCGGCCGTGTGGTTGTTGTTGTAGGGGTTGGTGCCGCTGCCATGGCCTCCCAAGATTCGCACATCGTCGATGAGAGACTCTTCGCCTGCTTTCCAAAGAACGGCTACGGCTCGCGGATTGACGCCGCCGGTGAAAATTCCCAGCCCACTCATGGAATTGCTGCCGCCGGCCGGGGACGTGAGCACAGCTTTTGGTGGGCCGATGCCCTGGTAGTCTGCTGTTCCATCCAGCAGATCGAATTGAGTGAGCGTTGGATGCAGGCCGATGAGAACCGTGTCTGGTTTGAGCGTGAGTGTGCCGCTGACGACATAATGACCGCTTGGGAAGTAGAGAACGCGATGCGACGTGATGGCGGACTGTATGGCTGCGGTGTCGTCGGTTGAGCCGTCGCCTTGGACGCCGAGCGTGTGCACGTTGACCCATTCGCTGGTTGGAGGCGCGGGACGGATCGCAGGCGGGGGCAGAGGAGGAAGAGTGTCGATTGGGACGGCATCGTAACGCATGCCCATGGTTCCCATGACGCCTTCGGCGGGAATCATCAGTCCCCAGTTAAAGTTCGCAACGCGGTAGGAAGCACCTTTTGCGGGGATCGTCTTGCCGCTCTCGCGCAGTCGGGCGAAGGTAGGCGTGTTCTGAAGCAGAGCGTTTTCGAATCCGATTTCAGTGGAGGGATTCTTCTCGTTGCCAAGGATGACGGCAGCCTGGGATATCTCTTCGAAGCGGCAGTCTTTTACCCAAAGCTCATCGGAATAATTTGGGTCAATCTCAATGGCGACCGGCACATGATGAAACGAATCGCGAATCAAAGTCAGGCCCGCCTCGTGCTCTCGAATGGCGGCCTCTCGCTGACCGTCAAAGGTCGAGTCGATCAAGGTGAATTGCCATGCGGGCGAGGTCTTCTCAGTGAGAATGGCGTAGCGTCCGCCGTAGAAGTGAAGGTCTTCAGCCTCGTTTCCAATTTGCGTGAGTGCGGCCAGCCCGGAGCCAATGTGGAAGTTCATGTGCGAAAGGAACGCGTGCTGGGCGACATGAAAGCGGATGGCGACAGCGGCGGGGTTTCCGTCGCCTATTTCGACATCGATATTACTCATTGCCGAGTAGAAGGTGCTGGAGTTGGCGTCGGCAATGGCGTCATTGGGCGGTACGCTGCCTGGCGGCGGAAACGGGATGCGTCCTTGCGGAACTGTCGAATCTTTTGGATTTACGCCGGCGAATATCACCATGTCGGCCAGTCCGGCTTGAAAGCCCGGAGTGTTGCCGGGAAGCACGAAGAGGGGGCGGGTGGGGCCGTAACCAAAGACTCGCACGCCGGGCCAGATGAAGAGGGTGCGGGTGAGGGGATAGCGACCCGATGCCACAAAGACGATGCCTTCGCGTCCGGTCCCTGCAGCCTTATCGATAGCCGCTTGCAATCCGGCGGTCTCATTGGCTTGAGCGTCTACAGGCGGTGCAACGTACACCGCGCGCGGATCGTCGAGACGTGTGGCGAAGACAGATTGCGCATAGGCGGGAACGGCAATGAAAGAGAGAACGAGAAGAATGAACCTGTTTTTTGCCATAGGAAAAATCTGTGAATGCCGGCGCATCGATCTTACCGGAAGACACCGAGCTGGAATCGGATTGCACGGACGAAGAACAACTCATGAAGTCTTGTTCGTCCAGGAAGATTGGTCGCCTTTGCGTTTTGGGGAATGGCCTGGTTTTGTATTCTGAGTTCTACGAAGCCCACACATGAGCCCTCCCAGACTTCTGCGCACATTCCTGACCTTTCTCTCGGCAATTGCTCTTGTGCCGGTTCTCGCTCAGACTCAGTCGACTTCACAGCCCGATCTTCAATCGGCCGGCCCGCTCGGTGCCGATCTCTTCCTTCAATCCGGCTCTACCGGCATGGTTCTCGTTGTCGTTCGCGACAGTCAGATTTTTTTCAAGGGGTATGGAGAGACTGCGCCGGACTCGCGTCAGGTGCCGACGCAGGATTCTCTACTGCGGCTCTGCTCGCTGACAAAGATTTTCACCGCGGATGTCCTGGCAAAATTAGCGGCAGACAAGACGGTGCAGCTCGACGATCCGCTGCAACGATTCGCCCCGCCGCATGCCACTGTTCCTCGGCGTGTGAAACCTATCACGCTGCTGAATCTGGCAACGCACACTTCAGGCCTGCCACGCGAACTAAGTAATCCGCCCCGCGACACTCCACACTTTACTTTTCCCGGGTACTCCACACGCTGGCACTGGCTGCCAAATCAGCGGTTGCGCAGCACTCCCGGAGCTGCCGCACTTTACTCGAATGTCGCCTTCGACTTTCTGAGCGATGCCCTGGAGGCGGCTTCTCACAAGCAGTATGCGGCTCTGCTGGCCGAGCGTACGCTGAAACCGCTGCAAATGCAGAACACGACATTCTTCCCCAATGCGGGCCAATGCGGCCATCTGCTGGTGAGCGCGCACGAAGAAGGACCATGCACAGTTACCGAGGCCACGGCCGGGAGTTCCGGCCTCTACTCTACCGCGGCGGACATGGCGATTTGGCTGCAGTATCTGCTTCGGTCAGGGGGAGAAGGCACCGCGGCCCAAGTCCCAAACGCGCAGGGTGTTTATCTTCTTCCTTCGCAACTGCGCAGTCAGAAAGGGCTTGATCATGCGGGCCAGCCGACGGGCGTCGGCCTTGGCTGGATTCATGTATTACCGATCGACAGCCCTTCGCACATTGTTGAAAAAACGGGCGGGGGAGCCGGTTTCGAAACATATATCGCAATCAATCATGCTCGTCGAACCGCACTTTTCGTTGCTGCAACGGACGGTCCCGTCGATACACACTTGAATCTCTTTAATGCGGCGAACAAGCTTTTACTGGCGGTGGCGGGATTACCGCCGCTTCCGGCTCCAGCGCCCAGACCGCGAACGAAACGCAGACGGAGTCGTTTAAGGCGGTAGGTCAATCTTCGAAAGCGCCGGTCTGACTTTGCACCCTCAGAATGTGACGAGATTATGCTTCGCGGAATAGATGACGAGCGAAGTTCGATCATCGACCCCGAGTTTGCGATAGATGGAGGTCAGGTGATGCGAGACCGTTGCTTCGCTGATGTGGAGGTTATCCGCGACCGCTTTATTCCGCATGCCCTGGCAAATGCAATGGATGACTTCGATCTCGCGCGCGGTAAGGTTGGAGATTTTGGGAGCTTCAGGGTTCTCTGTATCGCGCGTATGCAGCAAGTTCTCGAGAACGCGTTCTGCGACGGAATGGTCGAGCCAGACGCCGCCTTTAATCACTTTGCGAATGGCGATTGGAATTTGCTGGATTGGCCATTCGCGCTGGATGACGCCTTTGGCCCCGCAGCGCAAGGCACCCTCAAGAAAGTCTGCATCCTGGCGGCTGGTCAAAACAATTACACGCGTCTCTTCAATCTCGGTGACCAGACGTTCGAGTGCTTCCAACTCTTCCTGCAGAATGTCAGTGCTTACTAACAAGATGTCTGGAGAGTGTTTCCGAACCGCATCCATCAACCGGTCCCGATTCTGGCATTCAGCCATTACCTGGATATCTGCTTGATCTGCAACGGCATTGCGCATGCCAGACAACGAGAGCGGTTGATTGTCCGCAATTACAACCTGTATGTCGCCCATACACCATTCCTTCACATCGTCCGGAGCATAAGAAGCCCGGACAGCTACAGCGATCTCAAAATTGCACAAACCCGCGATCTACGGATGCGATGCGACATTCTCTGAAGAAAATGACGTCTCACATGCTGAATCGGGCACACAAATTCCTGGAACCGCTCTCAAGTCACACATATAGGGCTCGGTTCAATGCAACTAAGTCTTCTTGTCTTTTCTTTCTTGTTTGTCAGAAGCAGGATTGCCAGAACAAGCCCTGGGGGCTTGGCACCCCAAGTGGCCCTCAATGAATCTAAGAAGTAAGTGCTGGCAGTTCCTCCGCTTGACTGTTCTTTGCGCCGCCGATGAAGAACTCGCGGTCTCTGCTTTAGACGCCTTGGCACTCCGAATGGTTGGGTGCTTGTTTATGGTTTCAGCAATCCCTTTCTTCTCAATCAGCTTGCTGCGCCGAGCGGCATTGGCCGCGTCTGTATTTCTGCTTCCACTGGTGGACTGCCGCGATGTTGTCTACAGAGAGAGTAATGCTGCGGCCACCACCAACACGTCTACGAGTGGAGAAACCGCGCGAAGTGCCTACGACTTTATTAACAGCATTGGACTGAATACCCACCTGAATTATTTTGACCGAATCTACGGAAATTTTCCGCTGGTTCAACGCGAGCTGAAATCCATTGGGGTGCGGCATGTGCGGGACGGAGTTCATCTGCAGAACGCCGACTATAATGCGGCGCTCTATGATCGATGGATTCAGCTGGGGAAAATGGGCGTTCGTTTCAATGCTGTTCTCGATCCGCGCAGCAATCTCGGGTCGCTGAATGGCGCATTGCTCGATGAAGTGGAGTCGCTCTCAGGACAAACGATTGAATCCTTCGAAGGGCCGAACGAAATGGACGTCAGCAACGAATCCGATTGGACCGCGGTGGACCAAGGCTACCAAGGATTGATCTTCACATCGGACCGTTCGATGAATGGGACGCACCCCAAGGTTATCGGTCCGTCGCTGGCGTTCGCCTCGAACGGTACGGAGCTTGGCAGTTTGACCAATCGAATCGATGAGGGCAACCTGCATCCTTATCCTGCCGGGAAGGCTCCATCGGTTGTGTTTCCCGAACAAGTCGATCTCGAGAAGGTTGTCAGCGACGGCAAGCCGATTGTCTTTACCGAGAGCGGATATCACAACGCGGTGAATGAACGCCACGATCAACCGGGAGTCTCTGAAAGCGCAGCAGCGAAGTACGTGCCGCGGCTTTTCCTCGAAGACTTTTCCAGGGGAATTCCGCGTACTTATCTTTATGAGTTCATGGACGAGGCGCCCGAGCCGGCGATGACGGATCCGCAGATGCATTGGGGATTGATTCGAGCGGACGGATCGGAAAAGCCCGCATTCACATCTCTCAAGAACATGATCCAGGTTCTGGAGGATTCGACCGAGGAGAGCAGCCCACAACAGTTGGGCTGGAAGCTCAGCGACGCAAACGACCAGATCCATCACGTGCTGCTACAGAAGTCGGATGGCACTTTCTATCTTGTGCTGTGGCAGGAAACGTCAAGTTACGATCTTCGGCACAACGCCGACATCGACAATGCGGATGTTGCTGAGACGCTGACGCTGACCCGCACAGCGCGATCAGTAAGCGTGTACGAGCCGATGGAAGGGACGGCCGCGGTGCACTCGTGGGATAGCGTAAGCAGTGTGCCGATTTCTATTCCCGACCATCCACTGATCGTGGAGATTGGATTCTGACGGGAATCGGCGCCAGCTTCGGTTGACCGACAGTTTGCGTGGCCAGAGGACGCTGTGCGTTGAGAAGTTCTTCATAGACAGCGGCGGTTTCAATCGCCATATATCGTATGTGGAATTGATCGACTCCTTGTTGCGCACTGCGGCGCCATTTCTCTTGTTCGTGGCGACTCGAGAGCATTTGGCAGATTGCATCGGCAAGCGCCCGCGCATCTTGTGCAGGAACCATGAGACCTGCCCGGCCACCATCGAGTGCTTCGGCGATTCCGTCTACGTTGGTGGCGATAATGGGACAGCCTGCCTCGCGCGCTTCAATCAGAACCAGTCCGAAAGATTCGCGCCGGGATGCGAGCACGAAGACGTCCGCGCTCTTCATATACGCTTGCGGAGCGGCCTGGTAGCCTTCGAAATGAATCCGGCTTGCGCGAGTTGAAGCGCGGGCCTGGCGCTCAAACTGCTCTCGGTCGGGTCCGTCGCCTACAAGATATAACTGCGCAGCGGGAAAATGGCGCGCGACAGTCTCGAAAGCAGCGATCAACTCTTCAATGCCTTTGCGTTGATTCATTCCGCCAACGGTGACAATCGATGGATGGTCGAGTTTGGCGGGCTTGATGGCTTCGAGCGGTGGAACGCGACTACTTCCGAGGGTCCGATTGAGTACAACGCGAATCTTGCGCTGCGGAATTCCCCGCTCCGCCATCGTCGCGGCGACGGATTCACTCACGGCAATCACTCGGTCTGCCATGCCCATCAAGATCGATTCGCGATCGTGGACATTGTGTACGTGACCAACCAACGCAAATTGCCGGAAGCGCCGGCAAATCCACGCGAGCAGGAGTCCTGTCCGCATGTGCGCGTGCACAACATCGGGCTGGAAGTTGCGGATGAGTCGCTTCAGCGACCCAACGGCGCGCACGAGCTGAACCGGATTGCGGGATTGGTCGAGAGTCCGATGAAAGACGCAGTTGCTCTCGAGGGTTTTCTGATATCCGCCGCCGGCAGAAACTACGACGACTTCGATGCCCTGATGCGCCTGCTCGATGGCTAGATCAACAGCGGCGTTGACGATACCGTTGCCGCGGTCTGTGACAGTGTTGAGAAGGTGCATTACTCGCATCACATTCTCCTATGCTGCGGCGTATCGGATGATCCGACGCCCAGGTCTTTCCAGTGGCTTCTTTGCCGTTTCGGCGCATTCCGCTGCCGCCAAGCTCATGGAAGCGAATGTCCAAACCATAAAGCCAAGAATGCCGATCATCACGCTGTTGAGAAGGCACTGGGTCGCAAAGCCGATGAGAATTGCGCAGGAGGCGACGACGAAGGGGTCGCTCTTTCCAGTCCCCATGACCTGAATCGCGAGCGATCCCAGACCCAAGGCGTAAACCAGAGAACCGATCCAACCGAGGGAATAGAGAAACTCGAGAATCGTGCTGTCGTGGGGGCCGATGATGTCGTCATCTCCTTCGGTATTGTGCAGACTGTCTGTGCTGCCGACGCCTTCTCCATAGGGTTCCTGCGCTATCTGATGAAATGCCTGCTGGTGACCGAGGAGACGGGCCGAGAAGCTCACGTCCTGGCTGGGATCTGAAAAGGTCTGCATTCTTTGCACAAGCAGTTCGTGCACGACGGGAACCTGTGTCATACCCATCAGGAATGCGCAGCACGCAAAGATTGCGATGGCGAGCCGGACGCGCTGGCGCATGCCTGCGCACATCATCAGGTAGACTCCCCCGGCAGCGAGGCTGAGCCAGGAGGATCGGCTGGCGGTGAGCACCAAACCTAAAAAGCCACACGCGGATGAGAGCAGTCGAATCTTGCCGCCCTGGTTAAAGAGAAGCATCAATCCACAGAAAGTGACCGCAGCATAGATGGCCGGGGCGTTCATGGTGCTGAAGACGCGGACCTTCATGGCTTCAATGGCGCCGAATGAATTTAACTGCACGTTGAGCATCCACAAGCGGTCCCATTCGGGCATGATGAAGAACTGGTAGATCCCGTAAGCGCCGGTAATGAGCGTGCCATAAAGAAAGGATCGCTCCATTACCCGCTTGAATTCGGGATAGAGCGCGCGGTACTTGAAGATGAACAATCCAAACAGCACCGGAACCAGCCAGTTGAGCAATGCGCGCAACACGTCGAAGAGCGGCAGCCTCACAAGTCCCAGAATTGCGCCGTAGGCGATTGCGACGAGAGCGCAGGCGTAGGGAAGCGCTCTGCGGTCGCCCAATGTGCCCAGCGATCCCAAGAGAGGAATTCCCGCAAGGCCAGCACACGCGTATGGAGCAAGCTCCACAGCGCTCGCCGGGGTCCAGCCACCCTGGAAGTCTGCCATGCGGCTGACGAATGGTGTGAGAAACCAAAGCCAGAGGACGAGGCCGATGTATGCCGGTTTGGATCGCCATAGCAAGAATCCGCCGACCAAAACGCTCAGAGCGGGAAATGCAACTCTAAGAACGCCCGCCTGTCCTCCCGCGATGCAAAGCGCGGGAATGGCGATCATGATGGCGTAAGCCGAGAGCACCTGCGCCCGTAAACCGCCAGAGGGCGCTACCGAAGCCGGAAGCATGGTGGAATTCACCGCGGTGGCAGCGCTCATGCCGCACGCTCCTGGACGAGCCGGGAACAGGCGGACATCAGCATCTGAAGATCGCGCCACGCGGGCACGAGCCGAGGCGGCGCGGTTTTGAGAAACACCTTGAATCCGATGCAAACAAAGAGCACACGCGCGCAGGTGGATGCAAGCAAGGCGATTGCCGCGCCGTAGATTCCGTAGCGAGGAATGAGCAGCAGCATCAACGGAATGCTCAACGAAAGACCAAGCCCTTGAAGGATGGTGACAACGCCGGGACGATTCAAAGCCATGAATGCCTGCGCCAAAACAAACGTGATTCCGGAGAGAACCGCTTCGAGTACGAGAATGCGCAGTGCTCCAGCGGCTGCAACATAGGCGGGCCCATAGAGGACGCGCAGCACAATTGGCCCGGCGAGACAGACTGCTGCGCCGCAGGCAGCGGTTACGAGACCGCTGATGCGAACCGCGTCGCCGGTCATGGCGAGCACCCTCTTTGCGTCGTGGCCGGCCGCTTTGGGAAACAGCACCATCACGACGGAGGTTTGAAAGACATTGAGCATGCGCGACAAGCTCAGTACGACTACGTAGGAACCCATGGCACTCGCGCTAAGCAGGCTGACGACGAGAACCTGGTCGACTTGCAGTGCGAGGGTTCCCAGAATATCCACGCCGTAAGATCGCACTCCGTACTGCAGGATTTTCCTTACGACGTCGCTTTGTGGATTTGCGAAGTGGAATCCAGTGCGCGCGACGCGCCGCGCCATCCACGCAAAGGCTGGAACGGAAGCGGCAATGTAGGCAAACGCCGCGGCCATCGGCGTCATCGGATGAAATGCGAAAAAGAGCAGCAATCCCGCGAGGGTGACGAGAGGGGTGAGGATCTGAATTCCGTTGGATGCCGCAAAGTCGTGTTCCGCCTCAAGAACGGCGCGACCTGCGAGAGTAACGGAGCAGAGTGGAACTGTGACCAGAAACAACTGAGCAGCGTGAATGACTCCCGGGGAATATTGGCGAAGCCACCATGGCAGCAGGCCAGCCGCAATGGCGGCCGACAGCACACCCAGAATTGCGGCCATGACGAACCCGTTGGCGATCAAGCGATCCCGTTCCGCAGGCTGGTTGCGCAGGTAGTAGATGAGCGAGCTTGGCACGCCGAGGGTAGTGACACTGGCAACGAACAGCGGCCAAAGGATCATTGCGGCCAATTCACCTCGACCTGCCGGGCCCAGCGTTCGTGCCGTCAGGATGCCGGTGCCCGCCTGGAGAACGAGGATCGCCGATTTACTTCCCACGGATTGGACCACTGCGCGAAAGCCGCTACGCGGGCTCGGCTGGACCACGGGCACATTGGCCGTTGCTTCGATAGGCACAGTGCTCATCCGGCCCTCCGGCGGAGCATGCGCTGTTCTCTGACTGCGGGTGAGACCTTGCCAACGAAGTCCAAAAAACGTTCCTGAAAGAGGTGAATATCGTAGCGGAGCGCGACTTTTCTGATTGTTGCGGGATCCCAAATGCGATATTCGCTTCGCTCGAGACCTTCAATGAGCGATTCGACTGTTTGTTCGCGAAAGAGAATGCCATTCACCTGTTCAATGACGGTTTCTGTGGCTCCGCCTGCGCCATACGCGACCACGGGCCTGCCGGCCGCATTGATTTCCAATGGCGCCATCCCGAAATCCTCTTCGCCCGGAAAAATCAATGCACGGCAACGGCTTGCATACCGATTGACGGCCTGATCCGGCTGACGCCCGAGGAACGTCACAGTCGGTCCCGCCATGGCCTGCAAACGTTCGCGATCGGGGCCATCTCCGATGACGATCAGGCGACGTCCGGTTCGCGTGCAAGCCTGCACTGCGAGGTCGATCCTCTTGTAGGAGACCAGGCGCGAGAGAACAAGGTAGTAGTCTTCAACTTCCTTGCTGATCCAGAAGCGCGACGTTTCGATGGGCGGTTCAATGACGGTGGCATCTACGCCGAAAGCTTCCTTGAGCCTGCGCGCCACGATGTGCGAGTTAGCAATGAAGTAGTCGGGCCTTCGCGCAGCTTTCATCTCCCATTGCTTGAGCCCCTGGACCATTGTCTTGAGAATGAATTTGGTTGGCCCGCTGAATTTTTCCCGCGCCATATATTCAGGAAACCGCCAAACCCAACGCATCGGGTTGTGGCAGTAGCAGACGTGGACCGCATCCTTCCCGCGCTGTACGCCCTTGGAGTATCCGCAGCAACTGCTGATCACGAGGTCGTAGTCTTCGAGATTGGCGGACTCGACCGCGAAGGGATAGAAGAGGAAATAGTGCCGATAGAGTTTTGACTTCGCGGGCAGGTGCTGCATCCACGTGGTCTTTGTCTCGAGTTTGCTCAAGTAGGGAGACATTTTTTCGGGCACGGACAAGGTTGAATGCAGGTCAGCGCCGGGCAGTGCCTGGTGGATGGCCTCGGTTACGCGTTCCGCACCGCCGTACTGTGCGAGATAGTCCTGAAAAAGAGCGATCTTGGACATAAAAGTCTCCTTAATTACTACCGGTTCGGATCAAGGCCGGACGGACTTGGCTTTGCCATTTTTTTGGATCGGTGTCGCCAGCCAGCTGGGAGTAATACGCGGCAATCTCACTTTGAAAGCGTTCCAGTGAAAATCGGGGACACGTTGTGCGTTGCGCGTTCTCTGCTGCGCGCTGCAGAGAGATTGGGTCGTGCGATAACGCCAGAAGTTTTGACGCGAGGGCCGAAGTGTCGCCGGGCTGGATGAGCCACCCATTTTCGGTATCGGTAACGATCTCCGGGATGCCACCGACGCGACTTGCGAGAACAGGCGTTTCGCTCGCCATGGCTTCGACCAGGACAAGGCCAAAGGGCTCGTCGGATGAATTGAGGACAAGAAGGTTGGAGGCCTGCAGCACTGGAGACACATCACGAAACTCGCCTGTGAAGTGGATGCGCCCGGCCGCGCCCGAGACTTGGACGTCCCGCTGCAGGGCCTGCAGGTATTCCTCTTCGTGCCTGAATACGACCTTGCCGACAATCGCGAGGTGCATGCGCGGGGCCTGAGCTTGCATTTGACGAAACGCTTCGACGAGCTCTCGAAGCCCCTTTCGAGCACAGATCTGCCCCACGGCGCAAACGAGAAAGTCGCTCTCGGAGATTCCAAGCTGCGTCCGAAACCGCAGTGCCGCGGGATGCGGCGTGCGAAACTTTTCCAGGTCGACGCCGTTGTAGATGGTGCGTACCTTCTTCGACCTCTTCATGGGCCCGCGAAACGCCTGCGCTGTGGCTTCCGACACGGCGATCACTCGTGTCTTTGGAGCGAGCAGGACGAATGCCCGGATGGCCGCGCTTGCAGGGTGGCGGGGCAGCGTGTCGTGAACGTGCCAGATCACCGGTTTGCCGGTGCCGATGGCCGCGATCGACGCCGCAATACCGGCCCGGATTGAGTTGGCGTGAACAATGGCCGGGGAAACGCTATGAATTCTCTTGCGGATCGCGGCGACAGTTCTGGCGAGCTGCCCGAAAAACCGTAGTATGCGGCCTGGACGCACTGTGAATCGCGTATTAATTTCAGTGATTGGATGCCATTCGACTTCCAACTTGAGGAGCTCAGCGCCGAGACTTCCCTGCATCGGGCTGAGGACGATGGGTTCATAACGGTCACGGTCCAGTCCACGGAGGAGATTCAGCAGCACCACCTCCGCTCCGCTCACCAAGCCGGTATGGTTCACATACAAAATGCGCTTTTTATTGAAAGTACTCATGCGGCACCTGTTCCCTTGATGACTGCTGGAAAAGTGAGAGCAATAATTCTGAAGTCAAGCAAGAGAGACCAATTGTCGATGTAATGTAGGTCGAGCGCGATCCAACGGTCGAAGCTAACCGTGCTGCGCCCGCTGATTTGCCAAAGGCAGGTCAGGCCGGGCTTCACACTGAAGCGGCGCATGAGCCACGCTTCAGAAAATCTGCTGACGTCGCGAAGGTTGAGGGGCCGGGGTCCGACCAAAGACATTTCGCCCTTCACGACGTTGATGAGTTGCGGGAGCTCATCAATCGATGTCTTGCGCAGGAACGCTCCCAGGCGCGTAATGCGGGGATCTTCGAAGATTTTGAAGACTGGACCACTGTTTTGGTTCATGTGCTCCAGCGCGGCCTGGGCAGCCTCAGCGTTTTCGACCATGGTGCGGAACTTGTAGATGCGAAAGGTGCGCTTGCCGAGCCCGTAACGTTCCTGGCCAAAGAGAACAGGTCCCTTGCTTGAGCACTTGATGAGGATCGCGACGACCAGAAGCAGCGGAGCACAGACAATCAGCCCGAAGAGGGCACCCGCGATATCGATCGCGCGCTTGATGCCGTGACGGTAATCCTCATGCACCATTTTCAGGACTACGTTTCGGTGTTCCTGGACGGCGGGGTGGCAGTGGCTTGACCAGGAAACATCGAAGAGCTCTTCTGCGTACTGCACCTGCACGCCGACGCGCTCGCAGATGGCGATTACGCGTTCCACTGCGCCATAGTGCGATTTCAGCGGGAGTGTGACGATTACCTCGTCAACAACCTGGCGCATCAGGATCTCTTCAAGGTTCCCAATGCGCCCGAGAATGGGCAAGGAATGTTCCGAAAGACTCGCGGGTGCGGAATCGACAACTCCGAGAATGCTGTATTTCCAATCGTCGTGCGCATGGAGCTCATCACAGACACGCACGGCGCTTGTTCCGCCTCCCACGATCACCGCGCTCCTTGTGCGCCTGAGATGGGGCCGCAGATAGATCTGAAAGCATCCGATCGCCACGCGAGAGAGCAGGGTCCCGAACGCCGCCGCGATCCATGCGTACAGCGCAACGCGAAGATAATGTCCGTGGTGCCACTGGAAAGCGATCACTTCTGCTTCGACGAGGGCGCACATTCCTGTGGCGAGCAGAACGCGACAGACAACTCCGAATGCCGATTGCAGGTGCTGCCAGGTATAGAGGCCGCAGTAGAAAAATAAGGAACGCCATATCGTCCAGCAGACGGCGACCATGCAAAAGTGGGCAACCGACATGCGCATGGAGAGCAGCGTCCACGGAGCAACCGCGGGGCGTGCGCTCACGGCCCAGAGCGCGAGATAGATCAATGTCGCGCTCAGGCAAATGAGGTCGAGTACGCCTGAGAGCTTACCAGCGATTCCTTTTGCAACCACTGCACGCAGCCGCAGTGCGGAATTTGCTGGTTCGGGCAAAGCCCAAGGCGAGGTGATGAGTCTTAGGCTGGCAGCGCCCTGTGCTTCGGATCGTAGTTCAGACGGCATGAATTCCTCCACGATTGGGAAAAATGGGTGCAGAATGCCGAGGGCGCGGCGCGCGCGACCCAAGGCCTGCAAATTCCCGGAGCTTCCGAATTACGGAATGACGGGAAAAGGGTTGAAGTAGACGCCCAAGTTGGCGGCTTTCATGAAGCGGGACAGGTGCTCGAGCTTGTTGCGTGTCACAAGCAGCATGTCACCGGGTTGGAGCTCTGCATCACGCTCGAGTTGCGCATCCTTCTTGATGTTGTGCAGATTGAGCTGGCGTACCTCGGCGGTGTCAGCATTTATGTGGCGAAAGAGAACGACGTGGGTCTCTTCCGCGGATTGTGCGAATCCGCCCGCGAGCATAATGGCTTGCAGAGCCGTGGTGTTCTCGTTGATTTCAATTTTTCCGGGCCGTGCCACTTCGCCCGCGACCACGACATACGGTTGTTGGAATTGCTTGAGTGTGATGGAAAGCTCGGGATGGTTGAGCTGATTCGACGCGATTGTCACAATCTGGTCGTGTGCCTGCTCCAAAGTAAGGCCAGCCACTTTGACATTGCCGACTTCTTCCAAGTTGACGCAACCATCCGGTTGGATTGTGACGGTCTGGTTGAATTCAGGAGTCAGGCGATAGTTGAGATCGATCACATCGCCAATGTGAAGCGTGTACTCGGGCCTGTGGTGCAGCTGCTCATCGCCCCGCGCACGCGGCATGAACAAACAGAGACCCAGCACGGCTAGGGCCAGTCGTCGCATCATCCAAACCTCCTCGGCGTCCCACTTGCTCTGGCGCGATTCACTCAAAGCATTCGATCGAGCCAATCCGGCATTTCGAGCGTTCGTTTGTTGAGAATGAAACCAAGGAGTTTTCCGCCTGCCGCTGCAATGCTCTGTTCTGCCTGCTGAGGCTCCTCGCGGCGTGTGCGGTTTGCTTCGATAACAAGAAGTATTCCGTCGACAAACGGAGCGATACTGAGCAGGTCACCCGAGACCTTGAGGGAAGGGCATTCGATAACGCTGTAATCGAACTCAGCGCGCAGCAAGTTAACGCAGTCCCTGCGGTACTGCCAGCTTCCCTCCCATGGACCACGGCGATCTTCACCGCCGAGGGAGTTGCGCCTGCGCACGAGGGGACGCGCATCGTCCGCAGCGGGCTTTTCCGCCGTCCGAAGCGAAGTTTTGATGGCTTCGAGCGTGGGTTCGTGCAGCTTACGCAAAAAGCGCATGTTCACACCGGCAACGGAGTTGAAATCCGATTTTCCAAGTTCGTGCAGCAGTGCCCGGGTGACAAAGGTGACGCCCTCGCCTGGTCCGGGAGAACTGACAGCGACAACAACTCCCCCCAGTTCCGGGTCACGAGGCTTTTGAAATACGGTGTACAGCAAGGTATGGAAGACAGATCCTTGCAAACCTTCCATCCGAGATGGCGAAGCGGCGGATTCAGACAGATTCAGCGATATGCTCATAGACTGAACGGCCCCTTTCTGTGGCGAACGAGGACGGGAGCGGATGCCCTTGGCTCACTGGCCGCGGCCCCCGAAGAAGCCATTCCCACAAAGACAGGCAGGAGCTCCGGATGTTTCTCGACGCGCCCGTTGCGGTAGAGAAGCGGTACTTCGGCAAGCACCGGCAGTTCCAGTGCTCGTTCGACTTCGAGCGAGGATGCAAACGTGTTGCGTCCAATCTCGGCAAAGAACACGAGAAAACATGCGAAGAAGAGAGCCGTGAATGTGCCCAGGGCAGTATCGACCACAGGCTTGGGACTTGCCGGCATCACGCTGTAGGTTGGGCTTTGCGCGACCGCGACGTTGAGCAACCGGTTGGCGTTCATCTGATCGGCAATCTGTGCTTCGTCGCGTTTCTCGGTGTAGAGCTGATAGTTGTTCTGGAGGTCCGCCACCCGCTGGCGAAGGGAATTGAAGGGCACGGTTGAACCTTCGACATTGGAAAGCTGGCTTTGAATGGTTCCGATCTGGCCGGCTAACGCCTCGCGCTTTGCTTTCAAGGCCGCGCGTTCCGTTTCGCCTTGAATGATCGATCCGGTCATATTCTGCCAAACCGGATTCACATCGCTATCGTGCTCCTGCGATGTCATCTGCTGCGCTTTAGCCAATGCCGCCTTGGTATCTGCGATCTGTTGATTCACTTCCTGAACCAGTCGATCGTTGTCAGTGAACTTTGTGAGCAGGGTGGTTCGCTTGTTTTGCAACTCGGCCAGCATTGTATTCAAGCGTTCAATCGAATAGTCGTTGGGAATGGTGCGGACCTGGGTCGTTTGGCGATCGGGCAATGAGCGCAAATGAGCCGTCTGGGAGCCGATTTGCTGATTGATCGAGCTGATCTGCGCATCGGTGGCGCGCAATTCAGTCTGCGCATCGTTGATCTCGCGGTCCAGCGTGGATTCTGAGTCCGGCAGCGAGACGATTTTGTTCTGCTGCTGATAGGCAGCGAGCTGTTGCTGAGCCTGATCCAGTTGCTGCTTGTAGCTGGCTGCCTGATCGGCAAAAAACTTGGCTGTTCCGGGAGGCTGCGCAATATCCTGCTGCTTTTTCAGGAACGCTGCAAGGAGCCGATTGAGTGTGTCTGTTGCGAGCCTTGGGTCGGAGGCGGTGTACTCCACGCGAATGACATTTGATTTGCGCACCATGCTGACAGCGAGGTGCTTTTCAAAGGCCTGCACTGCCTTGTCGTGCGTTTTTAATTGTTCGCGAGACTTGCCTATTTCCGATGCGCTCGTCCAACCTGAATCAACGACCTGGTTGGCAAGCTCCTGGCTTGTCAACAATTGGATCTCCGAGTTGATCTGCTCCTCCGTGACACCGTTAATCGTAATTTCGCCGTTGATGCGGCTAGGCGTGATTTGTTCGTCGCCCCGCTTGTTCTGGACGAGAATATCCATTTCTGAACTGTATGTTCTTGGAGCGAGGGCCAGGTAAAGCAGAGTTAGACACACTACGCCCAGTACGACACACATCCAAAGCCTGCGATGACGGAACCCCGCCGAGACAATGGGTCGTAGCGAGCTACTCTCCTGGATACTTGCCTTATTGCCCGGAAGACTCTGCATAGATTCCTATCGCTCCTTAAGCTGCGGAGTGCCTTCTTAAAATTTCATCGTTGCAGATTGCTTGGATGCACTCTCTCTTCGAATGAAAGATCGTTGTTTCACGTGCGACCGAGACTCGAAACAAACGTTCACATCCATGAATAACCCGAAAGCAACACAAGTCGCATCGGCCATCCATGCCTTTTTGCGGGGGCATTCATTGCCCGTTGGATATGGAAGATTTCTGCCATCCGATATGGCAAGATGCTGCGAAGCTTTTGGAACCATAAGAATGGAGGGATGGAGAATTCTTCTGAATTCGGTGAGCTTCGCAATGTGGAGCAGGAACGAGTCATCGAAGTGCACGTCCCGAGGCCGAAACTTGCACGAATGCGTATCGCATGGTGAACAAAAGATGCGGATGCAGGGTGAAATCTAATTTGGCGCTTTTACGGTTTCGGAGGAGAAACCAGAATGGGGAGAGTGAGAGAGACAAGCATGACGATGGCAATGGCGTGGAGTCCCGTGGCATAAGAGCCCGTGGGCCCGAGGAATCGAATCAGAATTTGGGATCCCGCAAGGCCGGCACAGCTCCACGCGGTGGCCATGAGGCCGTAGATGGAGCCAACATTCTTGGAGCCAAAGTAATCCGCGGCAAAGGCAGGCATTGTTCCATAGCCGCCGCCGTAGCACATGAGAATGATGAACGAGATAGCCGTAATGACGGCAGCGGAAGACTGCAACGGCAAAAGCCAGAACAGGACGGTCTGCAAGAGATAGAGGGCAGCGTAGGTCCAGCGTCGCGTGAGCACATCGGAGATGCCGGACCAAAAGATGCGTCCGACGCCGTTGCCGACGCTCACGATTCCGACCATACCCGCGGCAACAGCGGCAGTGCAGCCCGTAAGTTTCTCGAAGATGGGCGCTTCCTGCGAGATCAGCGCGATTCCTGCCGTTCCGTTGAGGAAAAGCAGCGACCAGAGAGCCCACCATTGCCAGGTGGCCAGGGCACCGCGAATTGTGAAGTCTTTCGTTGCGCGTTGCGAGACCTGGATGGGACTCAAGGTCAATCCGCTGGGACTCCAGCCGGAGGGAGGATTTTGCATGAAGCAACCGGCGCTGCACGTGATGACAAGATACGAGATTCCCAGATAGGCAAAAGTTCGAAGGACGCCGACGTTGGAAGACTGAATGAGATGGGTTGCAACGGGCGCGGTAACGAGAGCACCCGCGCCGAAGCCGCTGACTGCGATGCCTGTGATGAGGCCACGGCGGTCTGGAAACCACTTGACGAGCACAGAGATGGGAACGATGTAGGCAAAGCCAAGGCCGATGCCTCCCATCACTCCATAACTGAGATAGAGCCACCACAATTTGTGCGCAGAAAAGGAGGCGAGAAAGACACCGAGTCCATTCAGGGCGCCTCCTGCGATGGCGACAGAGCGCGGGCTTGTGCGGTTAAGGCAGAGGCCGCCGACGAATGCACCGATACCGAGGCCACCAATGGCGATTGTGAATGTCCAAGTGACCTGAGCGATTGTCCAGCCGAATTCGCGTGTGAGCGGGATGCGAAAAACGCTCCACGCGTAGACACCGCCGAGCGCGACCTGTGTGACGAACCCGGCGAACGCAATACCCCAGCGCTTCGTGCCGTTCATCAAAGCCTCCGGGGGATCAACCGATTGTAACTGCTCGGAAGTCTCCTGAGGCTGTTTGTTCAAACTCACACTGTCTTAGCGAGATCTGTTGGACGAACGCAGGCGAATCCCTAACGCCTATTCGTTCCACTCCTGGTCGACTTCGGGCAGGATATCGTCTTCGCGGGCCATCCAGACATAGAGCGTAGGCATGAGGAAGATACCGATGACGAGATTGGCAAGCAGGCCTCCGACGATGACAATGGCGAAGGGCCGCTGAGAATCGGAACCGATGGCATGCGAAAGCGCAGCGGGCAGCAGACCGAGGGTAGCCACGAGCATCGTCATCATGATGGGCCGGAGGCGCTGCACGGCTCCTTCGACTGCGGCTTCGATGATTGGCTGTTCGCCACTGGCCTCACCGGTGCGGTTGCGTGAGCGGAGCTGATTGATGAATTCGATCATGATGACGCCGGTTTCGACGGAGACGCCGAAAAGCGCAAGAAAGCCCACAGCCGATGAGACCGAAAGGTTGGTGTGGGTCAGATAGAGAGCGAGCGGCCCTCCGATAGACGCCATGACGACCGACACAAGGACGAGCATCGACCACTTATAAGACCGGAACATGGTGTAGAGGATGAGAAAGATCACGAGCACGGTGATGGGAACGACGAGCGCCATTCGCTTGTTGGCGCGCTGCTGGCTCGCATATTCGCCTGCCCATTCAAGATGGTAGCCGGTGGGCAACTTGACGTTGTGCTCGACCTTGCTGATGGCTTCTTCGACCGTGGAACCCAAATCGCGCCCTACGACAGAAAACTTGATGGCAATGTAACGTTGACCTCCCTCTCGGTTGATGGCTTCAGCACCATCATCGGTGGAGAGGGTGGTGAGTTGCGCGAGAGAGACGCGCTCGCCCGACGGGGCGAGAAGGCGAATATCCTCGATGGCCGCCCGCGTGTCGCGATATTCCTTCTGGTAACGAAGGGTGACGTCGAAACGCGCCTCGCCCTGCTGCACCTGGGTAATTGTGTTCGCGCCAACCGCGGTCTGGATCGCGTCTTGAATGTCGGCTACGTTAATGCCCCAGCGCGCGGCCGCCGCGCGATCAACCTTGAAGTTCAAGTTTGGTTGGCCAACGATGCGAAAGATGCCAAGGTCCGATACGCCCTTAACGGTGGCCATTTGCGACTGAATTGTGTCTGCGGTAGCTTCAAGCGTACGCAGATTATCTCCGTACAGCTTCACGGCCAATTCACCTTTGACGCCGGAGACGGCTTCTTCCATGTTGTCGCTGATGGGCTGCGAGAAATTCCAAAGCACGCCGGGGAATTTCTCGAGTTCCTTGTCCATTGCGGCGATCAATGCTTCCTTATCCTGGTGAAAAAGAGGGCGCCACTCCTTTTTGGGCTTAAGGTCTACGAAGTATTCGGTGTTAAAGAAGCCTGCGGTATCGGTGCCGTCATCGGGTCTGCCCGTCTGGCTAATCACCTGCGTCACTTCAGGGAAAGACGCCATGACGACCCGAGCTCTGTTGGTGAAGTCGATGCTGGCGGTAGGTCCTTCGCTGGGGGGGAGTGTGCCGCGCACCCACAATGAACCTTCATCCAGGTGCGGCAGGAACTCTGAGCCGATGGGGCCGCCGAAGAGAAGGTAGACCGAGATAAGAAAGAGGACGGTACAGATGGCGAGCGTCGTCTTGCGGTAAAGGATTGCCTTGCGTACTGCGGTGCCGTACTGCCGCACGAGCCACTCCATGACCGGGTTTTGCCACTCTTTGGCGCCTTTGCGAAAGAGGAGCCCGGCCATGACCGGCGCAGCGAGGATGGCGAAAACGAGAGCGCCCACGAGGGCGAAGGTAACTGTCCAAGCCATCGGCTTGAAGAGCCGGCCCTCAACTGCTTCCAAGGTAAAGATGGGGAGATAGGAAGTGATGATGATGCCGCGCGCAAAAAAGACCGGACGCTGCACTTCGTGGGCAGCATCGCGGATGCGGCGCGCCGGATTGCGACCATCTTCTTTCTGCGCAAGATGGCGCACGATGTTTTCGATCATCACGACGCTTCCGTCGACCACCATTCCGAAATCGAGTGCGCCGAGCGAGAGAAGGTTAGCCGGAATGTGCGCCAGGTCGAGGCAGATCGCAGCAAAGAGGAGCGCAAAGGGAATGGTGAGCGCCACAATGATGGCGCCGCGGACGTTGCCCAGGAACAGAAGAAGGATGATGGACACGAGCACAACGCCCGCGGTCAGATTGTTTTCGACGGTATCGACCGTGAAGCGGACGAGGTCGGACCGATCGAGGAATGGAACAATTTTTACGCCAGGGGGAAGTATGCCGTTGTTGAGGTGCTTGACTTCGTCGTGAATGCCCTGCAGCACCGGATCGGAGTCATCGCCCTTTTGCAGGAGAACAATGCCCTCGACGGTGTCAGGATTGTCAACGATGGTGCCGTCGGAACGATGAATCGCGCGACCGATCTGACCCAGACGAATCTTCGGACCCTGCACCACAGTTGCGATGTCCCGAACGTGCACGGGGGCGCCATTCTGGGTCTTGACCACGGTATTTTCAATGTCCTGCACGGTGTTGTAGAGCCCGAGAGACTGGACATTGATTTCCTGCGTGCCCTCTTCAATAAAGCTGCCGCCGCCGTTGGTATTATTGGCCGCGATCTGCTGCTCAACCTGGCTGATGGAAAGCCCGTAGGCAACAAGCTTTTCAGGATCAAGCCGGATCTGGTACTCCTTGGTCGGACCGCCAAAGCTTGAAACGTCGACAACGCCCGGCACGCCTTTGAAGGACTTTTCGATCAGCCAGTCCTCGAGAGACTTTTTCTCCATCACGTCGTAGGCGGGATTCGAACTCTCCAGGGTGTACCAGTAAATCTGGCCTACCGGACTCCAGTCTGTGCCCATTTGCGGTGTAAGCCCGGCGGGCAGATTCACCTGGTTCAATCGCTCAAGCACATGCTCGCGATTGACGTCACTTGTCGAGCTGTCGTCGAAGATGAGCATAAGGCTCGAAAGCCCGGCCAGCGTAGTGGAACGCAGATGGGTGAGATGTGGAATTCCGGCCATCTGAATTTCGACGGGGACAGTGACCTGGCGCTCGATCTCTTCGGCGCTGCGCCCTGGCCACTGGGTAATGATTTGTACGTAATTGTTCGCGACGTCGGGATATGCCTCGATGGGAAGATTTCGGAACGAAATCACGCCCCATGCTGTGAGCACAAGGATGCCGCCGAGGACCATCCAGCGGTTTTTGAGCGCGAAATCAACCAGGGCACGAAGCATCTATTGGGTACCCGCCGTCTCCAGCATCAAGGCGTTGGTCACAACTTGCTGTCCAGGTGCGACGCCCGAAAGAATCTGCTGGCGATTGCCGCTGAGCATATTCCCGACGCGGACCTCGGTACGTTTGAACTGGCCGGCACCGGCCGGCACGAAGACCCAATCACGATCATGGAGGTGGAGAACGGCATTCGCGGGCACAGCGGCATACGTCGTCTTTTTCAAGCTGGAGAACGTTGCCGTGGCAAACATGCCGAGACGGAGAATGCCGGGGTTTTCGAGTTCGATGCG
The DNA here is from genome assembly GCA_035487015.1 of Occallatibacter sp. Taxonomy (GTDB): domain Bacteria; phylum Acidobacteriota; class Terriglobia; order Terriglobales; family Acidobacteriaceae; genus Telmatobacter. Next base: position 66,898 of record DATHMP010000072.1, on the reverse strand, counting down.
AACCTTGGCGGTGCGAATTGAGGGATCGAGGACGGGGCCAATGTCGCTGATGCGGCCGATGAGAGGGCGGTCAGGATAGGCATCGACGTGAATGCGCGCCGCTTGCCCCAGTTGCAATTTTGGGATGTCGTTCTCATAGACATCGCAGATAAGCCACACGTGCGACAGATCAGCGATGGTGAAGGCGTTTGCCGAGCCTGCAAGCGTGACTCCGGCCGCTGCTGCGTTCGTGATGTTCTGCGTGACGATGACGCCGGAGATGGGTGCATACACATTGACGACGCTGTTGGGGTGATCTTTCTCTACGCCGAGAATCTTCAACTGCGACTCAGCCGCTTCGAGATCTGCCTTGGCATCTTTTTCGGCGTCTTCGGCCGCTTCGAGCGCAGCTTGCGAAACGGCCCCGTGTTGATATAGATCCTGGGCACGAACGAAGGCTTTTTCGGCGAGATGTTCGTCGTTGACAGCTTTCAAATACGCGTCGAAGGCATTGGTGACGTCAGGACTCTGCACGCTGAAGAGCAACTGGCCTTTTCTTACGTTGTCGTCGAGTCTTGCCTTGATGTCGACGACGCGACCATTGGCCAGGGAGATGACCGGAACTTCGCGGGCGATGTCAGGGGAGATTGTGCCGGTGGCCGACAGCTCTGCAGAAGCTTCAACTTTTTCGGCCTGAGCAAGTGGAAACTCAGAAGCATCTTTGCTGTCGATGGTGATGAGGTTCATGTCTGTGACTTCGACCACCTTGGCCGGCGGGGGCGAAGCGTCGCCTGTCTCCTTGCCCTTGCAACCGGCGAGCATTGACAGCAGAGCGAACGTGACTAGAAATGCTGGATGAACAAATGCGGAGAGTTGCTTCCTCATGGAATCACCTCACGCCCCACGGCAAGGTTGAGCTGTGCGGCGGCGGTCAAATAGGAGCCGATCAGTTGCAAATAGGCCAGTTGAACGACTCTGTAGTCGCTTTGGGCATTCAGAAAGTCCATCAAAGATGCCCCCCCATGCTGGTAGGAGTAGGTAATGGTGTCCCGCACGCGCGTGGCCTGATCGCGATATTTGTCCCGATAGGGTTTCAATAGAGTGATATCGCTATCGACCAATGCGTAGGCCGAATCCACATCGCCGAATACCTGCGCGTGAATCGCTTCGCCGGCCTGCTGGCTGCGGCCGATGTCAATTTGCGTGCGCTGTTTTTCGCCCTGGTTCTTATCGAAGATGCGCAATGGAATATTGACGCTGGCGCCGATGGTCTGAATCCCGTATGGATTGTTGTTGGATGAATTGTAGGTGTACCAGCCGCTGAAGGTGGGGTCCGTCGAGCCGTTGGCCTCAGCCAGCTTGTGATTGGTCTGCGCCTGCTGAATGGTTTGCATTGCGGCCTGCAGATCGGGGCGCGCGTCCAGTGCGGTCTGTCTGAATTCATCCAGCGGCTTCAGGTTGTCAGAGAAATCGAAGGGGCCGGTAACGTCAAATTGCTCCACGGGTGTGCGCTCGTTGAGCAACTGCTCGAGCTGAATCTTGGCGGTTCTCAGATTTACGATCGCAGTCTGAATTTCCGCCTCGTATTGAACCCGTTGCAGTTCGATGCGATCAAGATCGATTTGCGCGATGTCGCCGTCCTTGAAGCGCTCGCGGCTGATGCCAATGACGTGGTCGTAGTAATCAAGGTCAGCCCTGGCGAATTCGAGAACGGATTTGGCCTGCAGGGTATTCACAAACGCGCTACGCAGGGTGAACTCCAGAGTGCGTTGCAAATCGGCGTGTTGTGCTTCGGCAATGTGCGTGCCTTCTTTGGCGCTTTCCAGGCGTAATTCCCGCTTGTGGTCGCGCTCGTGGAGATAGCTGAGAGTGGGCACGACGTCGGTCCCGGTAAAAGGCTGCCAAACCCCATTGTGGGGAGCGATCTGGGTTCCGTCGGTGGCAAGCGTGAACTGAGGATTTGGGCGCAAAAAGGCTGTGATTTCGCTGGCATGCATCTCGTCGACACTGAGGGCGTCAGCCTTGAGAGCGGGATTATCCGCCTCAAACTTCGATCGAATTTGCTCCCATGTGAGCGGTTGCTGAGCGAAGCACGACCTAGCACCAAGCAAAAGCAACGCGCACAAGACCCCAATCGATACAGGGGGGAATCCATACTTCATACCAATCCTTTACGCCGCCATTCATGGGGCGTTCATAGGAAGAAGACTTTGAATCAAGAAGTGCGATCGGTCACACAGAGGGCGGAGGCCGGTTCTGCAAAGCATCGTGCGACGGGGGATCAGCCACTGGCAGGAAGCAAAAGAGTGGCGTGCGAAGCAGTTGGAGAGCTTCCGCGGATTCCACTTTAAACGGCTCGGGAATGCCTGCGAGCGAGCGAAACGTGGGCTGAATGGGGGGCGATTGAAGCCGTCGGACACAGGTGTCTGTTTCCGCGGGGTTCTGGAGCGACCACAGATCGTCGCTGACCGAGATCACCGGAAACAGAAGAACGATGAGCATGGCCGTCGCGACAAAGGTCGATCGCCTCGCGCTATCGCCCTGTTTGGCAAGAAACCATTGGCTAAAACACACAATGGCAAGCGCGGCCCACAGCGAGTTGAGGAACAGCTCCATGCTTAATGCAGATTCTACACTGGCATTGAAGTTAGCGCCCAACTCCTGTATTTAAGGCTTGTGAAAGACGGGGTGCGCGCCTGGGAGGCTTCTAACGGCGGTCCTCCCTTTAGTCCTCGCCGACCCGTACGGGGAAACTGCCTGCGAACCCAGAAAGCGGCTCTGCATGCGCCAGAGGAATTCGTATCTCGACCTCGACGCCTCCTTCTGCGCGGTTAGAAGCGCGGATGTCGCCACCATGGGCCCGAACCACCGCATCAACGAAAGCCAGGCCCAAGCCATGGCCGGTGGAGGACTTGCTTTTGGTTCGTTGCACGAAGAGCTGGGGAAGAATCGCAGAATCAAATCCGTTCCCGTCGTCCATCAACGTGAGAACAACCTCTTCGGTTTCATTCCGCAGACTCAAAGTTACGGTGCAAGCTGAGGGGACGTGCTTGAGTTCATTGTCAAAGAGATTGGCAACCATGCGATGAGCGAGGCCTGGATCGGCCTTAACGATCGAAGGGCCATGGCTGAGCAGTTTGACGTGGAGCCCCTTTTCAGACATTGAAGGCTCATAAAGGTCAATCATCGATCGCAGCAATTCATCAAGATCGATATCTGACGGCGAAAGCCGCAACGCATCTGCCCTCGCTTCGGCCACGTCGAGGGACTTATTCAAGAAGTCAGTCAGTCGGTCCAGCTCGTCCAGGACGGACACTACTGTCTCTGTCTGCTCTCCGTCACGCGTTGTAGCGAGTGATGCCTCAAGTTTGCCCCGGATGGCGGTGAGCGGGCTGCGCAGATCGTGAGCCAGAGAATCGGTGATGGTATGCAGCTGGTGCACGGAGTTTTCAATTCGGTCGAGCATCCGATTCAGAGTGTGGGCGAGTTGGGCGATCTCATCGTTGCGATTCGTGGCGGGCACTCTTGTGGTGAGATCGGAACGGCCTATGTGAGAAGCGGCGTCGGTAATTCCCCGAACGTGACTCAGCATTCGTCGCGTGGTGAAAAAGACGATTGCGAATCCAAGGAGGACGAGCGAAAACCATAACAGTGAGAACCGCAAACGGAGGTTCCGCAGGACGCGTAGCTGATCCCGCTCAGACAGTCCAAGGAAGATGTGACTGCCATCATCGATGCGCGCCGATGCCACACGAAACGGAATGTCGAATCCGGGAACTGTGATATCCGACGGCTTTTCAAAGGAGCTTTGGCGGGATGCGATGGCCTGAGAGAACGCCGCACCGTTCCCCGGGCCGACCCACAACTTTTGCGTTCCGTCGACGGCCCTCTGGAGGAAGAAGACGGTGTCACTGGAAGCACCGGCGGAAGATGGTCTTTCGGGGACTTCGTGCGCTGCTAACTCTGCGACCTCGCCCAAAACCCGGCCGTAGAGGGCATCATTGGGTGTTCGTTCCGCAACATCGCCCAGAACTTCAACCTCGCCGGAGAGCCAAGTATCGCTTCTTCGTTGAGTATCGCTGGCTACGAACTGAGCGAGAAATACGAAAACCACCAGAGTTCCGCAAGCGAAGGCGAGAGTGGCCCACAACGAAATGCGCCATGCAGCGCTGTGCATGATTTGTCTACCGGTCCTTGAGGACATATCCCACTCCTCGCAGTGTGCGGATCAGAGGCGCTTGACCGGGGCCGTCGACTTTGCCGCGTAGCCGGTAGATATGAACATCGACCACATTGGTTTCCGGCTGAATCCGCATGCCCCACACTTTCTCGAGGATCATGGACCGAGTTACGACCCGGCCGGCGTTGCGGCAAAGGTACTCGAGGAGCACGAACTCCTGTGGCGTGAGTTGCAAAGTCACCCCCGCTCGGGACGCTTCACGGCGCAGAAGGTCAAGTTCCAGATCCAGGACCCGAATGCGCATGTTGTCCAGCGGAACTGCTTTGTTTCTCTTGAGGAGATTGCGCAGGCGAGCCAGGAGTTCTGCAAGGGCAAAGGGCTTTGTAAGATAGTCATCGCCGCCCTGCTCCAGACCTCTGACGCGATCATCGATTGACCGCCGCGCGGAGAGGATGAGCACCGGAACGGTGATCCCCATGCGCCGCATGCGAAGAATAAGATCGATTCCATCTTGATCCGGCAGGCCAAGGTCCACGATGAGGATGTCGAACTGGATCTTTGAAACCAGACTCTCTGCCGTTCGTCCATCTGCAGCACGATCTACCTGGTATCCGGCCGACGTGAGAGCTGGACCGAGGAACGCTTGAATTTCTTTATCGTCTTCAACGAGCAGAAGCCGCATAGAGACAATGTTAGACCTTCACATCGAGCCTGCGTAGCTCGATGCACAGCAAAATGCCCCGCCCAAGAAAGATCAGAATAGTTATTGCGCTCAGATGAACGAATTGTCATCTGCGACAGTGGATTACTGCGTCCCTGGAAGGGAGATTCGGCATTGCTGTCGAGCTAACTCTCCAAAGGCAGTTGTGGCAAAGACTTTGAAAAGAGCTATGCGAATTCATCGACGCTGAAGCCAAGCTCGTAGGTCTCGCCGTGTTCCAGAAGATCTTCCCAGGTAACTTCCACCTGCTTCAATCCAGCCATCCTGCCCAGCATGCAGGTGAGCGCCGTTTCGACGCCGGCAGCAATCTGGTTGTGCGCGGGGCCTGACGTGATGCTGTCAATGAATGTCCGATCTTTGTCACGGTCGGCGAATTCCAAGTTGTCGAGGAAGCTTCCGTTGGCAGCAAATTGACCTCCGCCCACAGTCCCGGAATCGGATGCCCTCCACTGCCAGGCGTTGGCTCCAGAGATCGCGATGGGGCCGGAGTAAGGAACCGTAGCAGAGCCGCCGGCGCCAAAGAGTTTGAGACCTGCATCGAATTTGCCGTCCGAGCCAAACTGGGTGGACGAGAACGAGAAGTGGATGCCGTCCGGATAGGTAAAGTCGACCTGATAGTTGTCCCAACAATCGCCGAAGTGCTGGAGCACATTGCGGCCGCCAGTTGCCGTAGCTTTGATGGGATGCGAACCGATCATCCAGTTGCACAGGTCAATGATATGGATATTCTGCTCGACGAGAATATCGCCGGAGAGCGCGCGATCCCATAACCAGTTGCGAAGGCGGTACTCGTCCTTGGAGGCCCCAGGATGATTTTTCTCCGTTGAAGCCGGCGCATCGTAGTTACCCGTAGCGGTAGCGATCTTGCCCAGTGCGCCCGCTTTGATCTTCTCGGCAATGGCTGTGATGGGTGGCGCCATGCGGCACTGGAAGCCAACGTCGACGCTTTGTCCCGGCTTTACCTGCTTTGCAATTTCGAGCGCATGATGAGCCTGGCGAATGTCGATGCCGACCGGCTTTTCGCAATAGACGTGTTTGCCGGATGCGACGGCGGCCTGAAGATGTTGGACGTGGAAAAACGGCGGCGTCGAGATTTGAATCAGATCGACATCCCGGGACCCCGCCAGTTGTTCGAAGGCATGGGGTCCGTGGAAGAGCAACTTGTCGTCGATGGGTGAGCGTCCGAGTTCCGCGTTGAGCTTGTTGAAGTGGTCGTGCCCCGCCGCGAGCTGATCGGCAAAGAGATCGGCGAGCGCGATCACCTGAGCCGTTGTGTTTCGCGAGAACGAAGTGGAGACGGATGTTCCGCGATTCCCGCACCCGAGGAGACCCAGCCGCACGGCGGAGTTGGCCTGGTAACCGAAAGCAGTGTTGGCATTGAGCAGCATCATGGCGGAGGTGGCGATCGATCCTTTCTGCAGGAATTCCCGACGGTCCATAATCTTCAGCTTCCTTAGTTCACCTGAGTTGTTGGTTTTGAGGCCGAATCGATGCGGTCAGGCCAGGACTTCATGCAAGACATTCTCGAGGTAGAGCTTCTCGCGCCGGACGTCTTCAATTTGCTGTGGCCCGGAAGTTTCGCGTTCGATGGTCACGGCACCTGTGTATCCGATGCGATGTAACTTGGCGAAGACTGCTTTGAAGTCTACCAGTCCTTTGCCGATCAGAACTTCTTCGCCCAGCTGGCTTGGATCCGTGGGCCAGCGGCCATCCTTGGCATGAATGCTTCGGACGTGCGGGCCGAGAATGTCGACCGCATCGACAGGATTCGCTTTGCCATAGAGGATCAGGTTTGCTGTATCGAGTCCCACGGAGAGATTGGGCATTGCCACATCGCGAATCATCCGTGACATGGTTGTAGGCGTCTCCTGTCCCGTTTCCATGAGAAAGTGCTGCCCGTTGTCTTGACAGTGTTGTGCGACGGTGCGAATGGCTTCGACGGCGCCTGGATATTTCTCATCCTCCGGGTCTTCCGGGATGAACCCACAGTGCGTCTGCACCTGACCAATTCCTGCAAGCCTGGCAAAATCGGATGCCTGCCGGAGGGCGTCGATGCGCGCTGCACGGGTGGCCGGCGGCACGAGTCCGATGGTCGAAGGACCGCGCAAAAAGTTCCATTCGAGTGGCGCTGGGCCGACAACTTCAACGGTGGTGGCCACAACATTGTACTTTTCAAGAAGGTCTTTGAACTGGACGGCAAGGGCTGGGGTAAAACCGCTTCCAATATAGCCGTCGAGGGAAAGGAAACAATTGGAGAAACCGAGATCGTGGACCCGTTTGATGGTGGCTTCGGGCGCGCCAAATGGGCTGACGAGAAGGCCCAGAGCCATGGGAGGGAGAACATCTGCGGTTGGCTCGGCCGGGGACTTCGTTGCGAGCAGAACGTTGGCAGCAATAGCGGAAGAAGCGGCAGTCAGAAATGTGCGGCGGTCCATGAGCTTGCCTTTCTCAGGCATCATTGTATTGCGTTTTTCCGGCTTGCCAGTTTCGCAGCGGAATTCACGGCGAAACGCGCCCAGAGGGCTTTGTGCGCATCTTGTGTCAAGAAGCGTTCTTGCAGCCGAACCGGCTAAGAGAAATTGACACCGGATTTGAGTTGAGCCGAGGGCCTTCCAGCTATTCTTGCTGGGACGCAGTTTAAGAGGAGCAGACCATGGCATCGAACACAGAGCAGGCTACCGGCAGCAAAACTGGGAACCCATTGACATCGCGGCAGGCGTGGCAGGAACTGCAGAGCCACTTCAAGGAGATCCAGGGAAAGCATCTGCGGACGCTCTTTGCCGAGGACTCCACGCGTGGCGAGCGGCTTACCGCTGAAGGGGTCGGACTCTTTCTCGATTACTCAAAGAATCGTATGACGGATGAGACGCTCAAGCTCCTGGTGAAGCTGGCTAAGGAGTCCGGTTTGCAAGAGCGCACAGAAGCGATGTTCACGGGCGAGAAAATCAACGTTACGGAGAAGCGGGCGGTTCTGCACATTGCCCTCCGTGCTCCCAAAGGCACCCGCATCCTGGTGGATGGCGAGGACGTAGTGCCAGGCGTGCACGAGGTGCTCGACAAGATGACCGCGTTCGCCAACCGCGTACGCAGCGGAGAGTGGAAGGGACATACCGGCAAACGAATCAAGAATGTGATCAACGTCGGCATTGGCGGCTCCGATCTGGGCCCGGTGATGGCCTACGAGGCGCTTCGTCATTACAGTGAACGGTCGATGGTCTTCCGCTTCGTTTCCAACGTCGACGGCACGGACTTCGCCGAAGCTGTGCAGGATCTGAATCCGGCCGAAACGCTTTTCGTCATCTCATCAAAGACATTCACCACTCTGGAGACAATGACGAATGCACATACTGCACGGTCCTGGTCGCTCGCCGGGCTTGGCGGCGACGAAAGCTCCGTGGCGAAACATTTTGTTGCCGTCTCAACGAATGCCGGTGAAGTGTCCAAGTTCGGGATCGATACGGCAAACATGTTCGGATTCTGGGATTGGGTTGGCGGACGCTATTCGATGGACTCGGCGATTGGGCTTTCGACAATGTTGGCCATTGGTTCAGAGAATTTTCAGGCCATGTTAAGCGGGTTCCACGAGATGGATGAGCATTTCCGTACGACGCCACCGGAGAAGAACCTGCCGGTCTTGATGGGCCTGCTGGGTATCTGGTACGCAGACTTCTTTGGCGCGCAAACCGTGGCAGTGCTTCCTTATGAACAGTACTTGAAGCGCTTTCCGGCGTATCTGCAGCAGCTGACGATGGAAAGCAACGGAAAGCATGTGACGCTCGAAGGCGCCACTGTCAACTATGCCACGGGGCCGGTGTACTGGGGTGAGCCGGGAACGAACGGACAGCACTCCTTCTATCAGCTCATTCACCAGGGAACGCACCTGATTCCCTGCGACTTCATCGGATTCTCGAAGACGTTGAATCCTTTGGGACGCCATCACGACATGCTGATGGCCAATGTTTTTGCGCAGACAGAAGCGCTGGCATTCGGCAAGACGCCGGAACAGGTTAAGAGCGAAGGAACTCCGGACTGGCTGGTGCCTCATCGGGTGTTCGAAGGGGATCGCCCGTCGAACACGATTCTCGCTGATGAACTGACGCCGGAAGTGTTGGGCAAACTGGTCGCGCTTTACGAGCACAGCGTCTTTACGCAGGGCACTATCTGGCAGATCAACTCGTTTGATCAATGGGGCGTGGAACTGGGCAAAGCACTCGCGCAGAAGATCATTCCCGAACTTGAAAGCGCAACGGAACCTGCTTTGCATCACGACAGTTCAACAAACAATCTGATCCGCCGGTACCGCGCGACGAAGTAGGCGTTTCGCGGCAAATCGTTGGGGCGATCGCGGCGCTCATGGCTGCAGACGGACCAGGATCATGGCGAGGAGCCCCACGAAGCACACCAGAAGAATGCTGTGCTTGAGCGTGAAGCGAAAAAGTCTTGCCTGCTCGGGTACCGAAATGCCTGTAGCGGCGGCGGCAACGGCAATGGTTTGCAGGCTGATCATTTTGCCCATGACTCCGCCCACGGAGTTGACCGCGGCAATGGCAACCGGGTTGAAACCGAGGCGCGCCGCGGTGACTGTCTGCAAATTGCCGAAGAGCGCATTCGATGACGTGTCGGAACCGGTTAAGAAGACGCCAAGCCATCCGAGGATTGCGCTAAAGAAGGGGAAGATCGGCCCTGTGGCGGCGAACGCCAGACCCAGCGTTGCGGTGGCACCGCAATAATTCATGAGGAAGGCCATCGCAAGCACGGATGTGACCGTTACCGTGGGCAGCAACAATTGGCGCGTGACGCCCAACAACAAACGCGCAAAGGCAACGGGACGCATTCGAAAGGCCAGCGCCGACAAGAGAGTCGCCACCATGCACGACGTTCCAGAAGCTGCACACCAGTTGAGATTGAAAATGGCGTGATAGGGCGACGGCCTGGGGACGATCGGGGGGACCCGCAGCACGATGTCGTGCAGCATCGGCCAACGAAAGACGACCGTAAGGGATTCGAAGATTCGATGGAGCGGCGGCCATCCCCACAAAAGGACGCAAACGACTAGGAACGCATAAGGCATCCAGGCATACAGGAGTTGCGTGCGGCTGGGGTCCTGGTTCTTCGGTGGATCAGACTGTTCAACGATATTTGAACCTGTGTACGCGCTGGATGGACGGTTCGCCTGCGTCCGATCTTTAGGATTCCCTGGTTGCCGAAACCGAATGACTGCGATAAGTGCCGCGATCGCGGCGAGGGAGGCCAGGATGTCGGTCAGTTGCACGGTGAGCCGTGTTGAAACATAGAGCTGAACGCCCGAGAACACAATGCCAGCGGTCAATGCCGGCAGCCAGACCTCGCGCAAACCGCGCCAGCCCCAGCGAGCAACGATGAGATACCCGGGCAGGATCAATGCGACTGGAGTGCAAAGTAGACCGGCAGACGCACTTAACTGATCTACCGGAAGTCCAGTGGTCAGAGCGAGTGTGAGGATGGGGATCCCGATCGAGCCAAATGCCACCGGAGCCGTATTGGCAAGCAGGCAGAGGGCCGAGGCATCGAAAGCAGAAAAACCGAGTCCGGCAAGCATTGTTGACGCAATCGCCACAGGAGTTCCGAAGCCGGCAGCGCCCTCAACAAATGCGCCGAAAGCGAAGGCGATGAGCAAGACCTGGATGCGCGGATCGGGCGTGAGCCGTGCAATGGAGTCCTTGATTACGGTGAACTGCCCCGTGTCGGAAGTGACCCGAAACAGTGCGATTGCCCAGAAAACAATCCATGAGATCGGAAAGAGGCCGAAGGCTGCGCCCTCGCAGGCTGCGCTGAAGGCGGTGATTACCGGCATGTGATAGCCGACGAGAGCGAGCGCAAGCGTGACGGTGAGACCGGCGAGGCCCGCCATCCAAGACGGTTTTCGCAAGATGCCGAGCAATAGGAGAACGGCGAGAATTGGAGGCGATGCCAAAGCCGCTGAGGCCACGAGTCCGCACCCGAACAACGAGTAGTTTTGTGACCAGTTCATTGGGGCGCGGCTTCCTCGTGAGTGAGTGGCTCTGAGGCTGCATCATACTGTGCCGCGTTCGTTGATTGCGACCCCAGTCAATCCAAGTTGAGCCGTTTCGGTGTGCCTCACTACGGACGGACCAGATAATCTTATGTGCGATGGCGCATCTCAAGTGGGCGATCTGCGCCGGTTTCGCAAAAACGTGGAGTAGCAGCAATGACCGATGTGGAAGAGATTCCGGGAGTCAAGCTTCTTGCCCCTTTGGCTGGAGGTTATTCGAGTGTCCTGACGACGGATGCACTTGTGTTTCTTGCCGGGTTGCAGCGCGCTTTCAATGCCCGGCGCAAATCGCTGCTGGCTGCGCGCCAAGAGCGACAAGCGCGGCTCGATGCCGGCGAGAAGCCCGATTTTCTTGAGGCGACAAAGGATATTCGCGATGCATCCTGGACAGTTGCGCCGCTGCCTGCAGACATTCTCGATCGACGGGTGGAAATCACTGGACCTGTCGATCGCAAAATGATCATCAATGCGCTGAACTCGGGCGCGAGAGTCTTCATGGCTGACTTTGAAGACTCGAACACGCCAACCTGGAACAATCTGCTCGACGGGCAATTGAATTTGCGAGACGCCATTCGCCGCGTCATTACTTATGCGGACCCCGCGACTGGAAAACAGTACAAGCTCAACGACAAGGTCGCGGTGCTTTTTGTGCGTCCGAGGGGCTGGCACCTGGAAGAACGGCACATGATGGTGGACGGGGAACCGATGTCCGGTTCCATCTTTGATTTTGGGCTCTACTTCTTCCACAACGTCAAGGAGTTGGTAGCACGAGGGAGCGGACCCTATTTCTATTTGCCCAAGATGGAAAGCCACCTGGAGGCGCGCCTGTGGAACGACATCTTTGTCCACGCACAGGAGGCGCTTGGCATTTCGCAGGGAACGATCAAGGGCACTGTGCTGATTGAGACGATTCTTGCCAGCTTTGAGATGGACGAGATTCTTTACGAGCTGCGCGAACACTCCGCAGGCCTGAATTGCGGGCGCTGGGACTACATCTTCAGCTTCATCAAAAAGTTCGCGAATGACCCCCGCGCAGTGCTGCCGGATCGCGTAGAGGTGACGATGACGACGCACTTCATGCGCAGCTATTCCAAGCTGGCCATCAAGACCTGCCACAGACGGAATGTGCATGCCATGGGCGGCATGTCGGCTTACATTCCTATCAAGTCGGATCCCGTGGCAAACGAGAAAGCGATCGCGCAGGTGCGCGCGGACAAGGAGCGCGAGGCCGGGGACGGCCACGATGGGACATGGGTGGCGCATCCGGGGCTGGTCCCCGTGGCGATGGAGGTCTTCGACCGGATCATGCCCGAATCCAACCAGATCGGTAAGCAACTACCCGACTTCCGGCCGGTGGCGGAAGATTTGCTGCGAATTCCGCCGGGGGAGATTACCGAAGCGGGTTTGAAGCAGAACGTTGCCGTCGGATTGGGCTACCTGGAAGCCTGGATGCGAGGGATCGGTTGCGTGCCCCTGTTTAACCTGATGGAAGACGCCGCAACAGCAGAAATCAGCCGGGCTCAGCTTTGGCAATGGATTCACCGTAAGGCCAAGCTGGCAAACGGCTTGGTCGTCGATCTGCCGATGGTCGACAGGCTCATCGGCGAAGAACTCGAGCGGCAAAGGACGGTTGTGGATCAAGCACGTTTTGCTGCCTACGAGAAGGCAGCGGAGCTGATGCGGACCCTGATCCAGCCACCAAAATTCGTCGATTTTCTGACACTGCCGGCCTACCAGACGCTCCTGGCCGAAGAAGGGCTCCCCAGCGCCTAAGGGTAGCTCGTACCTGGATTGCCGCCTTTCTCGCAGGCCGCCGCTCTGACGGTTGAGCACGCTGACCTTCCGGACTGGAGCGCGGTACAACCCGATTGCAGCCTTCTATCACCGAAGAGACGAGAAATGTGATGAGATTAGCCTATTTGAGCGGCGAGCCGGCCGGTATGGGTTCTGGCTGGGGGAACCGAACCATGGCTGGGCGCGTATGAATTCATAGGCAGCTGGGGATAACTGCCTCTCTTTCAGAGTTCTCAAGGATATTTGGGAGAAGTCGAGGGGCCAGCAAAGGTCAGACTGGGCGGCTTCGCCAGGCAAGAATTACGTACACTGAAGAAGCCTCTCAGGCGGAGCAGACACTGGTTCGTACGGAAGTCAGCAGACTATGCAACTGATTGAAGCTTTCAAACTCGCGCTCCAGTCTCTATGGGGAAACAAGCTGCGATCCATTCTGACGCTGATTGGCGTTGTGATGGGCGTGGCATCGGTCATCATGGTCATCACGCTGGTGAACGGCGCGAACAAGTACGTGAGCACGAAGCTTTCGGGTTATGGCGCGGACGTCTTCACCGTGACGCGGATGCCCAGCGTGATCTTCAGCGGCGAAGAGTATCTGAGCTACCAGAAGCGCAAGATTCTTCGCATCGAGGACTACGAAGACATCAAGAACTCGTGCACAGATTGCAGCGAGGTTGGCGCGCTGTTGAACAAGTCAACCAACGTGGTCGCCAACGGCCACTCGAGCGACAATACAAGCGTCCGCGGCTACACCTATACGATGCTTTCGCTCAACAATATCGACATTGCGATTGGACGCGGCTTCACGCCTGCCGACGAAGAGCATGCTACGAAGAACGTAATCGTTGGGTACGACATCATCGACAACCTGCTGGGCGACGGAGATCCGATCGGCAAGGAAATCCGCGTGGATGGCGTTCCCTACACGATTGTGGGCGTGGGGGACCGGCAGGGCAAGACGCTGGGACAGTCCCAAGACAACTGGGTTGCGATTCCGATCACGACCTACGAACAGATTTACGGATACAACGATTCCGTCGACATCTACGCGCGCGCCAACGGCAATGCGGAAGTGATGGAGCGCGCGGAAGACCAAGTCCGCGTACTGATGCGGACGCGCCATCATGAAGCGCCCGGCCAGCCGGACGATTTCGATCTCGAGACCAACGACACGTTTCTTGATATCTGGAAACAGATCAGCTCGCTGTTTGCCTGGGTGGTTCTCGGGCTGGCTTCGATCGCGCTGGTGGTAGGCGGCGTGGTCATCATGAACATCATGCTTGTGAGCGTAACGGAGCGAACGCGTGAAATCGGCGTGCGCAAGGCGCTGGGAGCGAAGCAGCGGGATGTGCTTACGCAGTTTCTCATTGAGAGCGCATCGCTGGCGTTGATAGGCGGCGCCATCGGAGTCCTGGGCGGAATTCTTGTGGGCAAGCTGATCACGCTCGTTGTGGGATTCCCCACGGCAGTGCCTTTATGGGCCATCTTCCTTGGCTTATTCCTGGCCGCTGCGGTGGGCATCTTCTTCGGGGTGTATCCGGCAAGCAAAGCAGCCCGTCTGGACCCCGTCGTGGCGCTGCGGGCGGAAATGTAAGAAGCAGCAACGTCGTTTGGTAGATGTGGAGCAGAGGTCATGGCACAAGGTCAAACACGGGAATCGATCAAGATGGCGTTGGACACCCTGCGCACCAACAAGCTGCGGTCGGCGCTGACGGTTCTCGGCATTGTCATCGGCGTCACGACGGTCATCACAATCTCGTCTGTCATTAGCGGACTGAACAACCGCGTCTCGGACTGGGTGAGTTCGCTGGGAACAAACGTGATCTGGGTGTTTCATTTGCCGGTCATTGGCGTGCGACCCACTTCCGAAATGCTTGCGCGCAAAAAGCTGACCGTGGACGATGTGCTGGCAATGCGAACGCTGCCGCATGTGACCGCGGCGGACGGCGGTTTCCAACATGTGGGCCAATTTCGAGTCGGCGCGGTCAGCGTGAAATACCAAGGCAAGAAGATTGCCGGCACGATTCTTCAGGGCGACACCGCGCAGGTAAGCCTTGTGACGGACCTGACTTTCCTGCAGGGACGCATGTTTACCGACGATGAAGATGCGCGTGGATCGCACGTTGTGGTTCTCGGCCATGACACCTGGGAGCAGCTCTTTGGCGACCAGCCCGCGATCGGCAAGGAAGTGAATATTGAGACCGGTCTTTATACCGTGATCGGTGTTTTGGACAAGCGCAAGCAGCCATTCGGGGGGAGCAAGAATCCAGAGGACAATATCGCCTACTTCCCGATGGGAACGTTTCACAACCTTCATCCGGAAGACAAGGACCTCTGGGTAAGCGTGAAATACGATGATCCAAAAAACAAGTCGCTGGTACAGGAGGAAATTCGCGAGCTCCTGCGCATCCGCCGCAAGGTGCGCGTGGAGAAGCCGGACGATTTTGAGATCTTTGGACCCGATTCTCTCTCGAAGCTTTGGGGTCAACTCACTGGTGGTCTGGTGCTTTTCATGATTGCGGTTTCGAGCGTCGGCCTGATGGTGGGCGGCGTCGGCGTCATGAATATCATGCTGGTAAGCGTGACGGAGAGGACGCGGGAGATTGGGGTGCGCAAGGCGATTGGAGCGACCAAGCGAACCCTGCTGACCCAATTCACCACCGAGGCTGTGACTTTGTGCGCGGTCGGCGGAGTGATCGGAATCCTGGTCGGCTCGGTGATCACCTGGATCATTTACTTCCTGCCCATCGGGCTTCCTGCCACTGTTTCCACCGTCTGGATCTTGACCGGCTTTACAGTCTCCTGTGCCATCGGCCTGATTTTTGGTATTTATCCGGCTTGGAAGGCAGCCAATCTCGATCCCATTGAAGCCCTGCGCTACGAGTAGCTGAGGCCGCTTCGATAAACTAGGCCTCGTGATGCCGCATGCTCTGGCCCTGGCCGTGGAAGTGGCGACCACGGCGCTGACCGTGGCCGGTATCGGCTATTTTCTAACCGCATGGATCGCGACGCGCATTTATCTTGTGTCGCGTCGTGCTCCACAGGCAGCGTTTGCGCCTTCTGTGAGCATCCTTAAGTCGCTCAAGGGACTCGATCCCGGAATGCTCAATGCATTCCGCAGCCATTGCACGCAGACCTACGCTGGCAACTACGAGCTGCTGTTCGGGGTTGCATCGCTCGACGATCCAGCCGTAGCGGCGGTGCGGCAGTTGCAGAGCGAATTTCCTGCTCAGAAGATTCAGCTGATTGAGTGCGCTCGAAAGCTAGGAACGAACGGCAAGGTTGGAACGCTCGCGCAGCTTGTACCTCACGCGCAACACGATTTCCTGCTCGTAAACGACTCTGACATCACCGTAAGCACTCGCTATCTGGAACGCGTGATCGCAGCCTTTGAGCCGCCGCCAAATCGTCGTGACAAGACTGCGAGGCAGGTAGGCCTGGTAACGGCGTTTTATCGTGGCCGCGCTCACAAGACTCTCGCTTCGCTCTTTGAAGCGCTGACCATTTCGACCGATTTTTTGCCAAGCGTGATGCTTGCCCTGGTGGTTGAACGCGGTCTGCGTTACGGACTGGGTTCGACCCTCGCCTTTCGTCGCGAGGCGTTGCAGCGCATTGGCGGGTATGAAGTGCTTGCCGACTACCTGGCGGATGACTATGAACTAGGCGCACGTATTGCAGAAGCAGGCTATCGAATCGCAATTGCGCCGGAGGTTGTGGAGACGGGCGTGCCGGCTTATCGCTGGAGCGAGTTTGCCGCACATCAACTGCGCTGGATGAGAACGGTGCGCGATGCGCGTCCTGGTGGCTACACCGGCCTGATTTTTGCTCATGGGCTGAGCTGGGCGCTTTTGAATGTGATTGCCAGCGGAGCAAGCCCACTGAGCCTGTGGCTGGTCGCGCTGACTTTTTTCCTACGGCTGACCCTGGCCATGACCGTTGGCGCCGAGGTACTCGGCGATCACCAGGTGTTGCCCAGCCTTTGGCTATTGCCTCTGCACGACCTGACATCGATGGGACTATGGATTGCGGGATTTGCCGGTGATTCAATTGTCTGGCGCGGCGAGAAGTTCATCGTCAAGAAGGGCAAGCTTCTCAGAGCGCAGTAACGATCGGAAGCCTGGGCGTATTTCAGGCCGACGGTCGACTCGAAGCCGAATTCGGGACCTTACAAGACGCCTCGCGTCGCTGAACACGCATTCCGTAACAGAATTGACTTGAGCCTGTATCGAACTGCTTGGAGAGTCTGGTAGATTGCCATCACGCGGGAAAGGGCAGTTGTTCAGGCACAAGGGCGTTCTTCGGCTCATGGGGAGAACCGACCCAACCGCGCGAGGAGAGAATGATGCGTTTCCCCACAATAATTCTCAGTCGCGTGTTCATTGCCTGCATGCTGGCAGCGACGTGCAACTCCGGCTTTTCGCAAGACGCGGCTCCCGCCAAGCCGGCAGTTGGCACACAAATGACGCCGGCAGATACTTACGGCAAGTTACTCTCGCTGCTTGAAAAAGAGTTCGTCTCCGCGGCGGAGGCAATGCCCGAAGACAAATTCAGCTTCGCCCCCTCGGCAACGATGGGTGATTTCAAGGGTGTCAGATCTTTCGGCGATCAGGTAAAGCACGTTGCGGAAGCCAACTACTATTTCTTTGGCGGATCCAAATTCAGCGAAGCTGACTTGAAAGCCAAACACGATGCAATTGAAAAGCTGACCACGAAGGCCGATGTTGTGCAGGCTCTCAAGGACTCGTTTGCGCAGGCCCATGCCTTCGTCGACGGCATCACGGCGCAGAACGCATTTGTGATGACGGAGAGCGGCACGCGCGGCGGAATGGCGGCATTTGGAATGGCGCATTTAATGGATCATTACGGCCAGATGGTCGTGTATCTGCGCATGAACAGCATTGTTCCGCCGGCAAGCCGTGGCGGCATGTAAAGCAACGGCATCGGATGGAAGCGAGTCCGTACTGGACTCGCTTCTTGTGTTACTGCCCCCGGATTGCATTCACCGGATTAATGCGCATGGCGTGGATTGCCGGCAAGAGACAAGCCAACAGAGAAATGGAACCGAGCAGGAGCGTCACGATGATTCCTGTGAGGGGATCAGCGAAAGACACGCCGTAAAGCAAGCCACCGATCGATCGCGCGAGTCCCAGTGCAAGCGCGAGGCCGATCACGAGACCCAGCACAGTCAGATACATCCCCTGGAAAAGTATGAGGCGCAGCACGTCACGCTTTGCGGCACCGAGGGCGACTCGGATGCCAATTTCATGCGTCCGCATTTGAGTCCGATATGCCACCACGCCATAGATCCCAGTAGCTGCAAGCGCCAACGCAAGCAGAGCGAATGCAGAAGCAAAAGTTGTTTCGACGACGACGAACAGACTCGCCATGCGCGCGGTCTCGGTCAATGGCCGAACGTCGAAGACCGCAAGTTTCCGGTCAACTTCATGGATCGCCTCTTCGACTAATGGAGCAAGGAGTTCCGGATTGCCCTGGGTCCGAACCTGGATGGTCGTTTCTGAGTCGGGCTCCTGGAAGTAGCTGAGGTAGATCATGGGCTCAGTTGCTTCGGTGATGAATTGATGCTTTGTGTTTCTGACAACGCCGATCACGGTGAATGGGCGGCCCCAGACTTCCAGGCGTCGACCCACTGGCACTTTACCGGGCCAGTAGCGATTGGCCGCCGTTTGATCGACAATGACCACTCGTGGAGCGGTCCCATTGTCGTCGCGCGTGAAGTCGCGCCCAGCGATGACAGGAATATTGAGGGTCGCAAAGTATCCCGCGGTTACATCGGCACGGCGAACTTCAAGAGATTCGTGTGGCTGCGGGGCGTAACCCTCGGGATAGGTGTCGACTGTTTTCCGGTTGAAGTTGAAGGGGACCCAATCGGTGAGTGCTGCACCTCTCACTCCCCGCTGAGTCAACACACGATCGAGGACTTTGTGCTTGATGGCATCGATTTCCTGGGAGGAATAGCCGGAATAGGTTAATCCCATGGAGGCTGTAAGGACATGTTCGCGCTCGAAGCCAGGATCGGATGCGCTTAGGTTTCGGAGTGTGCGCAAGAAAAGACCCGACGTGATCAGCAAAGCCAGAGAGAGTGCGATTTGGGCGACAACCAGGCCGCTTAACAGACGCCGATTCTGTGTGCCCGCAGAGAGGCTGACCGCCTCGTCCTTGAGGACGTCAACCGATGAGAGGCGACTTGAGCGCCATGCAGGGAAAGCTCCGCAGATAAGACTGGCCATGAACGCCAGAAACAAGATCAAGAGGATCACATTACGGTCGATAGCGCCGTTGATAGCGAGCGGATTTGCATTGGGCGGAATAAACCAGCTGAAGATCTTTGCCGTCCACGATGTCATCAAGAGAGCGACTGCACCACTGAAAAGTGAGAGCAGCAGTCCCTCCAAGAACATCTGACGCATCAGCTCAAATCGGCCGGCGCCAAGCGACTGCCGAATCGCGATTTCGCGCCGTCTGGAAACAAAGCGCACGAGGGCTAGTGTCGAGACGTTGGCACTGGTGAGCAGCAGGACTACCGAGGCGATGCCAAGCAAATAGGGCAGCGATGCAGCCATGTAGATGTTGGCTCCGAACGGCGAACGCCACATGGGATCGAGAGAGATGGTGTTGACTCCCAAATGTTCGTTCGGATACGTGGCCACAATGCCAGCCATGAGAGTCTGGAGATCCTGAGTCGCGTTGCGACGATCGACGGCGGGGCGCAGTCGGCCGAGAACGTTGAGAAAATTGCTGCTGCGATGTTGCAACTGCCAGTCATTGCCGCCGGGATTCAGCGGTAGCCATGCGTCCTCTCGGATTCCCGGCATAGCTCCGATGAAGCCCTCCGGCGCCACACCAATGACGGTGACGGGGGTGCGGGCAATCTCAATGGATTTACCGACGATATTCGGATCGGCGCCAAAACGGGTTTGCCAGAGCGAGTAGCCCAACACGATGTAGGGAATGCCGCCTTGAATGGTTTCTTCCTGAGGAAGAAAGAAGCGGCCACGAGCTGGCTGGACGCCGAGCACGTCGAAGAAATTCGCCGAAGTATTGGCAACGTAAATGCGCTGCGGGACGTCGCCGTCGGTCAATGTAAGCCAATCGTGATGATACGCAAGGATGCCCGTGAAGCTGTGGTTTCTGTCGCGAAGGTCGCGGTAGTCAGGATAGGAGAGCGGTGGCGATGGAGATGTGCTTGGCGCACCTCGCATGATCGACACCAAGGCTCCCGGGTCGCTCGCACCCGGAATTGGATGGAGCATCGTGCCGTTTATCCAGCTAAAGATGGTGCTGTTGGCGCATATCCCCAGTGCCAACATGACGACGGCGGTGATCGTGAAGCCGGGGCTCTTACGAAGCTGCCGGAGTGCATAGCGAATGTCTTGAAGAAGACCCGCCATACGGCGCCTCCTATAAAACTTACGCGTAGGAATCCGTAGTTTGGACTTTAATGAGTGCACATGCTGCGCCACACATCACAGCTATCTAAGGTTCAGATAATCAGATGGTTATGTCCGAACTTGCGGATCCTCCCTGGCGGACTTGCGTTCGCAAGCGCACAGAATGTTCGTTTCCGCACACCACGCAGCTCCCAGCGACTCTCCATGAAAGAGTATTGCAGCACAGATAGAATGAAGGCATCAGGCTGTTCCAATCCGTTTTTCGCCAGTTGGAGGGCCTGGAAATTTCAAAAGAAGAAGGACATGCATGAACGCACCTGCAGCCATCGCCATCGAGCGTACGTTTGAGCAAAAGCTGGATAAGCTTGCCGAAGTGGCCATCCGTGTTGGGCTCGGACTTGAGAAAGGCCAGGAACTGGTGATGACGGCATCGCTGGATGCGCTGCCCCTGGCGCGCCGCGTCACGGAACAAGCCTATCGGGCAGGTGCTTCACTGGTGACAACGCTCTATACCGACGATGAAGCAACGTTGCTGCGCTACCGCTATGCACCGGATGAAGCCTTCGACCGTGCTGCCGGTTGGCTCTACGACGGTATGGGCGCAGCGTTCAAGAGCGGCGCGGCGCGGCTGGCGATCGCCGGCGCGAATCCTGGACTTCTCTCCAATGAGGACCCCGACAAGGTGGGGCGAGCGAATCGCGCTGTTTCTCAGGCCTATCGTCCCGCGCTCACCCTGATTACGCGTCATGCCATCAACTGGACGATCATTGCGGCTGCCACGCCGGCCTGGGCCGCAGCCATGTTTCCCGGCGACTCACCGGATGTTGCTCTGAACAGGGTATGGGAAGCAATCTTCCAGACGACGCGCATCAACACCGACGATCCGGTGAGCGAGTGGAAGAGACACGACGCCAACCTGCAGAAACGGGCGGCCTTTCTGAATGAGAAGCGCTACGCGGCCCTGCAATATCGCGGACCGGGCACTGACTTTCGTCTGGGACTTGCGGATGACCATCTTTGGCTGGGCGGCGGCACCACGGCGGGCAACGGGCTCTATTGCATTCCGAACATGCCGACGGAAGAAGTGTTTTCGACGCCGCACAAAGACCACGCAGACGGCACGGTAACGGCGACCAAGCCGCTTTCGCATCAGGGGACGATGATTGAGGGCATCCAGGTACGCTTCGAGAAAGGCCGCATTGTGGAAGCGCGTGCGAGCAAAGGCCAGGAAGTCTTGCAGAAGCTCATCGACACGGATGATGGCGCCCGGCGTCTTGGTGAAGTTGCGCTGGTACCGCACTCGTCGCCCATTGCTGCAAGCGGAATGCTCTTTTACAACACACTTTTTGATGAGAATGCGGCGTGCCATATTGCGCTTGGCCAGGCATACTCTTCCTGCATTCGCGAAGGGGACAAGCTCACTCCTGGGGAACTTGCCGCCAAGGGCGCAAACGAGAGCCTGATCCACGTTGACTGGATGATTGGATCGGACAAACTGGACATCGACGGCATCACGGCATCCGGCTCGACGGAACCTCTGATGCGACAAGGCGAGTGGGCCTGAGTGTGAGGTGCCCTTGTGAAATCCCGGCGCTGGTTGGCGGCGAGCCGAGCTGGAATGGTATCTTGAGTCCCAAATGCCGCTCTTGACGACCACGGAAGCCGGAGTTCCGATTCAGGGGCCAAGCGCTACGCTGATTTACGACGACTGGTATCCGGCACTGCGGACAGACACGCTGCGCAAGGGGAAGTTGGCGACGGCGATGCTGTTGGGAATTCCTCTCGTTGTTGGCAGACGCAGCGATGGCCGTGTGTTCGCGATGCGCGACAGTTGCCCGCACCGGGGCATTCCGCTGAGCGTTGGTTGGTTCGACGGAAACCGCGTCACCTGTCGCTATCACGGATGGGAGTTCGAACCCTGCAGTGGCCGCTGCGAGCTGATTCCTTCTCTTTCCAGCCACGATCGTCTCGACGGGACAAAGATTTATGCGACGGCATTTCCCTGCGAAGAACGGGACGGCCACGCCTGGGTCTTCGTTCCCAGCCCGGGAAGCGGAAAGCGCGCGCAAAGTGCACAGCCGGGGACAGCACCCGAACTGGCAAAGTTCGGGCAACGCTATCGCACGGCTTTCCTCACAGCCGATCTACCCTGCAATGTGGATCACGGAATCATCGGCCTGATGGACCCCGCGCACGGACCGTTTGTGCACCAGGCATGGTGGTGGCGGAGCCATGCGAGCATCCGGGAAAAGACCAAGAAGTTCGAGCCGATTCGCGAAGGTTTCCGGATGAGCGCTCACGCACCCAGCGCCAACTCGGCTCCTTACAAATTACTGGGCGTATACGGACAGCCAGTGGAGACCACCATTGACTTTGTGTTGCCCAATCGGCGCACCGAGATCATTCGCTGTGGCGACAAGTGGTTCAGCAGCCTGACGACGGTCACGCCTGTGACTGCATCGACTTGCCGGATTGACGTAATCGCCGCATGGAACGTCTTTTATTTCGTGCCATTCCTCACGCCGATCGCGAAGTTCTTCGGAGCGAAGTTTGTGCGGCAGGATCAAGTCACGATGGTTCAGCAAGCCGAAGGACTCAAGCACAACCCGAGCCTGATGCTGATCGATGATGCCGATAAACCGGCCAAGTGGTATTTCGCCTTGAAGCAGGCGCGACTCGATGCTGCCGCGAGCGGCACACCGGCAAAGCATCCAATGGGTGGGCCGGTGGAACTGCATTGGCGCAGTTAGCGGTTCAGCACTTCCGAGAATCACTCCGAAGATGAGGTCTCGTCTTCGTCTGTGTCGTTTTCTTCGTCTTCACCTTCAACAGAGATGCGCAGCGACGCGAGGAAATCGCGGTCCTTCTTGGTAAAGGGACCGTCGCCGGTTTCGCTTCCAGCTTCCGCCTCGTCAGAATCCTTCGCCGTGACTTCATTCAGCCCGATTGTCGCTTCGAGCATCAGCAGCACATCGAAGCCGTGCTTGCGGATGTCCTGAACGACGCCGGCGATTTGCTCGCTCTCGATAACCGACTCGTGGATAGCTTCTCCGAGTTGTTGGATCAGTTCGCGCAGGCGAGATGTCAAGAATTCCTCCAGAACGTCGGCCGGCGCGGGCGGGGCGCTGGAGCGGCGTGAGATTGTTCTACCTTACTGCGAGATGGCTCCCGCGGCAACCTGTGCTCTTCAAGTCCTGCAAAAAGCAGGGATTGGCCGGTCACTGTTACCATCATATCGAAATGAAGCCTGAGAGCATTGGCAGGGTGCTGGGCATCGGACTGCGCGTCGCGGGCCGCGTCGCCGGCGAGCGAATCAACGCCGCATCCGAAGGATCTCCTGGCTCCACAAGGGCGAGCGCCGTGCATGCCCAGCCGCGAAAGACCACGACCTCCGCGCAGGCGAGTGGCAGCCTCATGGGGGGCATTGGAGGCTTTCTCAGGCCTTTCCGCCGCGTGGGTGGCACGGTATGGCTCGAAGTAACTGGAGTCTTTTTTCTGCTTCCGGTGGTTGTTTTCGCGCCGACGATCTGGCGGACTCGCGCGAGTTGGTTACAAGGTCCGGATCATCGTGCGTTTCTTTCCGCCGCAGTCGTCGTTGTGATTTTTCTTTATCTTGGAGTGACATCCTTTTGGCGCGCGCACCGGCGTGGCAAATCTTGAAGTTACCGAAAAGGTAAGCGAGAGTCAGGCTCGTTTTCGCGGCAGACGTGGAGCAATCGCGTAGTTCAATTGCACCAAGACAATTGCGACAATACTGAACCAGGTGTTGATGAGGCACAGTGCTGCACCCGCGGCATAAAGCGACTGCGCGATGAGAATGCGACGGCAGATGCTCGCGCGTATTTCGTCTGGGGTCGAAGCCTTGATCAAGCCGTTGTGCATTGCATAAGTCCAACTCCAATAGAGCATGGCGCCGGGCACAAGAATATTGATCCAGTAGAGGACCAGCGCCGACCGGTAGGTGATGAATTCCGCGAGAAGGCGGGTGGATAGCGGCATCAGCGTGATGAAGAAGAGAAACCCCAAATGAATCCACGTGAGGTCACGGGTCCCTTCTTCGAGGTGGTTGAGTTGTGTCTGCTGGCCCGCCCAGAAGATCCCGAGTGTGAGAAAGCTCATCCCGTAAGCAATCCATTGCGGACCGAGGGCGCAAAGCGCGGCCAATAATTCGTGCTCGTTATGAACCTGTTCCGCGGTTGGAACATGCAGGTCAAGAACGAGCAGCGTCATGGCAACCGCAAAAATGCCGTCGCTCAAAGCGGCAAGGCGTTCCAGATTGCGGCCTTGGATCAGGTTGTAGAGCGTGGGCATCTTGCGTCTGTCTCCAGTTCAAGTTTTGAACATTCAAAATGCAGTCTGGCCGGTGAAGTGAGGCGGATTATCACTGCGGAAGAGATCGGCAGGGCCTGTGGGCCAAACGCCATGCACCGATCCCAAGGGAGACGGCACCCAGCGCGTAAGCCAACCAGGCACGCTCCCCGGTGTGAATCGTCCAACCCCGAAAAAGCGCCAGAAAGCCGAAGAGGATAAGGATCACTCCACGCATTGGGCCCATAAGGCGTTCGTCTCCTGAAACGGGCGTTCACAAGAAATGCACTTGCGATGCATCGGGCTTGGCTTTCCCCTCATAGGGTGTGGCGCATTGACCCGGTCAGGCTCAATCCCTATCGTGAACAGGGTAGAACAAATGTCCCCGAAAGGACTCTCCGATGACCAGTCCCGCAACCCCCGCGGCTCAAACCCTGAAGAAAACCGCCCTGAATGCCACGCATCGCGCGCTGAAGGCCAAGATGGTGGACTTTGGCGGATGGGACATGCCGGTGGAATATCCGGGCAACGGCGGCGGATTGATTGCCGAGCACCTCGCGGTGCGAACCGGTGTGGGTCTTTTCGACGTCAGCCATATGGGGGAGATCCAGTTCCGCGGGCCGGGGTCGCTGGAGGCTGTGCAGCGCATCTCGATGAACGACGCTTCAAAGCTGAAAGATGGCCAGGCGCACTATTCTGCCTTGCTTACACCGCAAGGAACGTTTGTCGATGACATTCTGGTGCATCGGCTCGGCGACAATGACTACTTGCTGGTTGTCAATGCTGGGACCAAAGACAAGGACTTCGCCTGGATCCGGCAGCAGGTTGGTGCGATGCCCGGCATCCATCTCAACGACTACTCCAACTACTACTCGCAGCTTGCGCTGCAGGGGCCGCGCGCGCTCGAGACGCTGCAAAAGCTGACAAAGGTCGATCTTGCCGGAATCAAGAATTATTGGTTCACCTGGGGACAGGTGGCCGGCATCCACAATGTATTGATTGCCAGAACGGGCTACAGCGGTGAAGACGGTTTTGAAGTATACATCCCGTCGGATGAAGCGACGACGGTGAGGATGTGGGACGCCTTGCTGGAGGCGGGAGCCGAGTTTGGGATTCGCCCCTGCGGACTGGGCGCTCGTAACACGCTAAGGCTTGAGGCCGGCATGAGTCTCTACGGCCACGAAATTTCGGAGGACATCAACGTCCTCGAAGCCGGACTCGACCGCTGGCTGAAGTTGGAAAAAGGAGACTTCATTGGGCGGGAGGCGCTCGCGGGAATTCAAGCAGCAGGCGGCCCCAAGCGAAAGATCATCGGACTGGAGATGGTGGATCGAGGGATTGGGCGCGATGGCTATGGAGTCTTTACTCTCGAAGGCGAACCCATTGGCAACGTGACCTCGGGTTCGCCTGCTCCGTTTCTCAAGACGAATATTGCGATGGCCCTGGTGACGACCGATCTGGCCGCGGGCCAGGACGTCGTTGTCGAGTGCCGCGGAAACCGTGTGCGCGCGAAACAGGTCCCATTGCCTTTCTACAAACGTCAGAAGAAATAGGAGCTCGCGCCCAGTTCGTTTCTGATCTGTTTCGAAGCCGGTTTCCCGGGAAACGACAGCGATCGGTCAGATCTGCATGACCTCAGCCTCTTTTTTACGGCTGAGTTCTTCCATGCGCCGAATTTCCTCGTCGGTCATCTTCTGGACTTCTTCGAGAGCGCGCTTTTCTTCGTCTTCGCTGATCTTTTTTTCTTTGGCGATTTTCTTTAAGGCATCGTTTCCATCGCGGCGAACATTGCGGACCGCGGTGCGATGTTCTTCAAGGACGCGATTCAGATGCTTGACGACGTCACGGCGGCGTTCCTCGGTCATGGGAGGAACGGGAACACGCACAACTTTACCGTCAGACATCGGATTGAATCCAAGATCGGAAGTCTGGATGGCCTTCTCGATCTCTTTCAGCATTGTGGGATCGTATGGCGAAATGAGGATCAACTGCGGCTCGGGCGCGGAGACCTGCGCCATCTGGTTGATCAGGGTCGGGGTGCCATAATAGTCCACCTTAATCTGGTCGAGCATGTGCACACTGGCCCGCCCTGTCCTTATCGCGGCCAGGTTGGACTGGAAGCCGGCAACGGCGCCGTCCATGCGGTGCTTGAGGCTGTTGTACAGGTCTTTGAGTGCCGGATTGCCGGCCATGAAGGATGCCATCTTTCTCCTCGCAACGTCCAAAACATCATAGTAGCGAACACGCCCCCGCGGAAAGGGCGCTATGCATTGGACGAAATGGAGTTGGCTGGCGGCAGCCGCCGTGCTGGTTGTGGCAACAGTTGCCTGGATTCTGTTTGCCCCGGAGATCCGCGCGCTCCACAGCGTTGCGGCCAAGTGATCGTCGTTCAGCTGAGGACCGCAAGACCTGTGGCGGCGGCCTGCTCGTGAGCGTGATAGCTCGAACGAACAAGGGGCCCGGACTCGACGTGGCGAAATCCCATCTTCAACGCTTCGACCTTCAAGTCGGCGAATTCACGCGGAGTGTAGAGACGAGTCATGGGCAGGTGATCCCGCGATGGGCGCAGGTATTGGCCAATCGTCAGGATGTCGCAGTGCACGGCGGCCAGGTCGCGGAAGACTTCAAGCAGTTCGTCAGTCTCTTCTCCGATCCCGACCATCACTCCGGATTTTGTCACTGCCGCGGGCCGGATTTCTTTGGAATAGCGCAGAAGCTCGAGCGTGCGCTCGTAGCGAGCGCCTGAACGAACCACCCGATAGAGCCGCGGCACCGTCTCCGTGTTGTGATTCAGGACTTCGGGCTGCGCTTCAACAACAATGCGGATGGCTTCCTGGTTGCCCTGAAAATCCGGAATCAGCACTTCTACCCGGCACCCCGGCGCCTGGCGGCGAATCTCACTAATGACCATGGCGAAAATGCGCGCTCCGTCCACGAGATCGTCGTCGCGATTCACGCTGGTGATGACGGCATGTTCAAGTCCGAGACTGGCAACGGCTTCTGCAACACGGCGCGGTTCGTCAAAGTCGATGGGCTCCGGACGCCCCTTGGGAACTGCGCAAAAGCCACAGCGGCGCGTGCAGAGATTGCCCAGCATCATGAAGGTCGCAGTTTTGTGATGCCAGCACTCGCCTATGTTGGGACAGTGGGCGCTTTCACACACCGTGTGCAGGTTGAGCGACCGCGCAAGACGCTTGAGCGAGTGGTAGTTCTCGCCCCCAGGCGCGCGTGCCTTCAACCACTCGGGTTTTGGAGCGGGGGTCGTGCGCACGGGGCTGATCTGAACGAGATCCATCTGTTTTTATTGTAGCGGCAGGGCTCAATGGGTCGCGGTTCGGCTAAAGAGCCGTTGGTACACTGCCGAGAGACACGCCGGAGTGACGACCATGTTTCGAAGACTGACGATATTGGCGTTTGCGGCACTTGCGATTGCGATGGCCGCCGGGCAGTCGTCGCATGATCCAGATTCGGGTGCGGAGAATACTGCTTCGAAGGCTTTCGCGAAGCTGCGCGAAGACTGGGCGCAAGATTTGCGGGAGAAGAAGCTCGATGCCTGCGTTGCTGCATACGATGACGCTGCTGAGTTTCTGCAACCCGACGGTGGTCGCGTGCGCGGCGCTGCGGAGATTCGCAAGCTTTACCAGACAATCACGAGCACCTTCGACAGCGATCTCATCTTTGACTCTCGGCGAGTAGAAACATCGGGCGATCTCGCCTATGACTCCGGCGAATTTCGCGAAGTTCTCACCGTGCGGTCTACGGGAAAGAGGCTGTTCTCGACGGGAAGTTATCTCACGGTATATCGACGCAGCCAAAACGGCGCGTGGCTGATCGAAGAGCAGATGTGGACGGGCCCGGGCCCAGACCAGATGGTGAAGCTCGACCTCAATGCTCATCCCGTAGTAGCGCTCACGTTTGACGATCTGCCTGCCGCCGGCGCGTTGCCGGTCGACGCTACGCGAACGGATATTGCAATGAAACTTGCGTCCGAATTAAACGCGAATCGCCTGGGCGGAACTTATGGTTTTGTGAATGCCGTTAAGCTGGAAGGGAGTGCCGACGGAAGGCAGGCGCTGAAGGCCTGGATTGCCGCCGGGATGAACATTGGAAGCCATACCTGGTCGCACATGTCTCTCACGGCGAATTCGGCTGAAGCCTTTGAAGATGAGGTTGCCAAGAATGAGCCTGCGCTGGCGGAATATGCGGGCGCGCGGGATTGGCATTGGTTCCGCTATCCGTTCTTGTGGGAAGGCGACACACTGGAGAAGAGACGCGCTGTGCGCGCCTATCTTGCGCAACGCGGCTACAAGGTAGCGCAGGTTTCGCTGGATTTTGAGGATTACGCCTGGAACGATGCTTACTCACGCTGCGAGGCAAAGAAAGACGAAGCCGCCATCGATTGGCTGAAACGGAGCTATCTCGACACGGCGAAGGCCTACATTCAGCTCGGGCGCGAAGAGGAGCTGATCGCGTTTGGCCACGAAATCCCCAACGTGATGCTGCTGCACGCTACGGCATTCACCACGCTCATGCTGCCCGACCTTCTAGGTCAGCTGCGTAGCGACGGATTCGAATTTGAGGCGTTGCCGGAAGTCGAGAAAGACCAGGCGTATTCAATGGATCCCGATGCTGCCTTGAAATACGGCGGAACGCTTCCCGATCAGTTCATGGATTCGAGGCACTTGAAGTATCCGCCTGTTCCTCTGAAACCTTTCGGGAAGCTGAAGACGCTGTGCGAGTAGCGGCGCCCGGCGACAAACGGGGCTTGTGAGGACTGATCAGCCCAATGGATCGAGCTATTCGCCTTTTTTGGCGTCGGCCGCCGGTTTTGTGTCGCTCGCGGGTTTCGTGTACTTATCCCACCATGCAAGCCAGCGCTCGTATCGGTCCTTGATGAAGCTCGGCCGAGTGAAGCCATGGAACTGGTTAGGGTAAACGACCAGCTCTGTGGGACGGCCGAGGGATTTGAGCGCCTCGTACATCTGCTCGCCGCCAATCAGAGGCACGTTCATATCCGATGTGCCGCCCATGAACATCATGGGCGTGTGGATTCGCTTCTCCACCTCGAGAAACGGATAGCTCATTTTGATGTAGAGCTGCAGGTTCTGCCACGGTGGTCCGAGCTCGTTGTCATACTGCTGGATGTATTGATCCACGCCATAGAACGACATGGGCGCAGCAACGCCGGCGCCGCTGATTGCGCACTTGAAGCGATCGGTGCTCGCTGTTGTGTAGTCGGTGAGGATACCACCATAACTCCATCCGGTGACGCACATGCGGTTAGGATCGGCCACGCCGAGGGCCACAGCCTTGTCGACACCGGCAAGAAGGTCCTGCACTTCAAAGTGGCCCCAATCGCCTGCGATGGCCTTGGCATAGGCCTGTCCGCGGCCGGAGCTGCCGCGATAGTTCACGTTCAACTCGGCGTAGCCCTTCGTCGCAAGCCATTGGCGCAGAAAGTCGAAGCTGTGCTCGTCCTGCCCGTTGGGTCCGCCATGGATGAAGAGAATCATGGGAACGGGCGAGCCCGACTTGAAGCCCGCCGGTTTGGTGAGAAGGCCGTGCACCTCGGTTCCATCCTGGCTCTTGAATTCAACATCGTCTGTCGAAACCAGATTAAGTTCGGCCATCAGCGCGTCGTTGTGCGTGGTGAGCTTGCGTAGCGCTCCGTTTTCAAATGCAAAGATTTCTGCCGGATCCGCGTCATTGGTGTACGAAACCGCAATATGGCCACCCGCAGCATTCCAGGACATCACGGCACCTTGCTGAGCAAGGAGCCGTTTACTTCCGCCGCCGTTCAGTTCGAGTTCTGCAGGGTATTGATTACGGTCGTCGTTGACGAGGTAGCTCAGATGACCATCGTTGGTGAAGATGGGGGCGCGGACACTCCGGTCCAACTTCGTCGCGGCGTAACTTATCTTTCCATCGAGACTGACGACGGCCGGTTTCGACTGCGAGTACTCGAGCAGCTTGAGTTCTGCTCCTTCGGTATAGGCAATCGATTGGGAATCGGACGACCATGCGAGGGGGCCACTGTCGGGGCCGTTCCATTTTGTGAGCTTTTTCGGAGTAGAACCCGCTTTGGTCTCGACGATAAAGATGTCGGAGTTATTCGTACGGTCGGGATCGGCGTCATGATTGCTGACATAGGCAATCCACTTGCCATCGGGCGACCACTCCGCCTCATTCTCGTTTACATTCTTGTCGGTCGTGAGCTTTTCAGATTTCTTGGCCGCGATGTCGTAAAGGTACAGAGCGTTCCACTCGTCATCGCGCAGATAGCCCTGAACGTCCTGCTTGAAGTGGTATCGATCAATCACGACAGGCTTGGGCGGCGCGGGCGGCTTTCCTTCTTCGGCATCCGGCTCGCTCTTGGGGCGCATCGTGAGCAAAAGCCTCTTCGAGTCGGGTGACCAACTGTATCCTTCAATGTTCTGGTCAGTGATCGCCGTAAACTGCTCGGCCTCTCCGCCACGCCGGTCCATTACCCAGACCTGATCGCCTTTGGCGGGGCCGGGCCGCGACGACATAAAGCTGATATAGCGACCATCCGGGCTGAACTTCGGCTCAGAAGCTCCCTCTTTGCCAAAGGTAAGCTGCAGATGGACCGACCCATCCCACTTCACCATCCACAGGTGAGATTGTCCCTTGTCCTCTTTTGTGTCGGTCTGGCTGACGGTGTAGATCACCCAATCGCCATCGGGCGAAACCACCGGGGAGCCAACACGCTGCAACTTGGCCAGGTCATCCAGCGTGATATCTCGCTTTTTGGGTGTGTCGGCTGCTTGCGCCGAGCTGAAAAGTGAAGGCAAGAGTCCAAGACAGAAAAGGGAGCAGAGAAGGTTTTTAGGGAAGCTGCGAAGCATGCGCAGAGGGTATCATTTCGCGGCGGAAATAGGAGTGGATTTTGTTCCAGTGAATCAACGCAAGCGGCTGCGCACTTCGGAGCGCACGAGGTAGAGAAAGAACACCAGATTGAGCAAGCCCTGGATCAATGCTGATCCTGCTCGCTGTTCTGAAAAGATCCACATGTTGTAGCACGAGAGCAAAAATACGGCGGCAAGCGCTCCAGCCCAAGCCCAACGAAGCAACAGCACCAAGCCCGCGCTGGCCGTCATGAATGCTGCAGCGAGGAGGAGCAACAAGGGCGGATAGTGCCGGCCGACGACCCCCAAAATCAATACGCCTGCGAGAAGGAGCAGATAAAGACCGATGGCCAGCAGGCCCGGCAATTGAAACAGCTCATTGCGCCGGAGCGCAGCCCGGTCTGCGACTTCCCTATCGGTCGAGGAAATCTGCTCAGTGTTGTTCTCGTCGCTCATAGCGTGTGCAGGTAGGCAAGCAGATCGTTCAATTGTTCGTCGCTTAGCTGAGTGCCCGGCATGGTGCCGTGCCCACGAAGGATGGTGGCCGAAAGACGCTCGTCGGTGGGCGGCGCGCCAGAGGGCATGGCTTTCACCTTAGTGATGGCCTGAAGTCCCGGTCCGTGCAGCCCGGAGGTTGTCGTCGGGTAATGGCAGCGCGCGCAGGCGGACTGGAACACAGCGGCGCCACGCGCCTCCTGCGGTGTCCATTCCGATGAAGGCTTGGAGGGCGGCAAGGAGCGGCAGCCGGCAGCACCAAGAGCGAGACCAGCGCCGCAAAGAAAAATGGCGGCGAAAAAGGACGAATGTTTCATGGGCATCTATGCATCGATGATACGCGCTTACTCGGCCGCCGCGATGGCTTCGCAGAGATGCTCGATCGCCTGGGATTCGGCATTGCTTCCGGGCCGGCGACCGTTGACCATGATCGAGAATGCCACCATCTTGCCGCTCGTTGCAGTCAAATAACCTGAGAGGGCGACCGTCTCGTTCAACGTGCCCGTCTTGGCCCAGAGCCTTCCTTTGAGCGGCGAGTTCTTGAAATGACTGGTGAGTGTTCCATCGACGCCCGCGACCGGAAATGTGCCGCGCCAGGCAGGCCCCCACGGTTGCTTAGAGGCATAGGTCAAAAGCTGTGTGTAGGCGCGCGGCGCGATGCGATCGTCCATGCTCATGCCCGAGCCATCGTAGAAGAAGAAATCCTGATCGCTGATGCCCACGTTCACCAGAAACTGGCGGACCACGCGCGTGCCTTGCGCGAGGCTGCCATCTTTTGCAAGCAGCTTGCCTAATAGACGGAGCGTTAGTTCTGCATGCAGGTTCTGGCTCAGCTTGTTCGTGACTGTCAAATCTTCAGCCAGCGGAACGGAAATGTGTGTCGCCAGGACGCGCCTGCCCGTGATCGGAGCTTCTGCAGTCGGAATGTTGATGCGCTCAAGATGCAGCAACTCTCCTCGCTCCGCGCTGAAATCGCCGGTACCGGTTGAGTAGCGATGCGCGGCCGTCGCCGAGCCGGTGACTTGAATACCACGCGAAAGAAGAGCCTGCTTGAAAGCCAGAGCCGTAAACTCGGCCGGCTCCTCGACCGCCAGCTCGGCACGGAAGCCATTGGCCGGCCCCGTTCCCCAGGTGCGGACCAGCATGCTGCCCGGCACGCGCTCGAGCCCAGGATGCGCAGCCTGATTTGCCGGTGCGATAGTCATGCTGTTATCGAGCGTGTAGTACTCGATGTTCGGTTCCCAGGTGGATGCGACACCACTGGGATCGGACGCGTCGGCGACGATGCTGAGTTCCGCTGTGTTCTCGTTGAAGCTGAGGGCGGAAGCGGGCGCGCCATAAGCCCATTGCAGATCATCCCAACCCCAGGCAGTGCCGTAGGGCTCGGTGAGAAAGTAGCTGTCATCGCCAACAATGTTGCCTTCAACGGTGCGCACACCGGCCTGCTCGACCTGTTCGGCAAGTAGGCTCAGCACGGTCATTGGGTCCGGCTTGGGGGGTGGCTCCGTTGCAACTGGCGGCGCCTGTGTGTCGGGTGGCTGGGGTGCCTTCGAGCGGCCCGGTGCGGGAGTTGGCGGTGGTTGAGGCGGAGGCACATAGGGATAATGGCGCGCGCTGATGGTTGGATCACCCACTCCCATCAACATCAGGTCGCCATGAACTACGCCGCCGGCATCGACATCGCCGGTAGCGACGACGTTAGTGGTCCAGGTGAGCGTGTCGGCGGGCAGCAACGCGAATGCGGCAGCCGTCGTAGCGAGTTTGGCATTGGAGGCGGGGGTAAAAAGATGTCCCTCGTTCAGGCCGTAGATGGGTTGCCCCTCGAGCGAAGTGACGCT
Source organism: Occallatibacter sp. (assembly GCA_035487015.1). Classification (GTDB taxonomy): domain Bacteria; phylum Acidobacteriota; class Terriglobia; order Terriglobales; family Acidobacteriaceae; genus Telmatobacter. The sequence continues at coordinate 33,259 of DATHMP010000072.1, read as the reverse complement.
GATACCCCACGTGGCGTGGCTCAGAGCTGGATCAGCAAGGATGGCGTTGATGCTGTCGGCGATTGGGCCTTTGACGGACGAAGGATGCGCCGCACGGCGCGTCTGTGCCGCGAGAAGACAGGATGAAACAAGAGCTGCCGACAGGCAAAGCGCCAGAGTCCGCCGGAAAATCGCCATGGCGGGAGTGTAGCAGGGCCGAAACGCCAAAAGCTCTGGCCGGATTAGTACCGGAACGTAGAATCGAAGTCGGTTGGCGCCACAATGGATGAACTGCAAGCGAACTACAAACGGACGGTGACCGCATGGCGGTTGCGCACACGCGCGTTCGAGCTTGGGCGCCGCACACTGGTGATGGGCGTGGTCAACATTACGCCCGACTCCTTCAGTGATGGCGGTTTCTTTCTTGACTCGGAAGCCGCCATTGCCCGTTCCCTGCAATTGCTCGATGAGGGCGCCGACCTGCTGGATCTGGGTGCGGAGAGCACGCGGCCCGGCTCCCGGGCGGGCGGAGATGGGCCTGCAGTGAGCGTGGACGAAGAACAAGGGCGGCTGCTGCCGGTTCTTGAAGGCATTCTGAGAGCGAGACCGGATTCGCTGATTTCCGTTGACACCTATAAGGCTGAAACGGCGCGCGCCGCCTTGGCTGCAGGCGCGGAGATCATCAACGATGTGAGCGGCTTTACCTGGGACTCGGCACTCGCCGACGCATGCGCAGAGGCGCAATGTGGCGTTGTGCTGTCGCACACGCGCGGACGGCCCGAAGAATGGAAGACGCAGCCGATGCTGGCGCCGGATGACGTGCTGGCGACCGTAGCTTCGGGACTCGAAGACAGTTTTCGAAGAGCGGCGTCGGCTGGAATTCGAGCGGAGGCGATCATTCTCGATCCAGGATATGGCTTTGGAAAACGGCTGGATGAAAACTTTGCTTTGCTGGCGCGGCAGGCGGAACTGCTACGCCTGGGCCGTCCGCTGCTTGCTGGAGTGAGCCGAAAATCGTTTCTCGGCCATAAGCTCGCGCCCTTATTCGCAGGCAAATCAGCTCCCGTGGATGCACGAGAAACAGCCAGCATTGCCGCAATGGTCGCGGCTATCCTGCACGGAGCTTCGCTGGTCCGTGTGCATACTGTGCGGGCCGCGGTGGAAACTGCGCGGATTACGGATGCGGTTCTGGAAGCCGATTAAACGTCAACGCTCGGACATCGCATGGAGCTTGAGCACTGTATTCCAGTTGCGCCCCGTTCCAATCACGCCCATCGCACGATCCAGGGTCTTACCTGAGAACTTAGTTTCACCCGCACCGTCGGGCAGATGCAGATACAGTGTGTCGACGGCAAGATGGAAGCGGTCTCGCCGATTGGGATACTTCACGACAATCTGCTCCAATGCTGCGTGCGCATCTTTGCCGGCCGGACCGGCTAAGAAAGCTACATGAACCCTGGCGCCATCGGCCGCGGCCTCGGCGGCGAAGGGATTTTTGGCGATAATGCGGCCAAGTTCGTCATGCGTGCGGACGACCACACCGACCGGCGACCCCATGTGCTTTTCGAGCGCACCGGCAATGGCCTTGGCCACACTCTTCGCGGAACCGCGCGCGTCAAATACGGCATTGCCGCTCTGGATATACGTCTCAATCTTGCTAAAGCCAAGTTCGACGAGCAACTTTCGCAAGTCGGCCATGGGAAGCTTGCCGGTGCCGCCAACATTGACGGCGCGGAGAAGGACGACATACGTGGGCATGAGACCTCCAGGAAACCAAGCGCGCAATGGACGCGGGACTTCGTGCCCAAGCCGATGGAGGCACTTCCATTGCTCCCATTTAAGATAACGTCAACGGCAGATCGAGACGAAAGATCCCTGCCAACCGGCCCTCCAATGAAAACGCGATTTGCATTCGGCAAAACGGGGATTGACGTTGCGATCCCCGATCATTTTCGAAGCACGGTCTTGCGCACCCGGTGTGCGCCCGCGCTGGCCGACGCGACCAAAGCCATCGAGGAGGCGCTCGATCATCCCATCAGCGGACCGGCCCTGGCCGAGCTCGCAGCGGGCAAGATGTCGGCGGCGATCTCAGTCTGTGACATTACACGCCCTGCGCCGAACCGTGTGACGCTGCCGCCTCTGCTGCAACGTCTCGAACAAGCCGGCATTGCGCGCGAGAACATCACGATCCTGATCGCAACCGGTCTGCATCGCGGAGCGACAAACGAAGAAATCAACACAATCGTGGGGCCCGATATCGCCGCCTCCTATCGCATCGTCAGCCACGATGCGCGCAAGCTCGCCGAGCATCGCGGCTTGGGTGCTACGCGGCGCGGCACGCCCGTGTACATCGACGAGCGCTTCATGGCCGCGGACCTGCACATCACTCTGGGCTTTGTGGAGCAACATTTAATGCTGGGTTTCTCCGGCGGCCGCAAGCTGATTGCGCCGGGGCTGGCAGCGCAGGAGACGATCAAGGTAATCCACTCGCCGCGGTTCATGCGTGAGCCGTTGGCCAAAGAAGGATCGATCGCCGGCAATCCCTTGCATGCGGAACTGCTGGAGATTGCAGCCATGGCGCGCCACGACTTCATCGTAGACGTCACGCTGACGCAGGAGCGCGAAATCTCCGGAGTGTTCGCGGGCGATCCGGTCCGCGCGCACGCGGCTGCCGTTGAATTTCTTGAGGCAACGTCGCTGGAGCGGCTCCCGGAGCCTATGGACGCGGTCATCACGAGCGCTGCGGGCTATCCTCTGGATCTCACCTTCTACCAGTCGATCAAGGGCATCAGCGCGGCGCAGCACCTGGTAAAACCCGGCGGCAGGATCCTGGTCGTGGGCGAGTGCGCCGAAGGCATTGGTTCAATGGAGTTCGCGCGGCGGCTGCGCGAATTAAAGGACTATGCCAGCTTTCTTGACCAGATTCGCGACACCGCAGTGGAAGTGGACCAGTGGCAACTGGAAAAGCTTGCCCTTTGCGGGGTGAAGCACGAGTTGTTCGTCTACGCGCCGGGTGCAGCGCGCGAGGAACTCGGCTGCGTGGGAGCACGAGCGTTCGACAAGGTCGACGACGCGATTGCAGCCACGCTCAGCGGACTTCCTAGCAACGCTCGTGTCGCTCTGGTTCCGGAAGGTCCCTATACCTTTGCTCGCGCTGAAGAACCGGTGGGCTCGCGCGTCTAAGCGCGCACTATTGCTTCTCTGACGCAAAATAGACAACCACGCCGCTCACCAAGGCCACTGTAGCGAGCACCGGAAGCAGCAGCCACAAAGTGCCGTCGGGATGAGGGAGCGAGGCAGACAGAAGCGAACTCAAGTCGAAGATGTGCGGAAGCTCCTTGAACCACGATGCGAGGCGTAGCCAGTTGCCTGCCTCCGACAGCACAACTCCCACAGCAACAACCACCGCAATCGCGAGAGCGAAAATCTGCGCGCCAAAAATGGGTTTGCTGATGCTCTCGATGGCAGCATTGCGGCGACGCAACTGCGCGCGCCACCACAGAGTGCCCGCTGAAGGGAGATTTGCAATGACAGGCGCACCGGATCGAGCAGCCTGAAACGTGCTCATGACAAGAACCATGTCGCCACAGCGGCGGCATTCTTCAACATGGGCCTGCAGTTCAGGAGCGCAGGCGCTTGGCCAATGTCCACGGCGCAAGGCTTCGGTCACTTCCCTTTCGCGGGTGCAGGTAAACGGAGTCAATGCGCACCGCCGACGTTGGGAGTTTGTTCTCGCAGAAACTTTGCCGCTTTGCCCCGGGCACGAAAAAGCAACAAGCGAATGCTGGCGGAAGCGAGGCCGGTAATTTCGGCAATCTCGCGATGGGTGTAGCCTTCCGCATAGGCCAGCCACAGAATCTGGCGATCGCGCGGGCGCAGTTGTGCCAGAGCGGGTCCCAGCAGAGCCTGCGAATCCGATTGCGCTGAGCTTACGGCGACCGCGAAGCACTCTTCAGGCATCTCTTCGATCGAAGCGGAACGGGGACGGCGCCAGTGATCGCGGAGCAGATTTGTGGCGATGCGGAAGAGATAGCGACGCGCTGCCACTTCGCCGTCGGCCGGATGATCGGCACAGAGAAAGCGGACAAAGCTTTCCTGCGCCAGATCGTCGGCCAGCGCGGGGTCGGCGGAGACGCGCGCGAGATAAGCCCAGAGGGGCCGGGCGGAGCGCTCGTAGAAGCCTGCGAAGGACTCGTTATCCATTGCCGCAGTGAGGGGCGCTGCGGATGCGAGAGCCGCGTCGCCTGCGAGCACTTGCGGTATGGCGGATTCCAAGGGCATGGGCCTGTGCTTCCTCACCTCGGTTGGGCTCCCCTCGGCTCACTGCTTGTCCCGGGGGGAGAGTGATGAACCATAGGGAGAGTCGAACTTGCCGGTTGCTGCAGTGCCTTCGGGCATGAGGCCGAGGCGGGCTGCAAGAACCCACGTAATCCCTGCGCTCAGGATAAATCCGATGCCGGGCATCATGGTGATGGTTCCGAAGACGAGCATCGGGGTGGCTAAATCGCGTCCGGCGTGGCGCAGAAGCAACATGCCGATGCCGAGCAAAACGAGCACTACGCCGATCTGCAGCGGAGTGAGCACACGGGCGACTGCATTCGGTACGCGGCGATCCTGCTCAAAGTTCACGGGAATGGGTGCTGCTTCAAGGAAGCGCTTGCCCGCTTCTGTTTCCATGTAGCCGGAGAGCTCCTGCGTGGAGCTGAACTTATCAATGAGGCGGCCGTGGACCTCACTCTGCAGCTTGAAAATGCGGTTCCAGCGGCGGTTCTCCATGAAAACCCGGAGGAGCCAATAGAGTGCAACGAGGCAAATTCCAAGGGCCAGGACCGGCGGCATGTTGCTCATGAAGTCGGCGAATGGGCCCGGGTGGTCCCGCACGCGGTAGACATCGGGCCAGACAGCCTGCTCCAAGGCCTCGTCGGGGCTACCGGGGTCATGTTCTAGGTGAGAAAAAAGATAGAACTCGGGGTTGCGCGCAACCTCGGGATGCGCGACCAGAAACTCGGCGAGTTGCGGATTGTTATGCGCCACATACGCCTGGTCAGCCAGCAGCGATGGATCGTGCGACACGACCGTTGTGAGCGTGGGGCTAAGACGCAGTAACTTGATGAGCTGGCTTTGCGTGGCGGCAACGTCTTTCTCTGTGGGGGGTGGTCCGTCCCCGACGATCGTCGGCGGCGTGGGACGTGCCGGCGGAACTGGACGTGTTTGCGCGGCAGCGGGTGCGACCACCAACCAGGAGGCCAGGGCTACAACAAAGCAAAGAACAGTGCGGCGGATTTCCATGTCAGTTCCCTTCAAGCCGGTGCGAACGTTGAATTTCTTCTCTGCTGCTACAACGGATGAAGGTTGTGCCTGGTTAACGTGGGACTGTTCGGCGCCGGCCGCGCCGCACGGGGGACTGGCCGTCCAGGCAGTCGCGCTTCGCGGAAGAGCCCACAGTTTCACAGCTTCACAGGTCCACAGTTTCACAGGTGCCGGGCGCACGGGGGACTGGCCATCCGGGCAGCCGCGCTGCGCGCAGCAGTACACAGTTCACAGCCCGCAGAAAGCGGGGTTGGCGGAGTTCGTCAAGCTGACCGAGCCGTTGATCTGGTGAAATTTAAGCGGTCTGAACTTGTGATTTCATGAAACGGTATACCCCCGGGGGGTAGGGGGAGGGGGGGGTACCCATTTTGTCCCTTATCCTTAACATTCCCGCTGAGTTAGCGCCGAAGAAAACGGTTCTATACCGGAGTTATGCGCATATTTTCTGCATTGGCTCAAACGAACATTTGCCGCAAAAAGAAGCGACGATCCGGATGGGGATCGCCGCGCTTCTTTTCTACTGCTGAACCCAGTTTAGGCGTTGGAGGGGTATTGGGCTGCAAGGGTGCGCGGAGGATTTGGAACGTTGGTCATGGAGGCGTTCCGATTTGGGAATGAGGCGCGTGGTTTGTGATCCAGCGGCCAATCGATCGCACATCGAGTCTTCTGATTCGAGTCAGCTTCGACCCTCGGCCCAAAAACGGGTGCACGGCGAGCCAAATTTGGGAAGAGTCTCGCCGAAGGTTTCATTTTGAATTCGCGACGCGTTTTCAACGGTTTCATTCCTTTGACTCAGCCGATGGGTGCCTGTAGAGTTTGGTGCAGCTATGCCCAATGACGGTGCTGCCACTCTTAGGTTGACGACGAGGCAGAGACTGATTATTTCCGGCCTATATCTATCCAAGTTCGATTTGCTAGGTCTTCAGAATCTTGGCTTTGAAAATTTCGCAGAGGCTTTCAATGTTATCGGCTATGCATTGGGTTCGAAGCCGGCATCCGTAAAGAATTATCGGGACGAATTTGACCCAATATTCCCAAATTCCCGGAAGGGATGGCATAAGAGGCCCACGCGTGAATATTGCCTTGAGATGTACGAGCGTTTCAAGGATTTGGATTTCGACTCGTTTACCGGGCTGGTGAAGTCCTTCTTCGGATTCGATCAAAACCTGTTAAGTCAAATGGAGCCAGCGGACGCGCGAGATGACGGGACATCGATTTTCGCACAGCGATTGATAACGGGCGTTGCTGCGGAATGCTACTTCGAGTCTGTACACAAGAGTCTGCCCGAGTTCGAAGGTTACTCCGCGGAGAACACAACCCGCTTCGGGTGCGGATATGATTTTCGGCTCTGGAAGGATCAGCGTCACGACGACTTCCTGGCTGTCGAGGTAAAGGGACTCAAGGCACAGACTGGGAGCCTTTTAATGACGCCAAAGGAGTACAACGTTGCGTCGGCACTTGGAGAGCGGTTCTACTTGTTCGTTGTGAAGAACTTCCGGGAGACGCCTTCCCATTCGGTCTTTAAGAATCCCTTATCATGCACGCTTCAGTTCAAGAAGGCGGAGAGAACGCTGATTCAGGTTTCCTGGGTGGCAACGGTTTAAAAGACAGGTGAGACGAGTGAGCACGAGCAGAACTGAACTGCTTTTTCGCGGTATCTCGCATTTATCAAGTTCTGAGATTGAAAAGATTTGTAGGGAGCGCAGCGAGCTGCCAAGGCCACCACAAGCCTTCCTCCTTAGTGCTTCTTCCTCGAAGAACTCATTGCTCGCAGTAGAGACAGAATTTCTCAATGAGGGCGAAGGCTTGCGATGGCCAGGCTTACCGCTCTTAGAAGCGACGTTTGATCTCGATTGGGGCTACGCATTTATCGATGTGGGGAACTGCCCTGATGGGTCTACTGAGTTTCAGCAACCCTCTGGGCGCTTCGAAGACTTCGCGGTCGGCGACACTTGCGGTTATCGCCTCTGTCCGCTGGAAAACAGTGAGATACCAAAGCTCCTCGCCGAGCTTTCAAATATTCGCGATGAGCTGTCGCAGGGTAGGGCACGAGCTCCGAAGCATGTATCCAACCAGGTCACTATCACCCACCTTTAACCACAGGTTGCTGAGCTTAAGTGTCAGCGGACGGTGAACTCAGGCTGCGCCGAGGGCCATTTGGACGGGGCGCAGGAGGGCGGTGAGCTGTGCGCGGCCGCGGTTGATTCTGGACTTGACTGTGCCTTCGGGAATGCGCAGCTTCTTTGCGATTTCGCCATTGTCGAGCTCGTGGAGGAATCGCATGCGGACGACGGTCCACATTTCCGGGGAGATTTTTTCGGCGTGATGAAGGACGATCTCGGCGAGCTCGTTGGCCGCGGCGATGTCGTGGGGTGTGGGGCCGGAATCAACGAAATGGCCGAAGGCGATGGAATCGGAATGTTCCAGGGACGCATCGATGGATTCGGTCCTGCGCTGTTTTCCATTCTTTCGATAGCGGTCGACGCAGGCGTTGCGCGTGACGGCGGCGACCCACTTGTTGAGGGTTCCGCGCGCGGGGCTGTAACTGCGCAAATTCGACCAGATTTTGATGAGGGCTTCCTGCGCGAGATCGTCGAGGTCTTCGTCGGGGCCGGCAAAGCGATAGCAGATGCCAAAAATCAACTTTTCATGGCCGGCCACAAACTGCGCCCATGCTTCTTCATTGCCGCGCATGCAAAGCCGGACGAGTTTTTGATCTTCGGTCATTGTTTTTCTCCTCTATCTCCCCAGTCCATTGCCGGGTGTTTCCCGCCGAAGGTTGAGAATCCGCAATCGACGGACGGTTGGGCATTCCCGGTGGATCTGGAACCGGCCTGACGGGCACCCCGACTCGGTTGGTACAGGCTGGATGTCTGAATTCAAGTAGAAGAGATTTCGGGTCGCCGTACGCTTAAGTTTTGTAAATGTCTGGTACAGACGGCCGATAGGGACAGGGGCCCGAGGCGAAAGCGTGGCCTGGAAAGGGATGGCTGGAAGGGCTTAATTCCTTACGCACTCGGAAGTTGGCAGGGAAATGGTGACAAGAAGGCCGGGGCCGGCATTGCGTGCGCCGATTGAGCCGCAGTGAAGGGAGATGGCTCTTTCTGCAATGGAAAGGCCAAGGCCGCTGCCGCCGGTGGCGGCATCGCGCGAGGCGTCGACGCGGAAGAAGGGCTGGAAGAGCTTGGCGAGAGCTTCTTCGGGGACGCCGGGGCCGAAGTCGCGAATAGAGATGCGGGTGGCGTCGAGCTCGTAGTCGAGCTTGACTTCGACGGGCGTGCCCTCGGGAGCGTAACGAACGGCATTGCGCAGAACATTTTCGACGGCGCGCCGCATCAGTTCGTAGTTGCCTTTGACGGCCGGACCCATGCCGCAGGCAAGCAGAATTTCGCAGCCGCGCTGTCTGGCTTCAAGCTGGCAATCTCCCACGATGTCGGCGAGCAGGTCGCGGAGGGAAATCTCCTTGAGATCGAGTGCTGCGCGATCTCCCTCGGCGCGCGTGACCTGAAGCAGTCCGTTGACGAGCTCAGAGAGGCGGGCGATTTCCTTGGTGAGGGTTTGCTCTGCGACTTCGCGATCTTCGGCGGTAACGGCAAGGGCGGCAGCGAAGCCGATCCGCGTCAAGGGAGTGCGGAGCTCATGGGCAATGTCCTGCAGCAGCCTGCGTTCTGCGGTGAGAAGGATTTCGATGCGCTCGGCCATTTGGTCAAAGGCGCGCGCCACACCTCCGATTTCGTCTCTGCGCCTGGACTGAATGCGGGCGGAGAGATCGCCGCGTCCGAACTGATCGACGACCTGGGCCATGCGCCGCAAGGGAGAAGCGATGTTGACGGCGAGCAACCATCCGAGCAGCCCGACGGCGACAAGGACGAGCACGTAAAAGGGCAGGAAGTCCCATAAGCTTTCCTGCGGCGCAAGAATGATGAAGCGGTAGCCTCCGGTGTCAGGGGATGAAGCGACGACATAGTCCTGACCGGAGCCGGGTCGCCGGCCAACACGCGCGAGCAGGTCGTTGAGGCTGCGGCCGCCGCTCACGTCGTTGCCGCGCACATCGGCAAGGTAATAGTGGCCGGGAAGATAGCTCTGCAGACGCTGGATATGCCGGGTAAGCCCCGCAGCACCGCCGTTTCTGTAAGCCTGGACAGCGTCATCGCGTTGCATGGTCACGTACTCGGAAATGAAGGACTCTGCGCGGTGAATTCGGATGGCAGCGACGATGGCGAAGCCGGCGAAGCAGAGCACCAGAGAACCAATGCACCAGATGAGGATTTTGAACGTGATGGATTTGCGAATCATGGATGCACTTCGCCTCCGAAGGCATAGCCTGAGCCGCGAACGGTCCGGATGAGGGTGTGCGAGCTGTCGTTGAGCTTGGTGCGCAGATGGCTGACATGCACGTCGAGACCGCGCTCGTAGGGCGTGGATTTTCGCTGATAGAGCATCGTTGTGAGCTCGTCGCGTGCGACCACCCGGCCTGCGGCGCGGACAAGGAACTCCAAAATATCGAATTCGACGCCGGTGAGGTCGAGAGGGAGATCGTTCCACCAGGCGAGGCGGGCATGAGAGTTGATGCGCACGCCGCCGGCCTCGACGAGAGCGGGAGTGGTGGCTCCGACGCCCACGCGGCGAAGGACGGCGCGAATGCGCGACAGCAGTTCTTCCGGACCAAAGGGTTTGGGGAGATAGTCGTCGGCGCCGGCATCGAGGCCGGCGATGCGGTCGCTCTGCTCGGTGCGCGCGGTGAGCATGATGATGGGAACGGCGCTGCGTTTGCGGATCTGATGCAACACTGCGAAGCCGTCGAGCACGGGCAGCATGACGTCGAGAATGATGACGTCGTATTGGCCTTCGATGGCACGCTTCAAGCCGGTTCCGCCGTCATGGGCGCTCTCGAGGGCAAACCCTTTTTGAGCAAAGAAGGCGGTCATGAGGCCGCAAAGTCCCCGGTCGTCTTCTACCAGCAGAATTGAGCGGGAGAGCGGCGGAGTGTGCGGGCTGGCGTTCATGGATGCATCGACTGCATTCTCACTTGTACAGCAAAGGAGGCGGGAGTTGGCGTGCGGCACAAAAAGTTTACGTTTGTTAAGATTCAGCGGTCTGAAAACGGGGAAGCGCTCAGGGTTTATCATCGAGTGGGGCGCGGGGAAGGACTCGCGCCTGAATTTTGCCTGCGCATAGATCCAGTGAACGGGTGTCTGTGTAAGGGAGTTCTGCGGGAAATAGGCGAGCATGCGAGCGAAGACGGCAGTAGTGCTGGGCGCCCAGTGGGGCGACGAGGGCAAGGGCAAGATTGTGGACGTGCTGAGCGAGCGCTTCAGCGCAGTGGCACGCTATGCGGGCGGGCATAACGCGGGGCACACGGTGATTCACGGCGACCAGAAGTTTGTGCTGCAGCTGATTCCCTGCGGCGTGCTGCGGCCGCGGTGCAAGGGCGTGATCGGGAACGGCGTAGTGCTCGACCCAATCGCGTTTTTGAAAGAAGTCGCCAAGTTGAAGGGCTTGGGCGTAGCGGTGGATGGGCAGCTGTTTGTGTCGAACCGCGCGCAGGTAATTTTGCCGTATCACCGCATGATTGAGCTGGCTGCGGAGAGCGCGCCGGGGCGGAAGAAAATTGGCACGACGAGCCGCGGCATTGGTCCGGCGTATGAAGACAAGATGGCGCGGAGCGGTCTGCGCGTGGTGGACCTGTTGCGGCCCGACCTGCTGAAGACACACATTGAAGCAGCGTGCGCGGAGAAGAACGCGATTGCGCATGCGCTGTTTGGCACGGATCCGCTGGACCCGAAGAAGATGTACGACGAATACGCAGCGGCGGCCGAGCAGGTGAGGCCGTTTGTGACCGATACGGGACGGCTGCTCCATTGTGTTCTGCGCGAGGGCGGTAGCGTGATGTTTGAAGGCGCGCAGGGAACGATGCTGGACATCGATCACGGAACGTACCCGTTTGTGACGTCGTCGAGCGCAACGGCGGGGGGCGCGGCGACCGGCACCGGCGTGGGACCGACGGCAATCAACAACGTGATCAACGTGACCAAGGCGTATGTGACGCGCGTGGGCGAAGGGCCGTTTCCGACAGAGATTCACGACGAAGTGGGCGAGCGGCTGCGGGCCAAGGGCAACGAATATGGCGCGGTGACGGGGCGGCCGCGGCGCTGCGGCTGGCTGGATCTTCCGCTGCTGCGCTACTCGAACCAGGTGAATGGCGCGGAATGGCTGGTGGTGACCAAGCTCGATGTGCTGGATGAGCTGGACGAAATTCCGATCTGCACCGGCTATGAAATCAATGGGAAAGTCACGGACGAGATTCCTGCGGATGTGGAAGGACTGGGCCAGATCAAGCCGGTATATACGAAGTTAAAGGGCTGGTGCTCGTCGACAGAAGGAATTGCGGAGTGGGACAATTTGCCAAAAGCGGCGCAGGAGTATCTGCGGTTCCAGGAAAAGGAGAGCGGCGCGAAGATCGGCATGGTTTCCACCGGACCGGATCGGGATCAGACGATGGTGCTGCCGGAATTTGCGGCTGCGCTCCAAGAGATTCACGGGTAAACTTAGATCACTCGGAAGCCACAGGACTGCGGAGAGGCAATGATCAGCTTTATCGTACGGATGAAATTTGCCCCGGAAGACCGGGAAGATGTGGCGGAGATGCTGCGGATTCTGACGGAGGCGTCGCGCAAGGAGCCGGGGTGCGTGTCCTATATTCCGCACCGTCTGGAAGGCGATCCGGACTCGGTGGTCATCTACGAACAATACAAAGACACGGCGGCGGCCGATGCGCACCGGGCATCGTCGCACTTCAAAATGTATGCCGTGGGCGGGCTGTACCAGAAGATGCTGGAGCGGTTCCGCGAGGACCTGGAAGCGTTGGCTTAAGGCTGGTCTCGTAGAAGCGGGCACGCGATACCGCGACACTGATTGCGGTGCGACGCAAGAGCGTTTTTAGCAGAACGAAATCATTTGATGGCATGCCGAGGATGGCCGGCTGCCCAGGGGTGTTTCTCCAGTCCAATGAAAATGCGGCCGCGCGAGCGAAAGTGCGAAGCGAGCCGAAACCGGTGCAATGCCGGGCAGGCGACTGGATGCGGAGGCCGTACAAAGGCACTCCGGGAGGAAGCCATGCGCGAGCGTTTGTCGGGACTGAAACTCTTGAATCGCCGAAGCAGCACCAAAGTCAGCAGCCTGCATCCTGCATTCATTGACCCTTGTCCGGTTTCCGGTCTACTATCCGTATCGCCGATGAGGAAGTGCAGGCAAACGCATCTGGGTCCATCTAACCGCCGGCTCGCGGCGGGATTGGTGTTGTTGCTTGGACTTGTGACTGCAGTTTCCGCAGGGGCGATGGGGATCAGCGAACGGCACGAGACTCGCCATCAGATTGACGACCTCGAAGACCAGTGGCGCGAATCGATCCTGACCCGTAACGTGGCCGCGGCTGACAGGCTGCTTTCTGAAGATTTCATGGCCATCACTGCGAACGGAATGCTGCAGTCGAAGGAAGAGACGATGGCCAATCTGCGCAATGGCCAGGTCCAGTTCAAGAGCATCGACATTACCGACCGCAAGGTGCGTTTCTACGGCATGACGGCGATTGTGACTTCGCGCGCGGCCGTGGAAGGCGCCGGGCCGAATGGGGACTTCAGCGGCAACTACCGCTATACGCATGTGTATGCACGGGATGCGAAAGGCGTGTGGCGGATTGTGAGTTTTGAAGCCAGCCGCATTCACGATGTGCATGACAAAGACAGGAAAGAGCAGGACCGGCAGCCATAAGCTCGGCTGCGCGATGCATCCTTTTACCCAACTAAAATCAAAGAATGCCTGAATTACCCGAGGTGGAGACGATTGCCCGCGGAGTGCATGCGCGCGTGCGCGGCGATCAGATCGTGGACGTGTGGTTCGGCTCGAAGAAGGAGCCCTTCAAGACGCCGGCGACGCGGCAGGCCCGGGGACTGGAAGGGCGCACGATCCTCGAAGTACACCGGACGGGAAAGCATCTTGTGATGGAGCTCGGTGCGAGCCCTGGCCTTGCAGGAAGCAGCCCTGCGGGCGGCGGACCATTGGAAGAGAACAGGGGCGGGAGTACCGCCGCGCAGTGGATTGTGCATCTGGGAATGACGGGGCGGCTGCTGGTGACGACGCCGGAAGCTCCGGTGGCAAAGCACACGCATGCGCGGCTGACGCTGGCCAGCGGGCGCGAGGTGCGGTTCGTCGATCCGCGGCGGTTTGGGCGGCTGGAGTTTCGCGACCTGGCGAAGGGCGAGGGATTCGGCGCGCCGGGAGCGGAGCCGCTGCAGATTGAGGCAGAGGCGTTCGCTGCGCTGTTTCGGGGGCGAAAGCTGGCGATCAAGGCAGCGTTATTGAACCAGACCCTGCTGGCGGGGGTGGGCAATATTTATGCCGATGAAGGGCTGTTTCGGGCCGGGGTGCGTCCGCGCAGACAGGCAGGGCGGTTGCGCCGGGAGGAGCTGGAGCGGCTGAGAGTGGCTTTGCGCGAGGTGTTGCAGCATGCGATCCGGCTGGGCGGGTCATCGGTGGCGGATTATGTAGATGCGGAGGGGGTGAAGGGCTTCTTTCAGCTGGAACACAAGGTGTACCAGCGCACGGGCGAGCCGTGCAGGGTGTGCAAAACGACGATCCTGCGGATTGTTGTTGCGGGGCGGAGTACGCACTATTGCCCCACGTGCCAGCGATAATTCAAGGGCGTTGGACCGGTGGAGGAGGCTGGAAAAATGGTCGTTCCATCGGCCCCTATGGTTTTTGGAAGATTTTGGTGTTTTGGGCTATGCGATTGCAGACAAATGTGCTCTTCGGATCCTTCTATCGCATTGAAAAGAATGATCACTAGGAACGGCACACCGATTGCTACTTAGAGGGTGCCAGTGATGTACCGGCTGCTGGAAAATATTCCGGCCAGCCCAGAAACGGCAGGCGTCCGGCAAGAGCATCCGCCCAACGAGCGGCCCTTAAAAAAGGGAGACCGGCCGGGGGAGCCTGTGGAAGGTACGGTGGAACAAACCGCCGGCCAAAAATAGCTGGGAGGCCAGTGACCAGCACGGAAACGCAAAGGGCTGCATCCTCGGGATGTAGCCCTTTGTGCTTCCTGGGAGAGGTCGCCCGTTTGGGGAAGGTGCGGAGTGTTTTTCCTTCTGGGTACCCTGGTTCGGGGTCCGACTTGCGCGGGGGTGGCCCAGGCTGTAGTATCGAACTTGCCTAACAGGCGGCTGATGCGAACCACCCGGGTTTGGGCAGAGTAAGCTCGCCGCTAAAGAGGAAATCTTTCACCAGCCTGAGTGGATCTTAGAGGCCCCCAGTGCAGTGAAACTGCCCAGAGAGAGGGCTTACCCAAGGAAAGCGCCGACCGCACCGTACCGATCCTGACAACTGGACAGAGATGTTGCAGGTTTTGTGAAGTACCAGGCGGCTGGGGCGCATTCGCAGCGACGGTATCCAGGGAGACGCCGGAGCCGACGGCACTGCCAAAACGCTCAAAGCGGATAAGCAGGGCAGTTCGGAATCAGCGCAGCAGGAACCGGAGCGGTGAAGTCGAGATCAGTGAATGGAAATCGCGATAGATTGCGCATAAGCAGCGGCCCGCAGCCAATCTTCTCCGGTTCCGGCAAATCAGGATTTCGCCTGTGGCACAGGAATAGTCCAGGGATGGACGAGCCGCAGGCATCGTGACGCGGAATTGCGCCATGGGCGCAGGTCCGGGTCAAGGCAACGCAAAGCAACCAAGAGCCAAGTGCCAGGAAGTGCACGCATGACAACAGAACCGACGCAGCCCCCGGTAGAGATGGGGGGGCCGGCCCCGGCGAACGGCCAGGGGCAGTCACAGGGGCATCGGCGCCGCCGGCGCCGCCGCAAGAACAAGGGAAGCCAACAAGGGGCACCGCAAGGGCAGCAGGGCCAGCAGCAACCGCAGGGTTCGCCGCAGCCGCAAGCGGCGCAGCAGCAGCCCAAGCCCCCGCAGCAGCAACACATGCGCTCGGGCCGGAAGAAGAAGAAATTCTTCCAGAAGGGCGGAGGCGGCAGCAACAACGGAGCGCCCGCGCCCCAGCCGGGCAACAGCATTCTTCCCCAACAGGGCCGCCGCAAGGACAAACAGAAGGGCCCGCGAATGTTTGTGGGTCCGATGGATCACAGCTACCGAGCGGTGAACGGCAACGTTGCCGATGGTCCGCCCTCGACGATTCCGACGATGGGCAATGGACACAGCAACTACTATGCCGATGCATACCTGGCAGCGCAGCCCGCGCCGATGCGCGAAGATGCTCCCACGCGCATTTTCTGCTTTATTGACGATCTCTTTTTCCAGGCAAAAATCAACGAGACGTCACGCAAGCTGGGAATCAAGGTGGAGTTTGTGAAGGGCGACAAGGATGCCGTCACGCGCATTCTCGAAGTGCCCGAAGAACAGAAGCCCACGCTGGTGGTCTTTGACCTGAATAATCTAAACGCCAAGCCGATGACACTGATTCCCAAGTTCAAGACGAAGTTCAAGAAGGCAACGTCGATCGTGGGATTTCTGAATCATCTGCAGGGCGATCTGAAGATCAAGGCGATTGAAGCAGGCTGTGACACAGTGATGCCACGATCTGCCTTTTCACAGAGCTTGCCGAATCTTCTTCGCCGCTACGGGCTGGAAGAAGAGGAAGACCACGCACAGCAACCGATGTAAGAACAGGGATTGACCTGAGTGGGAGGGGCGCCTGAGCGATTGGGCGCCCTTCGTGTCTTTATATGATCCGGTTCGCTTTTGGGCTTCGATTCGTTGTGCGTTGGATTGGACTCACCGTATGTAACCCAAAAAGACCATACACATTCGGTGTTCGGTTGGAGTAACCTCCGTACCATCAGAATTCCGCGCAGCGGTGATCTTTCTCACGGGTGTCCTGGGAGTTTAACGTCGGTTCCCATCCGGGGCCGACGGTGCTGTCTCTGGTCTTGCCGGGCCGCCGGTATGGAAGAATGCCGGGCAAAGCGGCTTGGGCTGGACGGCGCAAAAGGGGGAAGTGCATGGGCCTGAAAGACTGGTTCAAAGAACCGAGACCGCGGATCGAGCGCAAGGGAGTGCGCCACCCGGCGCCTCGCTTTGAGGTGATTCATCCTTCCGGGTCCGAAGTGAAGCCGGACGAGATCAAGGACATCAGTGCGTCGGGAGTTTACCTGCTGACGAATGAACCTTGGACCCCGGGCACCCACGTTCCCCTCACCTTGCACCGCAAGAGCCAGGAAGAGAATGACAAGGCAGGCGATTTCACAATCGATGCCGAGGTGGTGCGCCGCGGAAACGATGGCGCGGGACTGAGCTTCGATTTGCCTTCGGACATCGATCCCCGAGTTTGGGTGAGCCTGGTGGAAGGCGCCTCAAGCGAAGCGGGGCCGGACGACCTGACCCGACCGTTTAAGACGGCCAAAGCAGTGGCGTTCCTGAGCCGGATTTGCCCGGATGCGGAAAGAGATTTTCGTCAAAGGATCTGCTCGGACCTGAGTACCGGCCGGTTCAATCACATCGTCGAAATCATGCTGAAAGCGGAACAGATTCTGGCAGGATGGCCGGACGGCGAGTCAATGAAGGGCAGCCCGAAGTTGCTTGCGGGCGTGCTCGAATACGGATCGTGGGCAGAGGACGACTGGACCCAACAGAATTGGGCTGGACTGATGGCCCTGGCGTGTACGCCGGAGCGCAATGAAGAAGAACTGAAGGACCTGCTGGAGCGCGTGAGCCAGTTTGCCTCCATTCATTTCCGCATGTTTGCGATTTCGTGCGAGCGGTCGACCAAGATTCTGAGCGATGGCGCGGTGATTGCGAAGCCGCTGCCGTTTACAGCAGAAGAGCTGCTGGGCATTGGCATTTCGCGCGATCTGGGACGCATGGAGCGTGAGTTTCAGCATCTCTACGCCCTTGGGCTTTACGTCTCGAATCACATCCCGTCGTCGTATCTTCCATCGGAACAGTTCAACCTGGCTCCCACGAGCCTGGGGCTGGACCTGTATGCGCGGTTCCACGCGCATCGCGGCGCGGTGGAGAGCTTTTACAAGCTCAGTGCGGTAGAGGCGTTGCCGTAGAGGCGGGCCGAAAGAAAACCGCCGAAGTTTGACTCGATCGTCCGCACCCGTAGCCGATTTTCGCTCAATAATGACGCGCGTCGTGGGATGCTCAACGAGTCCGCCGGCTATTTGAGGCTGGTCCAATCGAGAACAACCTTGCCGGCATTGCCCGACACCATGGCAGCGAAGCCCTGTTCGTATTCGCTGTAAGGGAAGCGGTGGGTGATGACAGGCGAAATGTCGAGGCCCGAGTCGAGCATGACAGACATCTTGTACCAGGTCTCGTACATCTCGCGTCCGTAGATGCCCTTGATGGTGAGCATGTTGAAGATGACGGGACGCCAGTCCATGTTGGAGTCTTTGGAGGGGATGCCGAGCATGGCAACTTTGCCGCCGTGACACATGTTGGCGACCATGTCGGCAAATGCCTTGGGATTGCCGGACATTTCCAGACCCACGTCGAAGCCTTCGGTCATGCCCAGTTGTTTTTGTACATCCTGGAGTGAAGTTTCGGCCGGATTCACGGCCAGTGTAGCGCCGAGCTTGCGCGCCAGCTCGAGGCGGAAGGGATTGAGGTCGGTGATGACGATGTTGCGCGCGCCGGCGTGGCGCACCACCGCGGCGGACATGATGCCGATGGGACCAGCGCCGGTGATGAGCACATCTTCGCCGAGTACAGGAAAGGAAAGGGCTGTATGCACGGCGTTGCCGAAGGGATCGAAGATGGCGGCAACTTCCTGATCGACACCGTGATGATGACGCCAGATATTGGTCATGGGCAGCGCGATCAGTTCCGCAAACGCACCGGGGCGATTGACGCCGACGCCCTGCGTGTCTTTGCAGAGGTGGCGGCGGCCGGCGAGACAGTTGCGGCAGCGGCCGCAGACCACGTGGCCTTCGCCGCTGACAATGTCTCCGGGGAAAAAGTCGTTGACGTTGGAGCCGACGGCCACGATTTCGCCGACGAACTCGTGGCCGATAGCCATGGGGACACGGATGGTTTTCTGGGCCCATTCATCCCACTGGTAGATGTGCACGTCGGTTCCGCAGATGCCGGTGTAGCGGACGCGGATGAGCACATCGTTAATGCCAATGACGGGTTCGGGGATGTCCTCGAGCCAGAGGCCGCGCGCAGCCTCTTTTTTGACCAACGCCTTCATGGGACAACTCCTCCGGAAAAAGCGACAACTGAAATCTTACTTTGCTGGAGAGAGGCGAGGACCGAAGCGCGGGACGGGGCGGTCGGCACTTATGGGTTTTGGATAAGTTGAGCGATGCATTAGCCGGGGGGCCAGGTGAGCGGGCGTCCGCCGAGCAGGTGCACGTGGAGATGGTCGACGGTCTGGCCGCCGTCTTCGCCGGTGTTAAGGACGACGCGGTAGCCTCTGGCGAGGTTTTTCTGGCGAGCGATTTCGGCTGCGGCCCAGAGCAGGTGTCCGAGGAGGGCGGGATGGTGCGCACCGGCTTCGGCGAGCGAGACGATGTGCTCGCGCGGCACGATGAGGATGTGCACGGGAGACTTGGGCGCAATATCAGCGAAGGCGTAGCACTGGTCGTCTTGAAAAACGGGCGTGGAGGGAATGCTTCCTTCAATGATTTTGCAGAAGAGACAGCTCATGACGGGACCAGTGTACAGGAGGCGCAAAGGGCGTGAACGCGGAGAGGAGGCACGGCGGCGGGAAGGCAATGGAAACTGACAAAGGCCGGAGACGGACGGAATTGGAAACGTATACAATTCTTCTGTCTCTCAATTGCTGGGCAGGACGCAGGGAAGGTTGGCGGTAGCGGCGTGCTACCGCGGGCGCAGACTTCTGAAGCGAGGAACAAGATGGATCGACGTGAATTTCTTAAGACAACGGGAACCCTGATTGCCGGCGCTGCAGCTGCCTCTGGACTGGCCTCGCAAGCGAATGCAGAAGGCGCAGGCGCTTCTGCAGGGCGCGCCATCCTGCCCATCAATCGCAACTGGCGCTACAGCCCGAAGGCGACCGAAGCGGCGCGGGCGCGCACGTTTGACGACAGCAAATTTGAGCGGGTGACGGTGCCGCATACCAACCAGCGTGAACCGTGGCACAGTTTTGACGAGAAGTCCTACGAGTTTGTGTCGGTGTATCGGCGGCGTTTCAAGCTGCCTGCTTCGGCGCAGGGCAAACGGGTGTTTGTGGACTTTGAAGGTGTGATGACCGCGTCGACTGTCTGGCTGAACGGAGCGAAGCTGGGGGAATACAAGGGCGGCTACACGCCGTTTTCGTTTGAGCTGACAGAGCATGCCGATTTTGCCGGCGAGAATGTGCTTGCCGTAGAAGTGGACTCGAGCGAGCGGGCAGATATTCCTCCGTTTGGCTATGAGATCGACTATCTGACGTTTGGGGGTATCTATCGCGAAGTGGCGCTGCGCGTGGTGCCGCGCGATTATCTCGACAACATTTTTGCGCTGCCGAAGGATGTATTGAGCGGCAAGCCAACTGTGGATGTGCAATGCTGGCTGGCCAGTTCGCGCAAATCGCCGGAGAGAGGCTGGACGCTGGAAGCGACGCTGCATGACGGCGATCGCGCGATCGCCAAGGCCACACAGGAACTCGCTTCGGGCGAGGACACGTGGAACACGCCGCAAACGGTGCGCCTGGAGAATCTGGGCGCGATCGAGCTCTGGGACCTGAAGAACCCGAAGTTGTACCGCGTGGAAGTGAAGTTGATGAAAGGCGGCGCAGTGGTGGACAGGGACGCGCGGCGCATCGGTTTTCGCGAAGCGAAGTTCACGCCGCAAGGGTTCTCGTTGAATGGGACCATCATCAAGCTGCGCGGGCTCGATCGGCACCAAACCTTTCCGTGGGTGGGGCAGGCGATGGCGGGGCGCGCACAGCGGCGCGACGCGATCATTCTGCGGAAGAATCTGCACTGCAACATCGTGCGCACATCGCACTATCCGCAGTCGCGGCACTTTCTGGATGCATGCGACGAGATCGGCTTGCTGGTGCTGGAGGAAATTCCCGGCTGGCAGCACATCGGCGACAAGGCGTGGCAGGATATCGCCGTGGACAACGTGGGCCGCATGATCAAGCGCGACTGGAATCATCCGTCTGTAATTTTGTGGGGCGTGCGCATCAATGAGTCGCGGGACAACCACGATTTCTATGTGCGAACGAATGCCCTGGCGCACCAGCTCGATCCGTCGCGGCAGACGGGCGGCATTCGCTACTTCCAGGAGTCGGAATTTCTTGAGGATGTGTTCACGATGAACGATTTCGGCTGGCCGTTGATGCCGCCGAATCATCCGCTGTATCTCAACACTGAATTTGTAGGGCACACATTTCCAACCAAGACGATTGACAATGTGGAACGGCTGCGCGAACACACGGTACGTCATGCGCGGGTCCACGACCAGCTTGCTTCGAATCCGCAATATGCCGGCGGCATTGCCTGGTGTGCGTTCGACTACAACACGCACGCGAATTTTGGTTCAGGCGATCGCATCTGCTACCACGGGGTGATGGACATCTGGCGGGAGCCAAAGCCGGCAGCGGGATTCTACAAGTCGCAGTGCGAGCCGGAAGAGGAGATTGTGCTGGAGCCGGCGTTCCACTGGGCGCGCGGCGACGAGAGCATTGGCTTTACGACGGCGCTGGTGTCATCGAACTGCGAACATCTGAAGTTCTACATGAGCGATGAGCTGGTGGCCGAGGCTGATCCGGACAGGGCACAATTTCCACACCTGAAATACGCGCCATTTTCAGCGACCGCGAAGGATGTGCGCGCGGCATGGGGCGATCTGCGCATCGAGGGCTACATCGGCGGCAAGAAAGTGATCGAGAAGAAAATGTCGGGCAAGGGGCTCGATCAGAAATTTGTCCTGCGGCCGGACGACACAACGCTGATCGCCGATGGAGCGGATGTGACCCGCGTGGTTCTGCGCGTGACCGATGAGTACGACGCAATTCGTCCATTTGCGGCGGACGCTGTCCGCTTTGAGCTGACAGGGCCGGCACAACTGATCGGCGACAATCCGTTTACGCTGGTGGGCGGCACGGGCGCGGTGTGGGTACGCGCGGGAGAGCGGGCAGGAACGGTGCGGTTGACGGCGCATCATCCCTATCTGGGTGAAAAACACGTGGAATTTGAACTGACGGCAGCGCCGGCGGAAGAAGCGTAACGCATCGCCGTGCCGGTTCCGGTAATTTCGCTCGCATCGAGACGCTACATGGCTGGATGCGCGGCCGGCGGCGGAAGAATTGTGCAGGGGCCATAATCCCTGGTCAGCTTCTGCACTTTGAACACCTGGTCGCCCGTTTTGTCCTTCGTCTTCTTGACCTTCGAACCGTGAAACTTGATCATGTCGCCGGCTTTGATGCTTGCCGCATCGCCCTCGAGCGAATAGGTCTTGTTGTCGCTGGTCTGCAGTTCGATCCCGTTGGGTCCAGCAAAAACACAGCCCTTGAGCGTGTGGTGGCTATGGCTGATTTCAACGGGGACGATGATGGCGACAGCGATGACCGCGCCGATTCCGACAGCGGCACCCACCACTTCCGCATTGCTTGGGCCGATGGAGCCCGAACTCTCCTGGCAACCCGTGGGCGAAGTCGTCGCGCCAGAACAGAGGAGTACAGAGAGAGCAGCAAAAGCGGCAATGCCCGAGCGGCCTGCGCGTGGGAGGGCAAGGCGAGTCAGGCCCGAGGGAATCCGAAGCTGCTTCATGTTCGATCTCCTGAGTACTGGGCATTGCAACGCCGCAAGGAGAATGGAAAGTAAAGTGCCCCGACGATACAGGAACCGTGCAACGAGTGGAAATCAATTTCTGCAGGACTGGGGATCAGCTGGTGTGGTCGAGGATGATTTTCCAGCCTTTGGGACCCTTGCGCCAGACGAGCGAAAAGATGCCGTCATCCTTTTTCGCGTCTCCGTGGGCGCTGCGTTCAAGGTGAAATTTGCCGGTGACCAACGCCAACTCAGGGCTGCCGCAACTGGAAGGCAGAAGGCGCACATCGAGATCATTGAAGGTGAGGGTGCCCATCTGTTCGCGCGTGGTGTAGTTCTCCTGATAGCGCTGGAGAATGGGCTGATATCCCTTGCGGACCGTGAGCCCGATGAAGGTGGTGTCGGGCGAGTCTTCATAGGACTGCATGAACGTGGGGATGTCGGCGTGGTTCCAGGCGTCGGCCTGCGCCTGCATCCCGGCGCGAAGGGCGGCCTCATCGCCGGACACCTGCGGTGCGGCAGACCCCTGCGCTGGAGCGGGCGTCGCTTGCGGTGCTGCGCACGGCGGAAACATGCAGATTAGGAACAGGAACGACAGGCGTTTCACGAGCGGTCCTCCGTGGCTGGGGATTCTGCGACAAGCTTACAATGAAGACATGGCTACCCCGGCCCCACCTTCAACATTGCGCGTGGTGCACACCGTGTGTTCGCACGACTGCCCGGACTCGTGCGGCGTGAAAGTGACCGTGGACGGGCAGGGCCGCGCCATCAAGGTGCAGGGTGATCCATCGCATCCCGTGACGCAGGGTTTTTTGTGCGGCAAAGTGGCAAAGTATCTGGATCGAGTGTATGCGCCCGACCGGATTCTCTATCCAATGCGCCGGAAGGTCGGAATGCCCAAAGGGCCGCTGGCCCATGGACACGAGCATGAAGCATTTGAGCGCATCAGCTGGGACGAAGCGCTGGGCGCGATTGCCGCGCGGCTGCAGGAGATCAGCGACGAATGGGGCCCGGAGTCGATTTTGCCGTACAGCTATGCGGGCACCATTGCGCAGCTGGGCTATGGGTCGATGGATCGACGGTTCTTTCATCGGCTCGGCGGGAGTCAATTAGACCGCACCATTTGTGCTGAAGCCGGCGGAGTTGCGTGGAACCTAGTGTATGGCAAAAAGCTGGGAACGCCGACCGAAGACTTCAAGCTGGCGAAGCTGGTCCTTGCGTGGGGCGCGAACATTCACGGCAACAATGTGCATCTGTGGCCGATGATCGAACAGGCCCGGCGGAATGGCGCGCGGCTTATCGTGATCGATCCCTACCGAACGCGGACGGCGGCGCTGGCAGACTGGCACATCGCTATCCGGCCCGGAACCGATGTGGCGCTGGCCCTGGGAATGATGCACGTGATTTTGCGCGACGGGCTGGAAGATCGCGCGTACATTGACGCGATGACCCACGGCTTTGCGCAGCTCGCCGAACGCGCAAGCGAATACACGCCGGAGCGCGTGGCGCACTGGACGGGCATGACGGCCGGCGAAGTGGAGCACCTGGCGCGCGAATATGCGACAACGCGGCCCGCGGCCCTGCGCATGAACTATGGCGTGCAGCGCAGCGAGAACGGCGGCACGGCGGTGCGCGCGATTGCCATGCTGCCGGCGTTGACCGGCGCGTGGAAGCATCGCGGCGGCGGCGGCCAGCTCTCAACATCGGGCGCATTTGCATGGAACAAGCGGGAACTGGAGCGTCCGGATCTGGCATTGGATTCTCCGCTGGGCTTTCAGGCGCGCGTAGTGAACATGTCGTCGCTTGGCCATGCGTTGACTGAGCTGGGCCAGGGTGGTGACGCGAAGCCTGAAGATGGACCGCCGGTGCAGGCACTGTTTGTCTACAACTCGAACCCCGGCGCCGTGGCCCCCAATCAAAGCGCAGTGAAGCGCGGGTTGATGCGGCCTGACCTTTTCACCGTGGTCCACGAGCTTTTCTTTACCGACACCACGGACTACGCGGATTACGTGCTGCCGGCAACGACGTTCCTGGAGCACACGGACATACAGGGCGCCTATGGTCACTACTTTGTGCAGCTTTCGCAGAAGGCCATTGAGCCGCCGGGTGAAGCGCGGTCGAATGTGTGGCTGTTTGGGCAGCTGGCGCAGTGGATGGGATTTACGGAACCGTGTTTTCGCGACACAGAAGAGCAAATGATTCGGCAGGCGCTGGCAATTGGACTTGACAGGCGCTCAACCAACAAGGGGATGGAGCACATCAGCTACGAAGATCTCGAAGAAAAGGGGCACATTCCGCTGGCATTCCATCGCGAGCCCGAAACCAGCCCTTTCATGCCGTATACGTCGGAGACGTTGCCGACGCCTTCAGGAAAGGTCGAGTTCCTTTCGGAAACGCTAGCGTCCCGGGGACTCGATAGTCTTCCTGCCTTCCACCCGCCTGTTGAATCCAGGTGGGGTGAGAGTGCGGCGCGCTATCCGTTGGAGTTTTTGAGCC
This sequence comes from Occallatibacter sp., assembly GCA_035487015.1. Taxonomy (GTDB): domain Bacteria; phylum Acidobacteriota; class Terriglobia; order Terriglobales; family Acidobacteriaceae; genus Telmatobacter. The sequence goes on along the minus strand of DATHMP010000072.1, from coordinate 8,731 downwards.
GCAAAGCGGACAACTACATGAATTCGACGTTCGCAAACCTGGAGGGCCATCGCAAGATGGAGGCGCGCAAGCGGCATGCGCTGGAGATGCATCCTGACGACGCTCGCGCCCGTGGACTGGCTGAGGGGGATGCGGTGAAGGTATTCAATGACCGCGGGGCATTGCGACTGACGGTGCTGATGAATGCGGCGCTGCCGGCCGGAGTGGTGACGGCCCAGCTCGACTGGGCAAAACTGCAGCAAAACGGCGACAATGTAAATGTACTGACGAGCGAGCGGCTCACCGACCTGGGAGCCGCCGCAACATTCTATTCAACGCTGGTCGAAGTGGAACGGGCCTGAGCAGCGCAAGCATCCCCCTGGAGGCACATCAAAACATGGGCACGATCGGCTGGACCATTTATTTTATTGCCTTGGCGGGCGTATTGGGTTTCATGTTCATGCGCCGCAGCGGCCAAGTCTCGATGAAAGAAGCGTCAGATTATGTTCGCAGAGGCGCAATGATTATCGACGTGCGGACGCCGGAGGAATACAGGGCCAAGCATTTGTCGCAATCCTTCAATATGCCGGTGGATGAAGTGGAATCGTTGCTGCCGAATAAAGTGAGGGACAAGGAGCGCATCATTCTTGTGCATTGCCAATCGGGCCTGCGCAGCCGGAAGGCCAAGGAACAGTTGACACGCATTGGCTACAAAAACGTGTATGACATGGGCTCGTACGAACGGGCTTTCAAGATTGTGACCGGCAAAACGCTCTAAGCGAACCCTTCCAATGTCGAACGCATTCACGCTGCGCCTGGCGACAGAAGACGACACTCCCGCTTTGCATGCGCTGATTGAAGCGAGCGTGCGCGGGCTGCAGGCCGGCGACTACACTCCCGCACAAATTGAAGGCGCGCTGGGTACGGTGCTGGGGTTGGACACCCAGCTCCTTCGCGACAGGACGTATTTCATCGCGGAAGCGGCGGACGAAAGCCGACAGGTACGGTGCGCCGGCTGCGGCGGCTGGTCAAAACGCAAAACGCTGTTTGGAGCGGATCGCGCGGCCGTGCGTGAGCCGGAACTTCTGGATCCGGCAACGGACGCAGCGAAGGTGCGGGCTATCTTTGTGCATCCGGATTTTGCGCGGCAGGGGCTGGGATCGCTGATCTTGGCCACGGTGGAAGACGCCGCGCGAACAGCGGGATTTCAGCGATTCGAGATGGGATCGACACTGACCGGCGTGCCGCTCTACCGGCTGAAAGGCTACGTGGAGACGGAGCGCATCGCTGTTCCACTGGGAAATGGTGAAGTGCTGCCGGTGGTGAAGATGGTGAAGTCGGCCTTGAGTTCGTAGCCATCGGTTTTGAGCAAACTCAGAATGGACCCCGGGTAAGCGCTTTTGCACGCGCTTCGCAAATGCCTCGTCAATCCATATTGCCGAATGGATCTTCGAGCGAAGGGCTTTGCGGGGTAAGCAGCACGGCGCCATCCGAGCTGACAAGCAGATCGTCTTCGAGGCGAACGCCAAACTCGCCCTTGATGTAAATGCCGGGTTCGTCGCTGAGCACATTGCCGGCTTCGAGACGCGGATTGAGATCCCAGCCGAACATGTTGTTTTTCACGAAGTAGGGCCACTCGTGCATATCGAGGCCGATACCGTGGCCGACGCGATGGGTGAAGTAAGTGAAGCCGGGACCGTAGCCTGCGTCGACGATCACTTTGCGCGCGGCCGCATCGACATCGCCGGTGGGCACACCAGGACGCGCAGTCATCAGCGCAGCCTTTTGCGCGCGCTTGACGATGTCAAACACGGCATTCATCTTTGCCGTGGGTCGACCGAGGACGAAGGTGCGCGTGATGTCGGAGGTGTAGCCTTCGACTTCGCAGCCGTCATCGAGCATGAGGATGGAGCCTTCGCGCAATGTCTGCGGCTGGCGCGACCCGTGAGGCAGCGCGGTGAAGGCATCGACGTTGAGACTGGCTTCGCCTTGGAAGCCCACGCGCCGATAAGCTGCAGCAATGAGGCTCTGGACGTCGACGGTGGTCATGCCGGCAACGAGCGATTGCGCAACGGCTCGATAGACCAGCAATGTGGCGTGGCAGGCCAGGCGCATGCACTCGAGCTCGTGCAGGTCCTTGACCATGCGGCAACCGGCGGTGACGGGCGTGGCGCTGACCAGGTTGAGATGAGGATTGGCGGTGCGAATGCCCTCGGCAAAGACGAACGCCATGTTCTCGTCGATGCCGATGGTGGCGGAGCTGAGGCCGCGGTCGGCAAGGCCCCGGCCGAGCAGCGCGTAAGGGCTCTCCTCTTCCTGCCAGGTGAGGATGTCGCAATCTGCAGCAAGCGGGCCCGAAGCCAGCAGCTCGTGCGCCCGGCCTTCTTCGAACGCGGGGCAGACGAGGAAGGGCTTGGAGCGCGCGGGAATCACGAGAGCCCAAAGGCGCTCGCCGCCGTACAGATGCAGGTTGGCAAAGTAAACCGACGATGAAGTGTTGTTGGCGAGAACGATGGCATCGATCTTGTTGTGCTTCATTCGATCGCGCGCGCGTTCGATGCGGGCCTGGCGCTCGGCCGCGGTGAAGGGACGGGCCTGGCTGGAAAGATCGGTGAGTGCCGCAATGGCTGGCGGCGTCTGCGCGCCCGAGGCTTCGTTGTTCGCGCCGGAAGCCGCCTGGGATGCGTGCGACGCGGGAGGGGCGACGAACGCAGCGGCGCCGGCGGCTGCCGTAGCAGTGCCAAGGAATTTGCGACGTGAGAGAACGGGTGGGCGCGGCATGTTCCTCCGGGAAAGTGCGAGGGGGTTCTTCTAGAGTAGCGGGTTGAGCCGCGGGAGGGAACGGCGCAGAGCAGATTCCGATGAACGGGCTGCTTGTACGATGCGAGTGTCGAGACTCCGCTGCAGAGTTTTGAATCCCAACTCAAGGAAGAACGTAAATGAAATATGTGCTGCTCATTTTTTGTGCGAGCATGCTGTGCGTGCCTGCTCCTTTGTCAGCGACCCACGACGATGTGACCGCGCCTATTCGCCAGTTCGTTGACGCGTTTAATAAAGGCGATACGCAAGCAGCTTTTGCGACCTATGCCAAGGGCGACCTTACGGTCATCGACGAATTTGCTCCGCATGTCTGGAACGGAACGCGTGCAGCACAGGATTGGGCGGCGGATTTCGACGAAAATGCGGCCGCCACCGGTGTTACAGACTCCCATGTCAAGTATGGTCCGGCCTATCGGATCGAGATCGAAGGAGATGTGGCCTACGTGGTGATGCCCACTGGCTATACCTACAAGCTAAAGGGCGTGCCGATGGAGGAAAAAGCACAGCTTGTGACTGTGTTGCACAAAGAAGCTGCGGGCTGGAAGATACGCAGCTGCGCGTGGACGGGGCTCAAGCCGCACGCCGCGAAATGGGCCAGCTTCTCAGGGCGAATCGAGGGCGAGCCGCATGCAGTGCCCGTGACTCGTTTCGCACTGCAGCATATCTTCGGCCAACAGGTTCCAGCCAACAAAGCCGGCGAATTTTCCGTTCGGTGATTGCGCCGGCGTGGGCGCGAGGCCATCGCCGGTCTCGGCGTTGTAATCCTCGTGCATCAAGCCCCACTTCTCAATGTCGCGATGCAGGTCGGCTGCCAGTGTGAGTGTAAGCGCACGGGCTTCGTGGCGAAAGCCGTAGCGGCGCAGGATCATCCAATCCAGAAAGTTGGCGTTGATCCAGATGGGGCCGCGCCAGTTGGAATAGGGATCGATGATGGCTGCGTTGTTGTACGCGGGGTCGGACCTGGCAAGACTGCGAAAGCCGTGCGCTGAGCGCATCTCGGCGGGATTGAGGAGATGCTCGCGAATCACGCGACGGGCCTCGGCGGGCGGCAGCACATCGTCCAGCAGGGGCAAAAAGCTTGTCCAGTCGAGGGATTCGATCCGTGCCCCTGTGTCACGGCGGCGATTGAAGAAGCGGGCGTCTTTTGCGTCCCAAAGACTCTTGAAAATTGCGGCGCGCGTGGCTGCGGCTTCTGCGCGATACGCGCGAGCGGCGGCATGGTCGCCGAAATGCCCGGCAAGCACCGCCATGGCAGCGTATTCACGCATCGCCCACACCGAGGCATCGACCGCAAGAATGGCGCTGGGATCCCTGGGATCGTTGGTGAGCGCTGCATTGTTGTCCGCACCGGACTGCATCGCGTTGTCCCAGAACCAGAGGCCCCAGTGCGCGTCGAACTGCGTGCGCTTGCGGTAGGCAAGAACGCGCTGCATCGCCGGCCACAGGGGCCGCAGCCATTCGTAGTCGTGCAGATCCTGCGAGGCAATGAGCGCACCCTGCGCGAGAAACGGCTTCATGGCGAATTTGCCGAAGAGCGGGCGCGGACCTTTCGAAGTGATGCAGCCGGGGACGTAGCCATCCTTGTCGGTCGAGCCCGCAAAGCTGAGCGCCCAGTCGCGCAGGTACTTCGCGTTCGCAGGATCCTGGTTGGCCCAGTGCAGGCCGATGAAGAATCCGTCCCAGTCCCACATTTGCGGGTAATAGCCAGCGGGGATGAGATAGGGATGCTGGATGTAGCCGTCGGCGGGTTGGATGGTCTGCGGTGCGAGGCGGGCGAAATCGGCGGTGAGGGCGGAGTTGAGGGCAGCGACCGCCGTGGAGTCTTGTTCCGACGGTTCCAATTCGATGTAGTCCAACGCGGCGGGGTCGGCGCCATCCGGCGTCCCTTCCAAGCGAAGCACGTCTCCGGGATGGAGATCGACGGAGTGCGCGGTGAAGCGCGTGGAGTTGTCGCCGTTCGGGCGACGCGAGGGCAGTGTGGCGTCGGCAGCCCAAGATGCGACTTGCCTGTCGTTCACGTCGAGCGTGAAATGCGCGACCCCACCCTGCAGATCGAAGTACTGAACTGCGACGTCGAAGCGGCCTGGGTTCCCCGAGTACGTCCAGTCCGCAGTGCAGCTTCGCTGTTTTTCATCCTGGACTGGCTCCTGATCGCACGCGACGGCTTTGCCCAAGGATGCGTCTTCCCACGGCGTGACTTCGATGACTTTGTAGCCGGTGAGGCGCGCATCTTCAGCTTCAAGGCGGCCGGGGTAGTGGCCGGCACGACCCTGCTCGTCGGGGATTCCGCTGAGCTTGAGGAAGTATTGCGTGATGGCATCTCGCCACACAATGGCGTGCCCGGCCTGGTATTCCAAGCGCGGCAACACATTGGCATACAGTGCAGGATCGATGCGGCCCTGGAGTGATTGCCAGTCGCGCACGAACCCGGCGGCCTGCGCGGCGCCGGCATAGTGAGAGTCGTAGAGGTACTGGATGACAGTCTTTCCGTCGTGCAGCTTGTACGTGTAGGGCACGTGGTGGAAGAAGAGCAGCAGATCGTCGGGCGTTGTGGCAGCGGACTCGTAGGCGCGCGCGACCTCCGGCGGATACTGCCCGGTAAAGCCCGTCCCGGTCGCAACGCTGCGATCGAAGCCCACGCCCTCGTGATCGGCGTTGTGCCACTGTCCCCAACCATTGCGCTCGCTGCTTTCAACGTTCGGGCCGTAGTGGCTGCCGGTAATGTCGGTCAGCGTTTGCAAGCCGAGCGGGCCGGTATAGCTCTCGTAGGCAGGCCACGACTGCATCAGCATTTTCTCTACCTTTTGGACCACGTCCTTGTCGGTGCTGATCGTCTGTCGAATCCACTCATCGGCAATTTGCTCGGGGGTCAGGCTTGGATCCCACGCGAGACGGCCGAAAGCGTAGAGATTGGCGAGAGCGAGCGGCGAGCCGAGCCACGCATCCTGCCCCACGCCCGCAACGCCGACGATTCCACCGAGCTCTCCTTGGCGCAAAATCTCGTGGACCGGTGTCGAGGCGCCGCCCACGCGCATGTCGAAGTCGAGAACCTGTTTCCACATCGGCGCGAGGTAAACAAGATGACGCTGCTGGCCTGTGTATTCCTGCGTGATCTGCAGCTCCATGGCCTGGTGAGTTTTCGTGAGGCCGCCGAAGAGCGGCGAGACCGGCTCGCGCGCCTGGAAGTCGATGGGGCCTTCCTTGGTTTGCACAATGACATTGGGTGCAAACTTGCCGTCGAGGGGATGGAAGATGTCGTAGGCCGCGCGGGCGCGGTCGGCTTTGGGGTCCTGCCAGTCGAGGTGATGGTTGTAGACGAATGCGCGGTAGAGCACGACCCCTCCATGCGGCTCAAGCGCGGCGGCCAGAGTGTTGGCGGCGTCGGCTGGGGTGCGGCCATAGTTTGCGGGCCCGGGCTGCCCCTCACTGTCGGCTTTGACCGTGAAGCCCGCGAAATCGGGAATGAGCTTGTAGATGGCATCGACCTTGGCTGCCCACCATTGCCGGACTGCCGGATCGAGCGGATCGTACGTGGCGAGGCCGCCGATCTTCTGCGGACTGGCGATGTCGACCGAGAGCGCGACGCGCACGCCCCAGGGCCGCATCGTGTCAGCCACGCGAGCAATACCCTGAAGCATCTCGGGCATTAGAAAGGGCGCAGCGTTGTTGACGTTATTGAGATTGCAGCCGTTGATGCCGACCGACGCAAGCAGCCGCGCATAGTCTGCGACCGGCTTCATGTCGTTGCGGACGTGGCCGTTATCGAAGAAGAGACTGCGACCGGCGTATCCGCGTTCGATGGTGCCATCGATGTTGTCCCACTCGTCGACCCAGCGGATGGAGAGTGCGGGGTGGTGGATGCTGGGCATCGCCGCAACACCTTCTCCCTGTGCAAGAGCGCGCAGCAAAGCGAAAGCGCCGTAGAGCGCGCCACGATCGCTGCCGCCCGCAACGATGAGGCGGGGGCGATTGTTGCCTTGGACTGCTTCGATCGAATAGTCGTCGGGGCCGAGCGACGCGGGCAGAGAAAGATGCGGATCTGCTGCATGAATTTCTTCCGCGGTGCCAAGCAGAATTTCGCCCGCCGAACGCGGTTCTCCAACAATTCCGCTGAGACCCCGCAGCAGCTCGTCGCGCGCAGATTGCTCCAACATGCTCTTGCCCAGGACGCGAATTGTCTTTGGAATTGGCGGCTGCGCCTCGCCTCCGCGGTATTTCAACCACGCCTGCTCAGCGGTTTGGGCAGCTGAGACAGAAGCGCAGACCAGTACCGAAGCGATCGAAATCAGGGTTTTGTTCAACAACCGCATCCGCGACGGCCCCCGGAAACTGCATTCCCGTTGTATCACTCGGGAGGCGCCAGACGGTGCGTCCAGTCGATCGTAACCCGGCGCGCGCCGCGCACGGCATTGGCGAGATAAACCGCGTCGGCCGTCTTCAGATCTTCCAGCGTGAGGCTGCGTTCTTCCACATCGGGGCGCGTGGCAATCAGGTGACGTCGCTGCACTCCGGGCAATACGCCGCACTCGATGGGCGGAGTGAACCAGCGGCCGGCCTTTTCAACAAAGATGGTATGAATTGCGCCTTCGGTCACTTGGCCATCGAGATTGAGAAAGAGCGCGTCGGCAAAGCCCGCTCTTTGAGCGGCCTTCAAGGTCGCAGAGTAAAGCCGGCGGTTCGTTGTCTTGTGATAGAGAAAGCGATCGCGCGCGTCGGTGCGCTGTGGTGCAAAGCAGACACGGACGGCTTGCAATTCAGGCGGTGCAGGCGGCAGCGGTTCGTGGGTCAGGTGCGTGGTGCCGTCGGGCGAGAGCAACATCCGCACGCGTTGCGGCGTTTCAGCGGAGAGCGTCGCGGCAACAGAAAGTAGCGACGATCGAATCTCGTTACGATCGAAGGTAAATCCGAAGTAGGCTGCCGAATCCTGCAGGCGGTCGAAGTGCAGTTCGAGGAGCGGATAGTTTCCTTGCCAGAGCATGGTTTCGATCAACGAAAACGGCTCGACAGCTCGCGTAAGGAATTCGGCTTTCAGCAGGCACTCGCGGTACTCGTCTGCGGCCTGCGAATCGATGACAATGCCGCTGCCCACGCCGAGGCGCGCATGATCGCCTTCCAGGGTCAGCGTACGAATGGCGACATTGAAGATTGCCTGCTCGCGCGAAAAGAAGCCGATGGCGCCGGTATAGACGCCGCGCGGACGGTCTTCGATTTGAGCAAGCAACTGCATCGCTCGAACTTTCGGTGCTCCTGTAATGGAGCCGCAGGGAAACAGCGCCCGTAGTGTGTCACGAAGACCAACTTCGGGCCGCAGTGTACCCGAAACCGTTGAAGTCATCTGCCAAAGCGTTGGCAGCCGTTCGACAGCGAACAGGTCGCTGACTTCGATGCTTCCGAAGGTGCAGAGCCGGCCGAGATCGTTGCGCAACAGGTCGACGATCATCACATTTTCGGCGCGATTCTTGGTGTCGTTGCAAAGGCGATCGGCGCACTGCGCGTCCTCCGCCGTGGTTCGCCCGCGGCGTGCAGTGCCTTTCATGGGACGCGTGGTGATGCGGCGCGATGCGTCCAGCTGATCCATGCGGAAAAAGAGCTCGGGGGAGAAACTGAGAATGTGACGACCCGGACGCCAGTGGAGGAAGGCAGCGTAGTCGACAGGCTGGCGCTGGGAGAGCTGCGCATAGAGCGCCGCGGGACTGCCGGTAAAGCGGCCACTGAGCGGAAACGTGAAGTTGAGCTGATATACGTCGCCGGCGCGAATCCACTCGTGAATGCGATCGATGCGTTCGGCGAATTCCCGGGGATCGAGGGCGGCGTCCAGAACGAGGCTTGGAACTTCGGATTTGTCCGCGGCAGAATCGAGCGGCTGACCGTCGAGGCCATGCGGAGCCGATCCGATAAACGCGCCGGCACTGTGGTCGAAGACGTAGCAAGC
>DATHMP010000071.1:0-107734 GCA_035487015.1 Occallatibacter sp. | reverse complement strand
CGACGGGTGGATATTGAGGATGCGGTTGGGGAAGGCGGCAATGAACTGGGGCGAGAGCAGGCGCATATAGCCGGCGAGGATGACGAGGTCGACGCGGTGGTCGCGGAGGGTGGCGGCGACGTCGGCGTCGTGGACTTCTCGCGTTCTCCCTTTGGAGACGTGTAATGCATACGGCAAACCCAATTGGGCCGCAGCGGTAATTCCAGCAGCGCCGCCGATGTTGGTAATGACGACGGCGATTTCGACACCGGGGAGACGGCCTTCGCGAATGGATTGGGCAATGGCGAGGAAGTTGGAGCCGCGGCCGGAGAGCAGGACTCCTAGCCGGAGGGGCGGGCGGGCGTGTCGCGCGCCTTCATCGTGCGAGGTTGGAATTTGTGGTTGCAGCGGTTTGCCCTCAGGGGATTAAGCCCCGCATCTATTGCCAGGGGATCGATGTACGGGCTAAAGCCCGTACCCTTCATGTTTCCTCCGGGGCTGAAGCCCCAATTCTTTCGCGGGCTTTGTTTCGTGGGGTTAAAACCCCACGCTCCTTCCGTCAGAAACTCAGGTGTACTGGACGCGGTGGTCGCCTTTGACGACGCGGCCGATGACGTGGAATTTCTCTTCGGCGCGGTCGAGGAGCGACTTGGCGCGCGTGAACTTGGCGGCGGGGATGGCGGCGATGAGGCCGACGCCCATGTTGAAGGTGCGCATCATTTCGTCCTGCGAAACCTGGCCGAGCTCGCGGAGGTGTTCGAAGATCGGCAGCACGGGCCAGGAGCCGATCTCGATTTGAGCGCCGGTTCCTTTGGGCAGAATGCGGGGAAGGTTTTCGGTGATGCCGCCGCCGGTGATGTGGGCCATGCCGGTGGTGAGTCCGGCGGTGACCAGCTTTTGAATGACGTGGAGGTAGCTGCGGTGCGTCTTCATGAGCGCGGCGCCGGCTTTCTCCTTGATGGCGGTGACATATTGCGTGGGCTTGTAGCCGCCGACTTCGAAGAGGAGCTTGCGGGCGAGCGAGTAGCCGTTGGTGTGGAGGCCGGTGGAGGGAATTCCGATGAGGACGTCGCCCGGTTTGATGCCGGCGCCGGTGATCATTTTGTCGCGGTCGACGGCGCCAACTATGAAGCCCGCGAGGTCGTATTCGCCGTCGGCGTAGAAGCCGGGCATCTGGGCGGTTTCGCCGCCGATGAGGGCACAGCCATTGACGCGGCACGCGTCGGCGAGGCCGGAGACGACGGACTCGGTGACATCGGGATCGAGTTTGCCGGAGGCGAAGTAATCTAGGAAGAAAAGGGGCGTGGCACCCTGGACGGCGACGTCGTTGACGCAATGGTTGACGAGGTCGGCACCGACGGTCTGGTGGAGGCCGAGGGCGAATGCAATTTTGAGCTTGGTGCCGACGCCGTCGGCCGAGCTGACAAGGATGGGGTTTTTCCAGCGCTGCAGGTCGAGGCGAAAGAGGGCGCCGAATCCACCGATGCCGCCTAAGACATTGCGATTAAAGGTTTTCTGCGCCAGGTACTTGATGCGTTCCTTGGTGCGGTCGCCAGAGGTGATGTCGACCCCGGCGTCGGCGTACGTGATGGGCTTGGGTTTGGAGACGTCAGGCACGGCGGAGCCTTTTTCGGATGGAATGAGAGCCGGAACCACAGGCTGGAAAGGTCGATGATAGCAGGGTTTGGAGGGAATGCAGGGTGGGGGCGGGCGTGGATGAGTGTTCAAAAGCTGAGGATATTCTCGTGGCGCGATGGCAAGCTAGCTTGACATTGAGGTGTTGTCAGGCTATGTTGAGATGGAAAGCGAGCTTTACATGGAGCCGGGCGTTGTAAATCGAGTAAAGGAGCTACGGGGGGAACGTGGCTGGACGCAGGAAGAGCTTGCGAAGGCGGCGGGAGTTTCGCGGCAGAGCATCAACTCGATTGAGCGAAACCGGTATGTGCCGAGCCTGGCACTGGCTTTGACGTTTGCACGGGTGTTTGGGTGCGGGACCGATGAGATTTTCAAACTGGAGAGCGAACGATGAGTCATCCGCTGAGCAGGGTACCGATTTTGGGGAAGTTTGTGGACGAGCGGTTTCTGGAGCACCGGAGGCGGTCAACGAGCGTGGCCGGCATTGTGGGCGCACTGGCCGCGGGCGGAATTTTTGAGTACCGGCTGCTTGTGCAGCACGTGGAGAGCTGGGACTTGTTTGCGGTGCTGGCGGCGATGGTCGCGACGAAGTTGGGAATGATGCTGTGGTATCGGATGAGGGATTGAGGGAGACGTGCGATGTGTGTTGTGAGCAGACAGGATGGCCGGAGCCCGTGGCTGAGAGCGTTGGCGAGTTTTGCGCTGGTGGCGGGGTTGTTGCTTTGGAATTTCGCGCGTCCTGCGCATGGCCCAGGGCATGCATGGCTGGACGCGACCATTGGGCTGATGATGGGGCTCTCCATTGGGATGAATCTGATGTTGGTGTGGAAGGGCAGGCGGGATGGGAATGCCGGTGATCGTGAGTTCTAGTGGAGCGAGAGACCGGTGGGACGATGAGTGCATTGCGAGAAATCACTCATCGTGAGCCTGCGAATTATTCGGTACGCAACGCCTGCAAGGGGTCGATCCTGGTGGCGCGAAGTGCCGGGAGCCATGCAGCGGCGAGGGTCATGAGGGTGACGGTGACGATTGCTATGACGATGGCAGCGGGGTCAAGCGGGCTTAGCTGGTAAAGCAGAGTCGCGAGGATGCGCGTGGAACTGAGGGCGATGGGAATGCCGATGGCCAGGCCGAGTGCCAGGAGCAGAATCGATTCGCGCAGGACCAGCCAGAGCAAGGTGCGCGATTGCGCGCCGAGGGCGAGACGGATGCCCAATTCGCTGGTACGTCGGGCGACCGAATAGGAAAGCAAGCCGTAGATTCCGATGCAGGCGAGGAAGACAGCGAGGATCCCGAAGAAAGTGGTGAGCCGGGCAATCAGAGCCTGTTGGGCTATGGAGCGGTCGACGAGTTCTTCGAGGCTGCTCACGTCATTGACGAGAATGTTGGAGTTGACGGCGGCGACGGCAAGGCGGGTCCTGGAGATGATTTCCTGCGGATTGGCCCCGGGCGCAAAGCGCACCACAAAGTTGCCGAAGAAGCCGGGACTCTGGGTGCAGGGAAAATAGGCAGCCATCTGCGAGTTTTCCTTCAGGCTGAAGTATTTCGCGTCTTTCACGACGCCGATCACCAGGATTTCGCCGGGATGGTCGGGTGCCTCGCCGATGGAGAAGCGATGTCCGATGGGCGAACCGTTGGGAAAGAAGCGGCGCGCCATGGTTTCGTTGATGACGGCAACTTTGGGTGAGTGTTCCTGATCTTCGGAGTTGAAGGTGCGTCCTTCGAGAAGAGGAATGCCCATCGCGGAGAAGAAGCCGTTACCGGTGATGTTGAAGGCGACCGGCTCGCCGTTCGCGGGTGTGCGCGGAATGCCCTGGACAAGGACCTGGTCGTTCCATCCTCCGTCATGAAATGCGAAGAAGGAGAAACTGTCGGACTGTACGCCGGGTAGGGCCTTCACGTGATCTTCGATTTGCTCCTGCAGGCGGACGGAACGGATCTCGTCGGTTCCGTGGGAAAGATTGGCGGTGCTGGAGTCGAGGGCGAAGACAAGCACGTTGTGCTTGTCGAAGCCGGTATCGACGCCGTAGAGGTGAATCAGGCTGCGGACAAAGAGGCCAGCGACGACGAGCAACAAGACGGAGAGAGCGACCTGGCCGACGATGAGTGAACGAGCCAATGTGCCACGCGAAGAGGCGGAGGAAACTCCGCGACCCTCTTTGAGGGCGGGGGTGAATTCAACGCCACTGGCGCGGAAGGCAGGCAGGCAGCCGAAGAGTAGGGCTGTGATGACGGTGACGCCGAGAGTGAAAGTGAGCACGCGGAAGTCCGGCTCGAGGTTGATTGGTACGGGATCGGGGCCGGGAGTAGCCATGTTGAGCAGCATTGCGCTCGCCTTCCACGCCAGTCCGACACCCGCGGCTGCGCCAAGAAAAGCGAGAAGAGCGGATTCGGTGAGCAGTTGAACGGCAATGCGCCGGCGCGAGGCTCCCAGAGCCATGCGCACAGCCACTTCACGCGTGCGAGCCACTCCGCGGGCCAAAAGCATGTTTGCGATATTGGCGCAGGCGATGAGCAGCACGAGCGCCACAATAGCCATGAGAATTTCGAGCGGCAACGAATACTGGAATCGCAAGGGAGAAATCCCAAGACCGCCCGGAGTGAGTTCAACACTGGCATGGGAAAGGTCGGCGAGGTGCTTCGCGGAAGGTTGTGGTCCGAGGTAGCTGCGAATGATTTGCTGAAACAGCAGATTGGTTTCGGCGACGGCCTGGGCCGGAGTGGTGCCGGGCTTGAGTCTTCCGATGAGAAGGAGCGATTGAAAGAGCTTGTCGCCGATGCCATTCCATCCGGGACGGTCGAAGGCCTTCTCCATGGAAAGCGGGATCCAGAGATCAGTCGATTGCCCGACCGTGATGCCAGTGAATCCCGGCTTGGCCACTCCCACGAGCGTGTAGTCGTGGGTCTGGATGCGAATCACTTTGCCGAGTGCGGAAGGATTGCCATTGAAATGCCGTTGAAACCAGGAGAAGCTGGCGACCGCAACGGGGCCGGCCCCGGGTGTGGCGTCGTCGGCTTCATCGATCGTCCGGCCGGTGAAGGCGGGGACGCCAAGGACGGAGAAGTAGCTGCCGGAGACGAGGTCGACGTGGGCTGTTTGGTAAGCGGAGCCGGCGATGGAAGCTTTGGTAGCGAACTGCGTGCTATCGACTGCGGCGATCCCGGAGAAAGAAGCGTTTTTCTGGCGGAAGTCGTGAAAGAAGGCGTCGGAGAATAGTCTCCAGCTTTCATCGGGGACTGCCTGAGTGCTGCCTGCCGCCCGGCCATCTCCAAATAAGAGAAGCTGCTTGGGGTTCTCGACGGGGAGCGGGCGGAGCAGGATGGCATTGAGCAGCGTGAAGATCGCGGTGTTGGCTCCGATGCCGAGAGTGAGGGAAAGGATCGCGATGGATGTAAAACCGGGTGCCTTGCAAAGCTGGCGTACGCCATAGCGAATGTCCTGGGCAAGCGATTCGACCCACATGGTGCCCCGGCTCTCGCGGCAATCTTCTTTTATCTGCTCGAGGCCGCCGAACTCGATTCGCGTGAGACGACGGGCTTCATTTTCGGGGATGCCGGAGCGCACCTTGTCGGCAACCTGGGATTCGAAGTGGAAGCGCAGTTCTTTGTCGAGGTCAGTTTCCATGCGCTTGCGCGCGAAGAGTCTCACGAGCCAACTCATTAGATTCCCTCCAGCGTGCCTTTGAGGATGAGGCCGACTACATCAGTAAGGCGCGACCAGCTTTCGGTTTCGGCCTTGAGGTGGGCTCGACCAGTGGCGGTGAGTTCATAGAACTTGGCTTCGCGCCCAGTCTCGGATGGTTTCCAGCGCGCGGCAAGGAACTTTTTGTACTCGAGGCGGTGAAGGGCCGGATAGAGCGATCCCTGCTGCACCTGGAGCGCATCGCGCGACATCTGTTGAATTCTTTGCGCGATGGCATAGCCGTGAATGGGGCCAAGTGCGACGACTCTCATGATGAGGAGGTCGAGCGTGCCCTGCGGGAGGTCGAATTTTTCGTCGGCCTTCTTCATGCCTATGGCTTCTACATATATCCCATGAGCTGTAGAAGGTCAAGGTATGGCCGCGCAGGGAAGCAAATGGCAGGGGCTTATCTATTCGAGAAAGTGGGCGCGCTCAGCAGGCGTGGGGAGCGGGCAGGTGTCATAGTGGCCCCAGATGCAGTAGCGAATGCGGGCGATGAAGCGGTAGCCCAGATCTCGGATGGGGCGTGGGGTGACACGCAGCAGGGTTCCCAAGAAGTGACAGGGCTGGGGTAACGCAGTGAGCAGGGCGACTCCGGCGTCGGAGCGAAGGAAGACTTTTTCGGAAGGAGTGCCGGGATTGCGCACGGCGACGATGGTGTCGGGCCTGGAGTGGGAGTCGAATGTGGCGAAACCGTGGCGGGTAAGAAGCGCGGCAACACGCGGCGATTCAGAAGGAATGAAGCGCAGGCGGTCGTTGCGGTCGCGGCGCAGGAACCAGCGGATGGTGCGATTGCAAAAGCCGCAGTGGCCGTCGAAGAGGACGAGCAGGCGCGAGCCGAGGTCGGTAAATCGTTCGTCGATATTCTCGACCATATAGATAGCCGATGAGTTTGGCGCGGCCCGGGATTCAAAGCGGTGGAGATGGGCGCGCGTCCTGCCCACTATACTGAACGCACGATGAGCACCAAAACACAGCCGTTGATCCACACCCAGTCTCAAGCATTGCAGCAGCGGGCGGAGCGGTATTTTCCGGGCGGAGTGAATTCGCCGGTTCGAGCATTTCGCGCGGTAGGCGGAGCGCCACCTTTTGTGGAGCGGGCCAAGGGCGCGTGGCTGGAAGACGCAGATGGGAACCGGTATATCGACTATTTCGGCTCGTGGGGGCCGATGATCCTGGGGCATGCCTTCGAGCCGGTGGTGGAGGCGATTGAGCGGGCTGCGCGGAAATCGGCGAGCTATGGGGCGTCGACGGCGGTCGAGGCGGACCTGGCGGAGCGGATTGTGGCGTGCTATCCGGCGCTGGAAAAGATGCGGTTTGTGAGCTCGGGGACGGAAGCGACGATGTCAGCGATTCGGCTGGCGCGTGCGGCGACCAGGCGCAAGATTGTGATCAAGTTTGAAGGCTGCTATCACGGGCATGCCGATGGGTTGCTGGTGAAGGCGGGCTCGGGGGTGGCGACGTTTGGGATTCCGGGATCGGCGGGTGTGCCGGAAGAGATTGCAGCGCTGACCCATGCGCTGCCCTATAACGATCTGGGCGCGGTGGAAGCGGCGTTTGATGCGCATCCTAATGCGATTGCGGCGGTGATTCTGGAGCCGGTGGTGGGGAATGCGGGATGTATTCCGCCGATGCCGGGGTATCTGGAGGGGCTGCGTGAGCTGACAAGGCGCGAAGGCGCGCTGATGATTGTGGATGAAGTGATGACAGGGTTTCGGGTGGCGCTGGGCGGAGCGTGCGAACGGTACAGAATCGATCCAGACCTAGTGACGCTGGGAAAGATTGTGGGCGGCGGTTTGCCGGTAGGGGTGTTTGGGGGGAAACGGAGTTTGATGGACCTCCTTGCGCCTCTGGGGCCGGTTTACCAGGCTGGAACGCTGAGCGGGAATCCGTTGGCGATGGCCGCGGGGAGCGCAACGATCGCGTATCTGCAGGAACATGCGGACGAAGTGTATCCGAAACTGGAAGCGACAGCAAAGGCGCTTGCGGAAGGCGTTTACACGGAGGCGGAGAAAGCGGGTGTGCCGCTGACGCTGAATCGCGTGGGTGCGATGTGGACATGGTTCTTTAGGCCGGAGCCGGTGGTGGATTTCGACGGGGCGGCAAAGAGCGATACGGCGGCCTTCGGGCGATTCTATCGCGCGATGTTGGAACAAGGTGTGTGGCTACCACCGTCACAGTATGAAGCGGCTTTTCTGAGCACAGCGCATAGCGACGCGGAAGTGAAGGCGACGATTGAAGCGGCGAAGGCGGCGCTTGTTGCGGCGAAAGGCTAAGGCTGTGACGGCGCAGGCACCCATGCGTCGAGCGTGACGAATTTGTGGGTGGGCGTATAGCTGGCGAGTAGCTGGCCTGCTGCATTGACCGAGGGTCCGCGATTGGCGCCAAGTTCGTCGTGCTTGCCATCGTGAAGGACGATGTTGGTGGCGAATCCGCGCTGCTGGTTGCGATCGATTTTCTTTGTCAATTCAGAAGCAATGTGATCGGCAGAGGGGTCGACCCAATCGCTGGTCATGGCGTTCCATGTCACGGGCGTAAGGCAGAGGGTACGTGCGATACGCAGGACTGCGGGGCGGCGCGCACCATAAGGTGGCCGGAAGAAACGGACGGGTGCGCCGAGAATTTGAGTGAGCGTATCGCTGGTGCGGGCGAGCTGATTGCGGACTTCGGCTGATGCGGTGCGGGCGAGGTTGGGGTGATCCCAGGAGTGATTGCCGATGAGATGGCCGGCATCGGCGACGCGGCGTGCAAGCGCGGGTTCTGCCTGTGCGAAACTGCCGACCATAAAGAAAGTGGCGTGGATGTTGTGCCTGACGAGGATGTCGAGGAGGCGCGGAGTCCAGGCGGGGTTGGGGCCGTCGTCGAAGGTGAGGGCGAGCTCGCCGGGTCGCGGGGGAGCGATGAGGGTGGGACCGAAGATTTGCGAGGTTGGCCAGACGGAGGCGTAGGTGAATCCGCCGAAAGCGAGGCCGGCGGCCGCAGCCGCACCGAGGCTCGCGTAAAAGCCGGTAGCTAAGGGCGAAAGCATGACTGCAGAGATTGTGCGGTGTGAGGGTGGGGCTGAGCAAGGTGCTGCGCACCGCGGTCCCATTCTCTTTGTGGGCATGGAAAGGTGAGCGGTGCACGAGAAGGCTGTTTTGAAGAGAAGGCCGTGCCGGGCGTATACTTTCGCTGTACGGGTCGCATCCTGAGTAGACGGAGCGGCACTGGAGAAATCATGAGTCTTACGAACTTTCCCGCTGGTGGAGGCTCTTCTGCCGGCTTTCCTGTGACAAAAGTGACCATGCCAGCACTTGCCGAGATGAAGCGGCAGGGCAAGCCCATTTCTGCGCTGACAGCGTACGACTACGCGACGTCGCGACTGGTGGATGAGGCCGGCATCGACCTGGTGCTGGTGGGCGATTCGTTGGCCATGGTTGTGCTGGGTCACGAGAACACGCTGGCCGTGACAGTGGACGAGATGCTGCATCATACCCGTGCAGTGCGACGCGCGGTGCGGCGCGCGCTGGTGGTAGCCGACATGCCGTTTGGGAGCTATCACGGAACGGTGGCCGAGGGTGTGGCCAACGCGGTGCGCTTTGTGAAAGAGGCGGGCGCGGAAGCAGTGAAGATTGAAGGACCGCGCGTGGAGTTGGTGCAAGCGCTGACGGCGGCGGAGATTCCTGTAGTGGGGCACCTGGGTTTGACACCGCAGAGCGTGCATCGCATGGGCGGGTATCGCGTACAGGCGCGAACGGAAGAAGCGGCGATGCAACTGGCGACTCATGCGCGGGCGCAGGCGAATGCGGGGGCAGGGGCGCTGGTGCTGGAAGGCGTGCCGCGTGAAGTCGCAAAGGCGCTGACGGCGGAGTTACCGATTCCGACCATCGGGATAGGCGCCGGGCCGGATTGCGATGGGCAGATCCTGGTCTTCCACGACATGGTGAACCTGACGTTTGCGCCGGCAGCAAAGTTTGTGCGGCGCTACGCGGATGCATCGGCACTGCTGCGCGAGGCGATTGAGCACTATCGCGAAGACGTTGAGCACCACGCGTTTCCTTCAGACGAAGAGAGCTATCACTTGCCAGGAACTGTGCGGAGCGCAATGGAACAGAGCGCCGAGTCGAAGCTGCACGCGGTGCGCAAAGCCTGATGGTGCTTCGCACGGTTCTTGACTTGCGGCAGTTTGCACGGACCCAACACACCGCCGGAAAGACGATTGGGCTGGTGCCGACGATGGGGGCCCTGCACGAGGGCCATGCGTCGCTGATACGCGCGGCGCGGCAGCGGTGCGATGTGGTGGTCGTGACGATCTTTGTGAATCCAACGCAGTTTGGGCCACAGGAAGATTTTGCGCGCTATCCGCGGACGTTTGAGGCGGACTGTGCATTGGCGGAACGCGAACGCGCGGACGCAGTGTTTGCTCCGGCGGTGGAAGAAATGTATCCGGCGGGTGCGACGACGTTCGTTGAAGTGGAAGGTTTGAGCGGACGGCTGGATGGCGCGTCGCGGCCGGGGCATTTTCGCGGCGTGGCCACGGTAGTGACAAAGTTGCTGATTGCGGCCGATGCGGACAGGGCATATTTCGGACAAAAAGATGCAGCGCAGGTGGCGGTGCTGCGGCGCATGGCCACGGACCTGCGCATCGGGACGGAAATTGTGGTGTGTCCCATTGCGCGCGAAGCCGACGGATTGGCGGTGAGCTCGCGCAATGTGTATTTGAGTGCAGAGGAGAGGCGACAGGCGCTGGTATTGAGCTGCGCGGTGCGGCGCGTGGAGAATCTCGTGGCGGATGGCGAGCGGCGGCGGGATGTGCTGCTTGATGCGGCGCATGCCGAGGTTGCGAAGGAGCCGGCGGTGCGCTTGGACTATTTGGAATTGGTGGACTGGGCGACGCTGGAGCCCGTTGAGACTGCGAAACCTGGGACGCTGTTTGCAGTGGCGGCGTGGGTGGGCAAGACCAGGCTGATTGATAACGCGGTGATTGGCTGAGGCTGTATTTCTGCGTTGTGCAGGTGGGCGAGCGGGCGTCAAGCTATGAATCATGCCGGAACTTCCTGACATTACTGCATACATTTCGGCGCTGGAATCGCGAGTGCTGGGGCAGGTGCTGGAGCACGTGCGGCTGGGCAGTGTGTTTGTTCTTCGGACCGTGGATCCTCCGGTGAGTGCTGCGGAAGGGAAGACGGTAACGGCAGTGCGGCGCATTGGGAAGCGCATTGCGATCGGAACAGACAACGATGTTTGGCTGGTGTTCCACCTGATGATTGCGGGGCGGCTGCACTGGAAGGCTGCGGGAGCGAAGCTGGCAGGAAAGAATGCGCTCCTCGCCCTGGACTTCTCGAGTGGATCGCTGTTGCTGACGGAGGCTGGATCGAAGCGGCGGGCGTCGCTGCACATGGTGCGCGGAAAAGATGCACTGCGCGCGATGGATCCCGGCGGAGTTGAAGTTTTCGATACCGATCTGGAGAGATTTCGCGCTGCTCTGAGCTATGAGAATCGGACTTTGAAGCGGGCGCTTACAGATCCGCGGGTGATCAGCGGCGTGGGCAATGCGTATTCGGATGAGATTCTGCATGCAGCGCAGCTATCGCCCCTGGCGCAAACGCACAAGTTGAAGGCCGAGGAGTGGGAGCGACTTTACGGGGCGACACGGGAGACGATGACTCTGTGGATTGATCGGCTGCAATCGGAAGCGAAGGGGAAATTTCCAGAGAAGGTGACGGCATTCCGCCCGGACATGGCGGTGCATGGGCGATTCGGACAGCCGTGTCCGCGGTGTGGCGAGAAGGTGCAGCGGATTCGCTATGCGGACAACGAGACGAACTACTGCGCGAAGTGCCAGACGGGGGGCAAGGTGCTGGCGGATCGAGGTTTGTCGCGGCTGCTGGGGTCGGACTGGCCGAGGACGCTGGAGGAGCTGGAGGGGTTGAAACGGCGGTAAGCAAGAGGGTTGCGTTATTTGACAGGGCAGGCCGCTTTTGCGAGACTCAGAGATGCTGCCTGTCTGGTTTTTCTGGCCAGATGAGTGTCCCGTGCCGAAGTGGCGGAATTGGCAGACGCGCGTGGTTCAGGTCCACGTACTCGCAAGGGTGTGGGGGTTCGAGTCCCTTCTTCGGCACCAAATTTCCGTGACAATTTGAGTTCGTCGTATCGTTCTCTGGCCGGTCGACTGCATGAAGCGGACGGCGCAAGGATGTTCGATTGAGTACCTGCTCTGTGCTTTCGCCCGATGTCGTCTTCGAGAGCATTCCCGAAAGGGCTGGGTCGGACTACCCTCGGGGCTGAGGGCAGTCCAAACCGAAATACACAACTGATCACCGATGTACACGACAGATCATGCTTGGAGTTCTAGTGATGGTCGTCGTGGCTATGTCGCCAGTCCCAGTATTCCTTCTGATCGGCCTTGTTGCGGCTCTTAAGTTCCACATGATCGCGATGAGTGTCATGCTCCCACTGGTTGTAGTACACGACTTCGCCCTGCACGGGGTGGTAATCGTGGTAGTAGGGATCGTAGTATCCGGCATGGACGGTGCAGCCCGCGATCATGATCGGGACAGCGGTCGCAGCTGCAAGGACCAGAGGAGCGAAGCTCTTGAAGACTTTGCGCATGTCAATTCTCCTTCGGCTGCGGATCGCGTGTTAGCGGATTAAGCTTTTCTGATACCGCATACCTTTTTGAGTTGAACCTATTGGTTCGAGGCGTGGGGGCGGATTTTGGTTGTCTTCAAGCGGCGAGGAATAGCGCGTAGGCAAAAGAAAGGGCAGAGCTTAGGCTCCGCCCTTTTTGCATACATGAAGCGAAAATTTGGTTAGCGATGACCGCCGGGACGTCCGCCTCCGTGGAATCCTGCGCTGTGTTCGTTGCCGCCGTCGTGACCCGCATTGCCGATGTGACCGCGTCCATCGCGAGCCTCATTGGCGTGGAAGTGGGTGAACGGGTGGTCTCCGCGCGCTGGAAGCGGTCCGGCATAACCGTGGTGGGGATCCCAGCGGTTGTCGACGTGGCCGTAAAAGCCGCGGGGACCATGGAACCATGGTCCCGCGCCGATGAAGAGGCCACCCACGAACCAATCTGGTCCGTAATAGCCATAGGGAGCGCAGTCATAGGGTGCGTAGTCAAAGTAGCCGTAAGGACAAACGGGGGCAGCTCCAATGCTTACTGCAACCTGGGCCGGAGATTTGGCTCCAATTCCGCAAAGGAGACAAGTGAGCACAAGCAAGCTAAGAGCTCTAAATGTTCGCATGTTTCACCTCTCGAAGAGGCTACCAGAATCCGGAAAACTTCGTGCGAATCGGAACTTGGCAGCTTCTTAAAGCTTAGATGCCAAATAAATCGCCAACAATCCCAATCCAGCGGGGTCGAGGGGACGTTCGTCTGGCGGGAAGGACTAAGTGTCCACCCATTCGCTCCCGCCGTGGGAGCGTTTCGAATCCTCGATCAGAAGAAACAGCTCGAATAGCCACAGGCAAGAAAAGAGAGGTCGTATGGTCAACAAAGAGCGGGACGGAGCAGTGGAAACGCCAGCGCGGGCACGACTGGGACGGCGCACATTTCTGAGCCAGGCTGGAATTGCGGGTCTGGGAGCAGCGGCAGTCACATTGGCTATTGGCGGAACGCAGAAAGCGCTGGCCGAGCACGAGGCGGCGGCGGAGAGGACTGAAGAGGCGGAGCAGGCGAAAGACACAGTGAAGGAGATTTTTACCGCGGCGCTGATTGCGGAAGATCTTGCCACCACGTTTTATTACAACGGGCTGATCGGTCCAGTCATCCAGGATCCGAACCTTGCCGGGCCGGGAGGCACGGCAACTGACGTGACGAGCGCCGGGAACCTGGGAAATGTGAACTATGTTCAGGCTGCGCTGAGCGAAGAGATTGCGCATGCCAATTTGTTCCGGTCGCTGCTTGACATAACAGAGGCAAGTGCAGACCCGGTGCAGACGTTTTACTTTCCGGCGGGAAGCTTTACGAAGCTAGGTGCGTTCACCGGACTGCTGAATGCACTGGAGAATGCATTCATTGGCGCCTATCTCAATGCAATCCAGGAATTCGCAGTGAAGTCAGCTGCTGCGCGAAACTCCGGCGGGTACTGGTGCGATCGTGATGGCAGCCGATACACGGCGGAGCAGTTGGACTACTTTGCAAAGGTGGCGGCGTCGATTATGGGCATTGAGGCGGAGCATCGAGTGCTGGGCCGCGTAATCAGCAATACGAATCCGGCGAACAATTTGGCCTATGAGCAGAACGATGGCCTGAATGCGGTGTATAACGGGCCAAACTCGGCCGTGGCGGCACTCACGCCGTTTCTGACTTCGAGCACAGGGCCGGGATACATGCTATGGACTGCTCTTGAGAACCAGAGCAAAGTTTCGCTGTCCGTCACGGGCGGACCGCCGGCTTTCTGAGGCAAAGCGGACAGGATGGAAAGCGACTCGCAAATTCTGCGCCATTTCAACGCCGTGAAGGAGCCACGGGGAATGGCGCAGAGCTGCGTTAGTCGCTTTGAATGGTGCGCAAATAGACCGAATAGCGCTCATCCATGATCTCGTTGAGGGGCACAAGCGTGTGATTGGGGCTTCGTCCTTTGGTGCGGAATTGCAGGCGATAGAAGGGTGAAGCGTCGGATTGTTCGAACCAGAGCGCGTCTGCAGGAACTGGAGCCGGCGGCACTAGGGCTCCGTTTTCTCCATGGTGGGGATGAGGACGCAGGTCTACCGTCGGCATCGGGTATCCATCGTCAGACCCGCGCGGGCCGTTGTCGCCATAGATCATGGATGTAGTAAGCCCCTCAGTGCCCAGACGTGCGGCCAGGACGAGGGGGCCATACATGGCAGCCTGAACCTGCTTGTCATCCGGCGCGGGACAGACGCGGAGTGTCATCGGCATATCGACTGTAATTTTATCGTCGGCTTTCCACTCGTGGGAAAGCACGATGTAGGTGGATGGGGCGGCAGTGACGTTCTGCACTTCGCCGTTGATGCTGACCTGCACGCCTGCTGTAGCCCAATAGGGGATGCGAAGTTTAAGTGATGTAGCTATTGCGGGCGCACCTTCAACTGTAAACGCAATGCGATCGTCGTAGGGAAGTTTGGTTTCCTGCCGTAGCTTGAGGCCGCGCTCGCGCCAATCGAGGATTGATGGAACGAAGAGATTCACGAAAACTGAATCGTCGTCGTGGAAGTAGATTGAGTCGTTGAGCTTGGAATACTCCTCGGAACCGGTTCCGGTGCAGCACCAGAAAGAACCAAAGACGGTGCCGAAGGTCTTGTACTTGCCGGGCTCGAGCGGAACGTAATACATGAGCATTCCATTGCGATCTTGGGTGCCGTAGCGGACATTCATCAAGAGGCGCTCGTAGTAATCAAAGAACTTTGCGTCGGGTTCCTGGCCGAATAGATGGCGCGTGAGCTTCATCATGTTGTAAGAGCAGCAGCATTCTTCGGCTGCGGGACCTAGTTCAGTGGCGATTGCGTCTGCCTTATGCCACATCTCGCCGTTGCTTGTCCCGCCAGTGCAGTAGGCATGATGTTCAGCGACGATGCGATAGAAGTTCTCACTGATTTGCCGGTAGCGATCGTCGCCGGTGAGCTCATAGCCGCGCGCGGCACCGATGATCTTGGGTATGTTGGTGTTGGCGTGATTGCCCTCGAGTTTGTCATCGTTTTCCGCGAGGGGGGCGAAGATCTTCTTGTGCTCGAAACGATATCCAAGATCGCGATACTTTGGTTTGCCGGTGATGGCATAAAGATTAAAGGACGCTTCGTTCATGCCCCCGTGCTCGACCAAAAGCACGTGCTGCCAGTCTTCGTCAGCGAATGACCGTGCGTAGACATCGGCCCAGTCGGCCATGCGCAGCGCCATGTCGAGGGCTTTTTGATTGCCGGTGTGCTGATACATGTCAATGAGGCCGGCCATGATCTTGTGGTAGGTGTAAAAGGGCGCCCAGACCCGCTGATGACTGCGCAGGCGGTCATAGAAAGTGGCCGGATAAGCGCCGAGGTAGCCATCCTTTGCCTGGCATTCCGCGAGCATGGTCACGAGTTCGGCAGCCTTAATGGCGATGAACTGATCGCCCGTGCCGGCGTGCATGAGCGCGCACGACGAGAGGTAGTGGCCCACATAGTGACCGCGCAATTCGCAATCGGGGGCTTCCCATCCGCCAAGCGGGTCCGCATCGGAAGGAATGCCGGCGGTTACGCGGAAATTGTGTGCCAAGCGCTCGTTGGGAAGCGAATAGAGGAAGCTGCGATTCAGCTCCATGGTGTCTTTCCAGTAGCTAGGGAGCAGTCGCACATCCGTCATGGAAAATGGTTTGGCTTTCCAATGGACTTTGGCGACTTCAGCATTGGTTAAGGTGCGGACTTCAGTGTCTTCGGAAATCTGCCCTGTGGCCTTTGTGTGCTCGTCGGCTCGTGAGCTTGCCTGAAGCAGACCGGTAGCGCTGACGGCGGCCATGCTGCCGAGAAATCTTCTACGTGTCAAGCTACGATTCATGGGAACTTCTCCAATTTCGACCCTATTCCCCGGTCGATGTGTGGCTCGCCGGTTCAAAAAATACAATCTTGCGTACAATCCAACAACGCTACGATGCGGCATTGGACGCGACACTGTCAATGGATGTTTGCGATCACTTCGAAAGTTCGTTCACCGCGAGTGTCGAAGATTGCCGCATCTTTTCGAGGGCCGCCCGGTTCCACGGGGCGGCCGTTGACGGTGACGCCCGCAAAGGCTTTTCCTTCGGGCAGACGGAAGCTGACTTGAAGCCTGGCAGGCGGCGCGTCGTGTTCAGCGAGTGCAATGTCTGCGGCCAGTTGGTTCTCGCCGCGCCGAGTGACATGGAAGCTGACCCGTCCCCAGCGGGTGGGGGCCTTCTCGATGCCAATGGGTTTGCCCGAGGCGAGCCAGGTGCGAGGAAGAGCACGGCCGAAGTAGAGAGTGTCTTCATCGGGATCCTCGAAGACGAGCATCCAGCGCACAAGCATTGGAATGGTCAACTGCGCGGGGATGCAAAACAGTGTGCCGTCGCCGGCGATTCCAGAGACCTCGCCCGCCGTCCAACTGCCACGGGAGTGATCGTGATAGCGGTGCGAATAGAGAAAGAGCAAATACTCCTCGATGCGGTCGAGGCGCAGGAGGGTTTGCGCATATCCGTAGGAAATAAAACCGAGGATATCGCGGCCATTGGAATGCGGCGGTTCGACGTTCGCGACTACGCCGAGCGTTGTGGCTCCATAGGTGCGCATGCAATCGATCACCAAGTTTTCCTGCGCGTGCTGGAGCACCGCAGGTTGCAGTAATTCGGCGTAACTGCGATGGGGCCAGCCTTGCTCGCTGGGATGTTCCTGCTGAATCGACTCGCGAAACGTGAGCTTGGCACCCGGCAGCGGGCCAATGTATGGCGGATTCATTTCCTTGCGTGTATTGGCATCGATGCTGCAAATCAATGCGGCCTGCAGCTGGTCGCTGCGCCGTTTCCAGTTGGCTGCGGCGGATTCCATTCCGTCTGCCCGAAGTTTGGCCCAGGTTGTGCTGATGTCGCGCCATCCTCGCACAGTGAAGGCGCTGTTGGAGAAATACGGCTTCCACCAGATGGAAGGATCGGGCATCAGACAAGAGTCCGACTCGCACCAGCCGCAAATCAAGCCGTAACCTGCATCGGACATTGGCAGCTTAAGCGACTCGTCGTGGAGTTCGGCGAGGAGCGCAGCTGTAGCCTCGATTTTTGCACGATGCTTGAGGAGCAGCGCCTTGTCGCGTGTGTAGTTGTAGTGGCGTGCGATGAGGGAGAGCGTGAGGCCAAGTTGTGCGGTTTCAGGGCCGCGCATGTTCACCATTCCGCGGTCGTCGACAAAGTCAGACAGATAGTTGTCGAGAATATCGTGTGCCTGCTCGAAGCGACCGCACTCGAGATTGGCGTAGAGAGACATCGTGAAGATATCCTGGAAGCCGTCGTACTCCGGCCCATAGTAGTCGCGGTCGACGGCTCCATACTTGGGGTAAACGCCGCCGGGTTTCACCATCTGCTCTTTGGCAAAAGCGTGGCGCACCATGTGGGACCAGCTTGCGTCGGGGAGCGTGACCGGAGCGACGTCATGGAGCAAGCGCTCCCAGTATTCGGTGAATTCGAGAAGTGCGAGGTAGAACTCTTGAGGTTCAGGATCTTGTCGGCGGCGGGTGAAGGCGGGATAGCTGTGGCCGTATTTAACCTTGAGGATCCTGCCATCTTTAATATGCGAAGCCCGATGCCAGGTTTGAACGATGAAGCGATCGCGCGCGAGAACGTCGCCGAAGACAACCACTTCGTAGACGGAGTTTCCTTCGCCAGGCAGAACTTTTCGAACAGCCGGCATCCATCCGCCGACGAGGCCTTCGTATCGCTTAGCGGCTCGCTCCTGTGTGAGTTCCTTGAAGTACTGAACCGGGTGATAGGTTCGCGTATTGCCGCTGGGATAAACGGGCATGGTATCGATGCATTCGCGAGTTCCAACGATCGTGTTCCAGGACGGACGATAACCGCGTCCCGTCGGTTGTGCAGAATCCATGGGCGGGGCTGCACGCCGCACCTGGTCTTCGTCGGGATCGCCGTGGGCGAGGAGCTTGTCTGCGAGGAGATCTGCAGCCGAGGTTCCGATGTCCTTGAGACTGAGACCCAGGTATGGAGCTCCATCTTCAGCGAAAGTGGCTTCGGCAGTTTTTGGAAGCACCCGCGCGGGGCCATTCGAGGAGATAAAGGTTATCGCTCCATCGCGCACGCGAAGGTCCTCGTACACCTCCCAAGTCTCGCCGCGCCGCGCAAAGGCGCAGACAAGGGTGTGGCCGTCGACGGAAGCCTGATTGGCAGGGACGATTCCCGTTAGCGACCCGGGCGCAGGCTCTGTGCGGACCGAGACTTCACCGAAAGCATTCAATTGATTGAGAGTCGAAGCGCTTGCGGCAACGACCTGGAGAAATCGTCTCCTGTCCATGCAGTCTCTCGATTCGGTTGTCGCGCATGGTTTTGGGTGTGGCGATTCTTGCTAAGGATGTGTGGGGTGTTCGCCATAGAACTTCCAGCTTGTCTTGAAATCGGGCGAAAGTTTTTGATTTTCGATGTCGGAACGAAGTAGTTCGATGGGCATGGAGCTTTCGTGCAGGATGGTGTCGTGAAACTCTCGATCGGTCATCTTCTTTGAGTCGACGAGTTCATGATGCAACGCGCGAAACTGCAAGGCTCCAAGCAGGTAGGCACTTTGATAGAGAGGTCCCACGGACCCGTCGAAGGAGCGACGGACTTCTGCCGTTGCGTTGTCTGGTTCGAAGCCGACATTGTCGATGAGGAACTGAACGCACTGCGTGGGGGACCAATGACCGAGGTGGAAGTTCATAGTGAAGATGATTCGTGCGGAGCGATGCATCCGCCAGACAAGAGCGCCGACGCGCTCCTCGGGCGTTTTGTCAAAGCCCTTGTCCCAGAAAAGCATTTCCCACCAGAGCGAATTGCCCTCCATCCAGAAAGGCGTTTCGAACGCGCGCCGATAAGGGCGATAGCGAGCCGCCATGTAGAACTGGAGAAAGTGGCCGGGAATCATCTCGTGAAAGGCGGTGGCGTGCGCAAAAGGAATGTTGTTGCCGCGCATGCTCATTTCGCGCTGTTCGTAGGTCATGGTGTCAGTGGGATAGGAGACGCTGATTTCGTTGCCACCGGTGAAGAACGGGTTCACCAGCTGACGCTCCGGCGTCATCATGATCATGCGCCAGGTTTCGTCGGCAAGAGGCGGTACCGTGACCAGTTGATTCTGCTTGACGAAATCGCTGCCTTCGACAACGAGCTTGCGGATCAGCTCCGGTTGCTCGCCCGGGGGAACGTGCATCTGCTTCACTTTTTCGACGGCGGCGTGCCAATCAATGCCAAAGCCCATTTCGCTGGATGCCTTGAGCATTTCGCGCATGCACCAGTCGTATTCAGTCTGTGCGATGGCGATGAGTTCTTCAGGGGTATACGGAATCATGTTGTCGGCAAGGTCGTCCATGAGCGCATCACGCCCCACCGGATCGCCGATGATGGTTGTCTTGTCATCTGGCCCAATACCGATCAGCTTTTCTTTGAGGAAGTCCTTGTAGCCTTTAAGAGCCTCCTCCGCCTCTTTGAAAGGCTGATCGATCCACCAGGTAAACGTCGGGTCGTACCCGTTGTACTCATCGAACCATTCATGAAGATTGGCCTCGAGTTCAGTGGTTGCGAGAACGGCGCGGTTGGCAACCACGGGCTCGATTTTGGGCCGTAGCGGTGTCTCTCCCGAAGCCGCACTCTTTGGTTTCGGATCAAGCCTTTCACGGGCGGCTGCAATTTGTTTCACCATTTGTGACAAAGTGGCAGCATCCTTTTCCGCATCAGGGCGCTCCATGAGCCGCTTCGCTTCCATCAATTCGCCAATGGTCTTTGCGAAGGGAAGCAGGGGCTCCATTTCCGCCATGCGCCTCTTTTCAATTGCGAGCTGGTGAGATTTCGAAGTGACGAGGCTCTTGAGGAGGAGATAGTCGACCTGGTCTTCGTGCGAGAGGGTATCAAAATGAATTTCGGCAAGCGAATTCTGAGTGTCGGCGTAGAACTTCTCAAAGCGAGCAACGCACACTGGTGAAACTGCTGCCGAATAGGTTCGATCAAGGGCGCGTTCGTCGGCCGTGAATTGTTCGATGACAGCCGGCATGCGGGCTTCAGCGGCTGGAGATTCAGCAGCTCTAGCTGCTGCGAGGCGATGCGCTGTTACCGTCACAACCATCAAGACGCAAACTGCGCGCCCGATCCAATTCGACATCTTCATTTCGCCCCCTGGCCATTTGATGAGGTCGGCCTGAATGGGAAAAGGCCGGAGATGTCCGACATGCTGGGGATTTTCGTCGTTCCTAATACTCGCCGAACAGAGATGAATTGTATACTAAATTGCATTCGATCGTGCTGAATTCCCATGTAAAGAGAAACTCCCATTCCCAAATTGCAGCATCGATGCGCTGACGACGCTGGTTGTTCGAAGTTACAGAGAATGGAAAGTTGGCGCTTGGAGAGGCGAACCGTCTGGCAACGAGGTTACCGGAGATGGCCATGGATAAAGAATCGCCACGCGAGAACAGCGCTCCAGAGTTTCTTCGTGGTCTGGGGCTTTTCGACTCGGTGATGATGGTGGTCGGTGTCATGATCGGGTCGGGCATCTTTATCGTTTCTGCGGAGATGTCGCGGCAGATTGGCAGTGCCGGTGGGTTGCTTGGGGCATGGCTCTTGACCGGGATCCTAACGATTTGCGGCGCGTTAAGTTACGGAGAATTGGCGGCGATGATGCCACAAGCAGGAGGCATGTACATCTACCTGCGAGAAGCATTTTCGCCGCTGTGGGGATTTCTATACGGCTGGACTTTGTGGACGGTGATCCAGACAGGGACGATTGCCGCGGTGAATATCGCCTTTGCCCGATTCGCGGGCGTGCTTTTGCCGTCGATCTCTGAATCGAATTATCTGATCGCCCCCGTCCATCTCTCAAATCACTACGCGGTTTCTCTATCTACAGCGCAGGCAATGGCGATTGGCGCAATCTTTCTGCTGACATTGACCAACAGTCGAGGTCTGGAATACGGAAGGGCCGTGCAGAATGTCTTCACCGTTGCGAAGATTGGCGCCCTACTCGCCTTGATTGTTCTCGGAATGACTTTCGCGGCCAATGCCGCGTCAATCCGCGCAAATTTTGGCCAGATTTGGCAAGCTAAGCCGTCTGAGCCTTTGGAGCCGGACCTGTTTGCAACGACCGCAATGGGATTGTTTTTGGCGATCTGCATTTCTCAAAGCGGTTCGCTTTTTTCGGCCGACTCCTGGCACAACATCACGTTTGTCGCGGCGGAAGTGAGAGATCCCCGGCGTAATCTGCCATTGGCACTGGTGATTGGGACTACGCTGGTGATTCTGCTTTATCTTTTGGCGAATGTTGCCTATCTGTTCTCGCTTCCGATGGCAACGATGCAGCATGTTGCGAATGATCGGATTGCGACTGCGGTGGTGCGGCTCGTCTTTCCGCGCTTTGGGGCGGAAATCATGGCCGCGGCGATCATGGTGTCCACATTTGGCACGGCCAATGCTTTGACGCTCGCGGGGGCGCGCGCCTCGTATGCGATGGCCAAGGATGGCCTTTTTTTGCGGATTGCGAAGCGCTTGAACGCAGCGCATGTTCCGGGATGGGCGCTACTGCTGCAGTGTGGTTGGGCTGTGCTGTTGGTCTTGCCGCGCACGTTCGACCCCGCTACCGGTCAATACGGGAACGTCTATAACGATCTGCTCGAATATGTGATCTCGGCGGCCCTGATGTTTTACATCTTGACGATTGCGGGTGTTTTTCGCCTGCGAATTACCCGGCCGGAAGCGAAGCGGCCCTATCGAACATGGGGATATCCAGTTGTGCCGGCACTCTATCTGCTTGGCGCTGCAACGGTTCTGATGGTGCTCCTGATCTATCGACCAACGACAACGTGGCCTGGATTCGGAATCGTGATGCTTGGTGTGCCGGTGTACTTTGTCGTTCGCGCGCGGAAGAACAAGGCGGACGGAATTTAGGGTATTACGGAAATCGTTAAAGGGCGACAGCGATTTGCGCTCTCGAGCTTGCGCTTTCAATCAATTTGCTTCTCTGATATACAAAATTGTACGCGATTTGGGGAGTAGTACGGGCCCGAGTTTATGCGCTAGTTGTCTCCGCTTCGGGCAAGAATTGGACATGATCGATGACTGAGGCTTTCACCATCACGGTAAACGGGCGGCCTCTGCTGGTGACGGAAAACGTGAGTGTTGCCGCAGCAATGATGATGGCGAACGAACCGTGCCGTCGATCGGTGAAGGGCGATGCGCGTGCTCCGTTTTGCGGGATGGGCATCTGCATGGAGTGCCGCGCAACGGTGAATGGCGTGCCGCACTGCCGGACTTGCCAGGTGTTTTGCTCACCGGCGATGGAAGTCGTGACGGAATGAGCGCTTCGTTCGATGTGATTGTGGCGGGAGCGGGTCCGGGCGGAATCGCCGCAGCGACGATTGCGGCTGAAGCAGGCCTGCATGTTTGCCTGCTTGATGACAATGCAAAGCCGGGAGGCCAAATATGGAGAGGCTTTGGTGCGGACTCGGCACGGAAGTATCCGCACAGCCACGCGTATCTGGAGTGGAGTCGTCGACTCGAGCGCACTGCCTGCGAGGTGTGGTCAGGCTGGCAAGCGATTGACCGGCTCGAAGCCTCCACGCTTCGGTTGGAGCGGGATGGGGAAGTGCAAGATCTCAGATTCCACAAGCTTATCTTGGCAACCGGGGCGCGAGAACGCTTTCTTCCCTTTCCGGGCTGGACATTGCCGGGAGTGATGGGAGTGGGTGGGCTGCAAGCTTTAGTGAAGTCGGGACTTGAGGCGCGAGGCAAGCGCGTAGTAGTTGCAGGAACCGGGCCGCTGTTGCTGGCTGTTGCTGCTGGATTAGCTCACGCGGGAGCCAAGATCGAGGGGATTTACGAGCAGGTGGATTTCTCGAGATTGATGAAGTTCGGACTTTCGCTGGCCAAACATCCTGAGAAGTTGATGGAAGGGGCGTGCTATCGAGGTAAGACTCTTGGCGCGCCTTATCGCACTGGTTGCTGGGTTACGCGTGCAAGCGGATCCGACAAGTTTGAAAGTGTGACGATCACGGATGGACGCAAAGAGTGGACACACACATGCGATTGGTTGGCATGTGGCTTTCACTTGGTGCCGAATCTGGAACTGCCGCACCTACTCGGTTGCAGAGTCGCGAACGGGTTTGTTGTCGTGAATCGGCTGCAGCAAAGCTCGATGCAGGACATTGCCTGCGCGGGGGAACTGACCGGAATTGGCGGTTTGGAGAAGGCATTGCTCGAGGGCGAAGTTGCTGGTTGGATGGCAGCAGTGCGCAAAGATCGGGCAACTATGCTGACGAAGCGAGTTGATCGGCTGCGAAAATTCGCCAGGCAAATGGAGCAAACGTTTGCATTGCGCGACGAACTGCGCACTCTTTCTAGGCCGGAAACGTTGGTGTGCCGTTGCGAAGGTGTGGCGCACGGCGCTTTGAAGGAGTGCGGAAGTTGGCGCGAAGCCAAACTACTGGCTCGATGCGGCATGGGTGCGTGCCAAGGTCGCGTCTGTGGAGCAGCGGCGGAATATCTTTACGGGTGGCAAACAGCAGGAACGCGCCCACCCGTGTTTCCTGCAGCGGTGTCGACAGTAGCGGCACAATCCGATGTCCCCGAGCCAATTCACACCTGATTCCGCAAGAGGCCCAGCCCTGAGAACGCGGTGGGCAATCCCAATTTAAAGGGGAACAACTTGATGCTTTCACTGGGAGAAAGGCGGGGCCTCACCGATGCTGTCCGGTACTTCAAGTTCAGCTCATACTGCTCGCGGTTCGTATGGCCGTTTTTAATTGCCATGGCGTTCGCGTCGAGGATGTTTGCTCAGTTGTCGGTGACGGACTACGAGCGCGCGCTGAGTCTGCAGGAGAAGTACAGGGGGCTGGTTCAACATCTGCCCGACGATCCGCATTGGATTGAGGGCACCGATCGGTTTATCTACCGACGAACCATCACGACCGGACATGAATTTGTGCTGGTGGACGCGGAGAGGCAGACACGGGAGCCGGCCTTCGACCATGCGCGTCTTGCCGATGTTCTGAGTAAAGAATTTGGTGAGCCCGTGAAAGCGGATGCGCTGCCATTGGAGCGCTATCGAATCAGCGACGGCGGGACAGCGCTCGAATTTGCCCGTGGCAAGGAGCGCTGGCGGTGTGATCTTTCAGCTTACACATGTGCAAAGAGACCGGGGCGAGAAGAGTCCGATGACGACGATGGAGGATACGACTCAACACCGGCACCCGAAAATGGTGTTGCGCACTCTGTCGTATCGCCAGACGGCAATTGGCAGGCTTTCGTTGAAAACTACAACGTTGCGGTGCGTTCGACGCATACAAAGCCCGCGGATGTGAATGGCCAGACTCAGGTTTTAAGTGAGGATGGTTCGGAAGATAACTATTACGCGATCAGCACACTAGTGTGGTCGCCCGATTCGAAGCGGCTGGCGGCATACAAAATCAGGCCTGGGTACAAGCGCGAGGTTCACTACGTTGAATCGTCGCCCGCGGATCAGCTGCAACCAAAGTATTCGTCCATGGTCTATCCAAAGGCCGGAGACACGCTTTCGCTTTATCAGCCGGTGCTATTTGACGTGGCGGAGCATCACGAGGTGCCGATCGAAAACTCGCTCTTTCCCAGTCCATACGAGATGCTTTCGATTGCATGGTGGAAAGATTCACGCGGATTTACTTTCGAATACAACCAGCGCGGGCATCAACTTTATCGGTTGATCGAAGTGGATGCAAAAACCGGGAGCGCCCGGACACTGATCGAAGAGAACAGCGACACGTTCATCAACTACGAACCGCTGACGTCCAACCAGTTTGACCATGGCAAGTATTACCGGGAAGACATTGACGACGGGAAACAAATCATCTGGGCTTCAGAGCGCGATGGGTGGGAGCACCTCTACCTCTTCGACGGACATACCGGTGGTCTAATTCGCCAGATTACGCACGGAAATTGGGTTGTGCGAGCAGTGGATCGCGTGGATGAGAAAAGCCGCGAGATCTACTTTGAGGCCAGCGGAATGGATCCCGACGAAGACCCCTACTTCGTGCATGCGTATCGTGTTGGATTTGACGGCGCGGGTTTGACTCCGATGAGTCCGGTCAAAGCAAATCATGTGCTGTCCTATTCGGAAGACGGAAAGTACTACATCGACACCTATTCGCGGATCGATCTGGCGCCAGTAATGGAGTTGCATCGTGCCAGTGATGCGAGCGTTGTAATGACTGTTGAGACCGCGGATGACGCGAAATTGAAGGCGGCGGGTTGGCAGCCATCTGAACCGTTTCACGCAGCGGGGCGCGATGGGAAGACGCAGATATGGGGAGTTATTCATCGGCCGCTGAATTTCGATCCTGCCAAGAAATATCCGGTCATCGAAGACATCTACGCGGGCCCTCAAGGCTCGTTTGTGCCGAAGAGCTTTTCGGTGCGCGTGGAACCACTCACCGCGCTCGGCTTTGTTGTAGTGCAGATCGATGGGATGGGCACGAACAATCGTTCTCGCGCATTTCATGACGTGGCATGGCACAACCTGAAGGATGCAGGATTTGCGGATCGTATTTTGTGGCACAAGGCAGTGGCCGCGAGCTATCCGTGGTACGACATTTCAAGGGTCGGTGTCTTCGGCACATCGGCCGGGGGTCAAAGTGCGATGGGAGCGTTGCTGTTTCATCCCGAGTTTTACAAAGTTGCAGTAGCCAACTCAGGAAGCCACGACAACCGGATGGACAAGATCTGGTGGAACGAGCAGTGGATGGGTTGGCCGGTGGGTCCATGGTATTCGGAATCATCGAATGCCGATAACGCTTGGCGGCTTCAGGGCAAGCTGATGCTTGTGATGGGTGAGATGGACAAAAACGTCGATCCTGCGACAACTCTTCAAGTTGTGGATCGGTTGATTAAAGCGGGGAAAGACTTCGATCTGCTCTTTGTGCCGGGTGGCGGACATGGAGCGGGAGGCCGTTACGGGGAGCGGAAGCTGATGGACTTCTTTGTGCGCAATCTCCGGAATGAGCCAACTCCAGACTGGAATGTGCAGCCGGACCAAAGCTTGGTGAGCCATGTAAGTTATTGAAAGTTAGATAGATGCAAGTGAATTCTGGTAGAGGCTGAGCGCGGTCGAAAGAAAATTCGGCGTCTGCGCGCTGGAGCAAGGAGCAGGAACAGCTTTCCATTGTGTGGAAATAATTCGCTTGCATTAAATACAAAAATAAATACATAATTTCGTTCCAAGTGCGATGCGAGAATGCGTTTTCTTGGGACGGAGCTTCGCACAATGACTTCCCCTTGCGGCGAGCAACCTGAGGCGTGAGCAGCGATTTCTGCTGTGCCGAGTAAAGGCTTCCCTGGCACTCACTCGATCGCAAGGAATTGCACTGCGGCAAGACTCGTATTGGAGGAGAGGATATGAGGACGCAAGAATTTTGTCGGTTCATGAGCTGGATTGGGGATCAGTACAAATCACAGCCAGAGAGCCGAAGCAAGATCGAGGAGGGCAGGCGAGCGAGCATTCTTGCGCCCGCCCTGCGCCGCAGGTTTGCAGGCCTCGTTGGTTCCTGTGCGTTGCTGTTCGGCGGATTCATGACACCTACAGTGGTAGCGCAAGACATGTCGACTGGCGCCCTCAACGTTACGGTGCAGGATCCAACCGGGGCAGCTGTGAACGGAGCTCAGCTTGTACTGAAGGATCTGGAAACCAACGATATCCACACAGCAACCAGCAAGGGTGCGGGTGACGCGGTCCTATCGTTTCTGAATCCTGCGCATTACTCGCTGACAGTGAGCAAGAGCGGATTTGAGACGCAACTCTACCCTTCGGTGACAATTCAGACCAACCAGACGACCGACCTCAGAGTGACGCTAGCCGTTGGCGCAGCGACACAAACGGTCGCGGTTTCGGGCGACAGTAGTCCACTGCTCGATACGACCGAAAATACTCTCTCCACAACGATCGATTTGAAGCAGGTGGAAGATCTGCCAGTATTTGCCCGCGATCTATTCCCGCTGGCCTTTCTTGTTCCTGGCGCGGTAGGCAACAACTTCAACAACCTTCCTGGCGGCGCCGTGGACATCAGCGCGAACGGTTTTTCAACGATGACGAATCGGAACAAGAGCTCAGGATTTGATTACGATGGGCCCTCGACGACGAATCGACTTGAAGATGTGCAGGAAATGACGGTGCAGGCGGGTGAACTGGACGCCAGCAAGGGTGGGACCGCCGCTATGGATATCGGGTTCGTGACCAAGCGCGGAACGAACGGCTTTCACGGGCAGTTGTTTGAGGATTATCGCAGTGATTTTCTGAATGCGAACAGTTGGTACAACAACGACATTGGAATCCCTCGCTCTAAGCTAATCATCAACGATTTTGGCGGAAATGTAGGGGGGCCGATTCTGAAGGACAAGCTGTTCTTTTTTGCCAGCCTTGCGAATTTCCGAGAACCGCAAAAAACAACGATCTCGACGACAGTGGCTACGCCGCTGGCATTGACGGGCGTCTACACGTTCATTCCGACGAATTCAACCACTCCACAGACGGACAACGTTTTGCAAGCGGGTCAAAGCGCGGGATGCTCAACCTGCTCGGGGACTATCAACCCACTAATTGCGACCGATCTGGCAAATATCGAAGCGACTTACGGTGCGGCGGGGGCCACAATCACTCCAGTTGATGTGAACCACAACAATCTCAATTTTCTTAACCAGGCTTACACGGTGAACAAGTATCCGACTCTGCGGTTGGATTACAACATGACGCAGAACCTTCGCTTTACGGCGTCGGCAAACGAATCGAATTCCTACAACACCAACGCAGGCGGCCCGCCCTATCCCGGTGCTCAATACGCGAACCAGGCATACAGCAACGTGGAACGGAATTATCAGATTGTCACTGGATTCGACTGGGACATCAAGCCGAACCTCGTTAACGCGTTCCGTGTGGGGTACCTTTATACAGGATTTACGTATAATTCGCAGGGCATCGATACGCCGACAGCGGCGATGGTGCAACAGGGCGACCTAGCTTTTGGCTTTGGTCTGAATAGCGGCGTGAACGGATTCAATAGCTTGAAGGGTGGTTCGCTTTATCCGGTCCTGAGCGTGAAGGATGACGTCAATTGGCAGCGCGGCCGGCACACGATGGCGATGGGCGTTGAGAGCGCCACGGAGATCGATCACTATTACAACAACCAGTTTGTCCCGTATATCGGTGTGAACGGGATTTCATCAGGAGATCCTGTCACCAATGCTCTTGTGAACTCGCTTCCGGCAAATGCACCTGCCTCTGCAGTGGGTGACGTGGAAGGCTTGTATGCGACTTTGACGGGGCGGATGACTTACTACAGCCTAGGCGAATTTGTTGACGCAAAAACCAAGCAATTCAGTCCGGGAATTTCCTTTGACTTGCATGAGCGTTTAAACCAGACTGCGCTGTTCTTTGAAGATTCGTGGAAGTTAAAGCCGACGGTGACTTTGAACGCTGGTCTACGTTGGGACTTTACCGGCGCGTCAAAGGATGAGACCGGTTTCTACACTCATCCGACTGTGGCGGATCTGTGGGGTCCTACGGGCGTGGGAGATATTTTCCAACCTGGCGTGTTGAATGGAGTCGCAAATCCGGTGGAAGGACCTTCGCCCGAGGCATACGGCCCCACCTATTTCCATCCTGAGCCCAATGTTGGAGTCGCCTGGAACCCGCAAGGTGATCCCGGCAGTGTGTTGGGAAGGCTTTTCGGCAATGGTGCCACGGTAATCCGCGCCAGTTATACGTTCAAGAATTTTACGGAAGGCGCACAGAATTTCTGGAACTTTGGTTCGAATAACGGAGCGAACTTCAACACCTATTACTATGCCAACCCGGTGGCTCCCACGGGATCCACGCCCGCGCCTGGATTCTATGATGCCGGTTCTGTGATTCTTGGCGGAGGGCTTCCGGCATTGACATCAACCTCGCCTTCGCCGTTTCAGTCGGTGATTCCCGAGTCGTATCAGGCGTTCAGTGGAACGTCGTATTTGACTTTCGATCCGCACATCAAACAGCCCTATGTTGAATCGTGGCAGGTTGGAATTCAACGCGCGCTGAGCCCAAACAATGTGATCGAGGTGCGCTATGTGGGGAACGTTTCGAAAGACCAGTGGCTCGGCGTCAATTACAACGAAGTGAACATCTTTGAAAACGGCTTCCTTAAAGAGTTTCAGGCGGCGCAAGCTAATCTTGCCGCATCGGGAGGAACGACCTTCCAGGGACCACAGCCTACGCCGATCCTGGACCAGGCCTTCGCTGCTACGGGGGCAGCCCAAAACTATACGAACGGCCAATTCATCACATATCTTCAACAGGGGCAGGCGGGCGCGTTTGCGAATGCTCTGGCAGGGAATTCGAGCTATTTGTGCTCGATGATTTCAAGCTTCAGCGGATGCAACACAGTGGGATCACCTGCGAGTGGAACGTATCCCATCAACTTTTTCCAGGCGAATCCATTTGCGGCAGGGCAAGGGATCTTCGAGATGACGAACAAAGGGTATTCAAACTACAACGCGCTGCAGGCGGAGTTCAGGCAACATCTCAACCACGGGATGCAATTCGACGCGAACTATACCTTGTCCCATTCGCTGGAAAACAATGTGCAGGGAAGTACGGCTCCCGGGTTTTATGGCGGCGGTGGAAACAACGCCTCCGGCAACAGCGCGCCGGGGTATTACACCCTGCGCAATACGCATCTGAACTATTTTCCGAGTTCGTTCGATATTCGGCAGGTATTTCACCTGAGCGGAACCTATGATCTGCCGTTCGGGCATGGGCGACCCTTTTTAGCGGGAAACCGCATTGCCAACCCGATCATAGGCGGCTGGACTGTCGGAATCATCCTGACGCGCCAAACCGGAGATCCGCATCTATTCACTGGTGGAACTTCCTCCGTTAGCCAGAGCACCTTTAACCAGAACGATGGAGGGCTCACGCTCACGGGCGTCAGTACCGCGTCGCTGCAGAGCCAGATTGCTGTTCGTCCAGGGCTTGCAGGTAGTGGCCGTGTGAATCTTTTCGATTCCAAGTATTACTCCAGCCTGGGACAGGCCAACACTTCGTACATCAGTCCGAATTTCAATGCTGGAACGATCGGTACGCTCATGTGGTTGCATGATTCAAAATGGATCAACACGGATCTTGCAATCACCAAGGAGATTCCGATTTACCGGGAGATGAATTTCACCATCCAAGGTGAATTCCTGAACGCCTTCAATCACGTGGCGTGGGCCGGCATGGATACAGCGGTGCAGGATTCCACTTTCGGCACAACAACGTCTACGGCAAATGGTCCAAGGAACATTGAAATTCGCGGCAACTTCCGCTTCTAGCCTGCTGGAGACAGCTTCGTTGCTCTTCCGCGAGTGGCTAGGGAAAGATGCTACGGGTTTGGTTCAGGGCGGGTCCAGGAGATTGGTTGTTTCAAGTCCGCTGCAATCGATGGAAATTCGATTGTGGCGGGCTGCATCCTTGGGCTGAATCGACTGGGGATAAGAGAGTGGGCGCTTTTGGAGGTCGAAGCGGCTCGCCATGTTGCTAGAATGAACGAAAGGCAGCGAACACTCACGAGAAGAGCCGGCAAGAGATTTCGGTGCGTTTCGGGGCCAGAGAGTGAACGGGGATGGCACCTTCAACGGCAAAAGCAACCAAGAGACTGAAGAAACGCTCAACGAAGGCCGAGCATGGCACCAGCGTCGGTATCGCGTTTCAACGCATACGCGATTTGATAGTGCACGCCAAACTAGCACCAGGAACATGGATCGTCGAAGGCGATTTGTGCGAGCACCTGAACATGAGCCGTACGCCGGTGCGGGGCGCCCTTTACCTTTTACAGCGTGAAGGGTACGTGATCGAGTATCGCAACTCGAGCAAATCGCGCATGATTGTTGCGCCGCTGACGAAGGAAGATGCGAGCGAGCTTTACCCAATCATTGGCCGCATTGAAGGATTGTCAGGCCGTCGCGCCGCCGCGTTACCTCAGCGCGAACGCGATGAATTGGTTACCAAGCTGACGCGCGTCAATGAGAAGCTTCAAAAGATTGCGCGCGAACGCGGTAACAACGGGCCTGATATTTTCGACCTTGACCACGAGTTTCATCGTCTGGTGCTTGCTGCCGGTTCAGGGCCCAGACTGACAGCGCTGCACCGCGCCATTGAACCGCAAACTGAGCGGTATTGGCGTCTTTATGCAAGCTCAATCATCAGCGAACTGCATATTTCAGTTCAAGAGCATGAAGAGATTATTGAAGCACTTGGTGATGGGGATGCGGACCGGCTGGAACGTGCGCTCTTCACCAATTGGGAAAATGGCTGTAAGCGCCTCGCGAAGGTTATCGATATCTACGGGGAACGGGGCAGCTGGTAGAAGTCCGACCGAAGGAATTCAATTAAAACCGAAGCAAACGACCCGGGCTATAGAGTTTGAGTCGCGCCGCTCTACTTCAAGAAGGGCGTGCTTGCGATTGCAACCGTTGGGCGATGCGACTGCGCGAACGTAAAAGCAGTGCGCATCTCTGCGAGTTCGCTTCCGACCACCTCCATACGTGGAGCGCGAACGCGGGCCGAGCCGATTCCTGCCTCTTGTTGCACTTGCTTGATGAGCTGAATGAATTTAGGGACCGTGTCCATGCGCAGGAGCGGTAGGAACCATGAGTAGAGTTCGAAAGCATCTTCTGTCCTGCCGCTTCGGGCAAGATTAAACAGGTCAACGGACTCGCGGGGAAACGCGTTGACAAGACCGGCCACCCAACCCACTGCGCCTGCCGCAATGCCTTCGACAATGGCGTCATCGACACCCACACAGACGGCCAAGCGATCTGCCAGCAAAGCGCGAATTGCGGTTACTCGGCGGACATCGGTTGAAGACTCTTTGACAGCGGTGAAGTTGGAGAATTCCTCGGCCAATTCGACAATTTGTTCGGGCAAGAAATCGGTGCCATAGGCGACTGGATTGTTGTAGAGCATTCCGGGCAAGGGTGTCGCTTTGAGCACCGCGACGACATGCGCCCTGTTTTCGCGCCAGTCCCCTTTGTAAACATAAGGCGGAAGGATCATTAGCCCTGAGCAGCCGGCGGCGTGAGCGGCCTTTGCCAATTCAACGGCTTCAGAGGTCGAAAGTGCGGAGATCGCCGAAACTACCGGAGCCTTTCCACCGAGAGCGCCGACTACACTCTTGAGAATCTCGAGCTTTTCCTCGAAGCTCAGAGTCGCGGCCTCTCCGAGAGAACCCAGGCAAATGATCCCGGTACACCCGTTCTCAATTAACCATTGCGCATGACGAGCGAGGGTCGCGTAATCGACAGACGAGTCCGGATGAAAGGCCGTAGTCATTGCAGGCATGACGCCGTTCCAATTCATAACATCTCCTGATGCAAAGTAATTTGTTCGCGGTGTGAGGAAGAGAATCGAGAGGGCAGATAAGGATGCGGCGCAATCGGCGGCGTGGCGCCGGTGAACGCCGCGGCGAGCAGTTCTGCTGTTGCGAGTGAAGTTGTAATTCCGAGTCCTTCGTGGCCAGTAGCCAGGTAGAGGGTGGCGTCGCCCGGCACCGGGCCGATGAGTGGCAATTTGTCCGGTGTAGCAGCGCGAAAGCCGGTCCAAACGCGGATCACTTTGAGTGAGCCGATGGCGGGCATGTAGAACGACGCCCGCTGCAGCATTGCCGCGAGGATTGGCTGATTAATCGCGGAATCCTCGTTGCCATATTGACGCGACGAACCGATCAAGATCTGTCCGGTAAGGCGTGGCTGAACGTTGAAAGCAACTGAGTCAGAAGTGAGGGAATGCGCGCTTTTGAGGTAGCCGAGTTCGACGAGTTGATGGCGAACGAAATCCGGATAGCGATCCGTGATGGCGAGATGTCCTTTGCGCTTCTTTACTGGGAGTCCCGGCGTACAGACGATCGCGTCAGCACCCATGGCATTCACGAGCCTTGGCGCGCGAAGAGAGGTGCCGTCGTCGAGACGAACTTCACCATCCTCGAAGCACACGATATTGCGGCCCTGGATCACTTCAGAGCCAAGCGCGGGCAATTGCTTGGCAAAGTGAAGCGCGACGACGGGTGGATAGACAACTGCATCTTCAGGAACGAGCATTCCACCAGCGAGACCGGTGCGAAGGTTTGGCTCAGCCGATGCGAGTTCAATGCTGGTGAGGAGCTTGGCCGGGACGTCGCGCTCGTCAAGGTATGCAAGCTTGCGCTCGGCTTCAGCAAACTC
Organism: Occallatibacter sp.; assembly: GCA_035487015.1. GTDB lineage: Bacteria > Acidobacteriota > Terriglobia > Terriglobales > Acidobacteriaceae > Telmatobacter. The sequence continues at coordinate 74,575 of DATHMP010000071.1, read as the reverse complement.
TTCTTCATCGGCGGCGACCCAGATGGTGCCTCGCATTTCAAATTCGGCAGCGTCCGGCAGCGAGGGGCGGAGGGTATGCCAGAGCTGCTGGGAGCGACGCGTCAAGGCAAACTGCGCTTCGGAGTCATCCATGACGACGATGTGGCCCATCCCGGCGCCTGTTGCACCACTTCCCGGAAACTGCCGCTCGACCAAAGCCACGCGAAGTCCCGCTTCTGCACAGGCCTGCGCGCAGGCTGCGCCCACGATGCCTCCGCCACCGACGACGACATCAAAAGTTCGCGATCCAATAACGTTCATTCAGGCACACCCAAACGGAATGGATCGGCCGAGTCGAAAATTAGGGTGCACTCTGCGGTTACATGCGCCGAACCGGTGATAGTGGGAATAATGCGATATCCATTGGGTACTGGATTGCCCTTGGTTTCTGCACGGGGCTGGTCGTTTTCAACTTGGAAGCTGCCTTCGAAGACTGTCCCGAGAATTCCTTCCTGCCGCCAAGGTTGACCCGGTTTGAGTAGACCATCCGCGGCGAGACAGGCCATTTTTGCGCTGGTGCCTGTACCGCACGGCGAGCGATCATAGGCCTTGCCGGGACAAAGAACAAAGTTTCGACCGTGATTGGCGGGATCGTGAGCGGGAGTGAAAAGCTCAATGTGATCGATTTCCGCTCCGTTGGCTCCTGTAATTTCCGCCGCGGTGAGCGCTCGCCGAATTTCCCAGGTGAATGCGGTCAGCGATTCCATTTGGCTGGCGCTGAGATCTTTCGCGCCGGCAAAAGCATGTTCGCGAACGAGGAAGAACCAGTTTCCGCCCCAAGCTACATCGCCGCTTACGGCACCATATCCCGGGACCTGCACTGTGACGCCAGCATTATATCTGTATGACGGCACGTTTCGAATGGTGGCGAGGCTGCCTGAGTGCAACTGCACGTTCACGGCGCCCACCGGAGTCTCGATGAGATGCTCTCCAGGTTCGATCCGGCCGAGAAAGGCCAGTGTTGCGGCCACTCCAATCATTCCGTGACCACACATGCCGAGGTAGCCGGCATTGTTGAAGAAGATGACGCCAGCGGCGCATGCCGGGTCGTACGGTTCAACGAGCAGGGCACCTACCAGGACATCGGAGCCTCGCGGTTCGCAAAGAATAGCCCGACGGTAGACATCATGTTCGCGGCGCAAACGTTCGAGGCGTTCTGTCAGCGGTCCGGAACCGAGATGAGGTCCACCCGATAATACACACCGGGTAGGTTCGCCCGCTGTATGCGAGTCAACCACGTCCAAACGGAGAGGGATCTGAGTTGCTGTCATAAGTAGTGGCAAAATGAGTCAAGACAACTGATTACACGACTTCGTCCGGCAATTGCAAAAAACGCCGGGGTAACTGACTGGGGAGCGGCAGCATGCCATTCCAGGAAGATTCTGTTGCAGGAATAAGCTCCATACTCTTGATATCGGGCGACGGGTTCTCGGGAAAAGATTGGTGGTTCGTCTCCGTTGCTTTCGTCGAGCGGTGTGCTATTGAAAAGTATACGAGTTTGGATACAATCGTTGCTACCAGAGAATGCGATTTTTTATCTAAAATCGTGCCCGACACCTCCGGAACACCTAAGACATCGCGAGGCCCCCGTGTTGCGCTTTCATCATGCAGTGTTTCTCGTCGGCACAGCGTTCTTTGCTGCCAACGCAGTTCGGATGGTTGCGCAATGGTCTCCCGCAGGGCGGGAAGCTCGTCTTGGTCCGATGATGGACGAAGGGATGGTGCGGTACGAAACGTCGGAATTGACGCTGCGGCTGGTGAGATCGTCAGGGACAGTGGCTTCGCTCGAAGCGAAACAATCCGCCGGGCAGGAGCAGGGCTTCGACTTTGCGCCCTCAGAATTACTGGCTGCGCGGTCGACGGACGGCTACTACCACCTTGGCGATTTGGACCTTCGCCTTCGTGACGCAGGCGCCTCAGAGTGGCGGGGTTACTCAACCGCGCTTGAAAGGCATCCTGTGAGGCCGCTTGCGCCGAGACAGGGCGAACTTGTGCGCGAAGACCTGCGGGCCACGTTTCCGTCGGACTTTCCTCTTCGAATCACGAGGATATGGGCGGTGGTGGACGGGAAACTCGCGATGCGCTTCATTCTCAAAAATGCGAGCAAACACCCGATTGAAATTGGCGCCCTTGGGATTCCGCTGATATTTGACAATATTTTGAGCGGAAAGAACCTTGCGGAAGCGCATGCAGTTTGCAGCTTTTCTGATCCGTCAATTGCGCTTGATGCCGGCTATGTGCAAGTGACGCGGCTGAGTGGACATGGGCCTGCACTTCTCGTTCTTCCCGATGGGAAGACGCCCTTTGAGGCATACCGACCGATCTCGGGGCCTCACGGTCGAGAACGTCAAGCTGGAGGGCCGAAGGCTGCGTTGTTTGAAGACCTGACTCCGCGCAATATGACCTTCGAAGGGTTTTACGAGTGGATGGTGGCATCATCCGCATACCAGCAGAACGAATGGAAAAAGGCCGAACCCTGGAACCCGGCAACCAGCATAGTGATGGAACCCGGCGAAGAGCGCACGGTAGGATTACGCTTCGTGGTTGCAGATTCCATTCGCTCAATCGAGAAAACGCTCGCTGCAAACCAGCGACCTGTCGCAGTTGGCATTCCCGGGTACATCCTGCCGCAGGACCTGGACGCCAGTCTTTTCCTAATGTACGGCCAGCCAGTGAAACAGATTGTTGTGGAGCCGGCCGGGGCGATCGACGTACACAGTGCTGGAACCACAAATCACGGCTGGAAACGCTACGCCGTGCAGGGGCGAACGTGGGGCCGAGCGAGATTGACGATTACTTATTCTGATGGATTGAAGCAGTCGATTCAGTACCGCGTGATCAAGCCGGAAGGTGAAGCCGTCGACGACATGGGCCAGTTCCTCTTTACGAAGCAGTGGTTCGACAGGAAGGACGATCCTTTTCATAGGAATCCTTCTGTGATGAGTTATGACCGCGAAGCGAATGCAATCGTGAGCCAGGACAGCCGCGTATGGATTGCCGGGCTTAGCGATGAGGGCGGCGCCGGATCGTGGCTGGCCGCGGCGATGAAAGAGTACGTTCGCCCGGAAAAGCAGCAGGTGGCGCAGCTTGAGGACTTTGTAGACGGCGTGCTTTGGGGTCACTTGCAGTTCAAGGACGGTCCCAACAGATTTGGAGTCCGTAAAAGCCTGTTCTTCTATCAGCCGGACAGAATTCAAGGCTTCGACTATCGCAAGGATCTGGACTGGTCGAGCTGGGAGAGTTGGAATCAGGAGGGAAGCGAGGACGTTGGTCGTTCTTACAACTATCCGCATGTCGTAGCGGCATACTGGGCGCTCTATCGGATCGCGCGAGACCATGAGGGACTCGCCACGCATCATGATTGGCGCTGGTATCTGACGCAGGCTTACGAAACCTCGATGGCGATGACGCGCTATGCTCACGATCTGGCGCAGTTCGGACAGATGGAGGGGGACATTTTTGTCGCCGTGGTGGACGATCTGCGTCGGGAGGGGTTGACAACGGAATCCGACGCCCTTGAGGCGGCGATGCGGGCTCGAGCAGCCGTTTGGCAGAAGGCGCCCTATCCATTCGGGAGCGAGATGCCATGGGACTCGACTGGACAGGAAGAGGTTTATGCCTGGACAAGACGCTTTGGGATGAACGACAAAGCGCAAGTGACGTTGGATGCCATTACGGGCTATATGCCTGCGATCCCGAACTGGGGTTACAACGGCAGCGCTCGGCGCTATTGGGATTTTCTCTATGGGGGGAAATACGAGCGTCTCGAGCGGCAACTCCATCATTACGGGTCGGGAATCAATGCGATTCCAGTACTGGACGCATTTCGGCGTGATCCCCAGGATTTATACCTGCTCCGCATTGGATATGGCGGAACATTGGGGGCTATTAGTGGAATCGATCAGGACGGTTTTGCTTCCGCTGCATTTCATAGCTATCCCGACATGATGTCGTTCGATCCATATACGGGCGACTATGGCCCGAATTTTTTCGGTCACGCCTGGACCACAGGAACCTACATCGTGAAAGACCCAGAATTTGGTTGGTTGGCGTTCGGCGGAAACCTGACATTGCAGGGGAGCGACGTCACGGTGGAGCCGCGCGACAGTTTCAGGCAGCGTGTCTATATTGCTTCTCTGGGACTTTGGCTCACACTCGACAGCGGACAGTTTGAGAGGGTGACGCTTGAGGAATCGACCGGCAAAGTCACGGTGGAACTGAGTGCGGGTGACGCGTACACAGCAAGTGCGCTCTTGCGGATTGAGCAGCCGGCACATATCAACGGAGTCGGGAGTTTTGCACCGCTGGAAAAGTTAAGACAGGAACGAGGAGCATTTGTCGTGACGCTCGGTCCTACACCTGTGTCGGTGCATTTGGATGCAGGACAGTAGGAAGGCGCCTTTTGAAGCTGCCTTCGGGCGAACGACGGCAAATGAGATGCGAGTTGAATGGCCCGCGAGCGAAACCTGCGCGGTTTCCAGACATGCAATCGAAACTAGTCGAGGAAGAATGAAGAGCTCAAGGACGCGTCGGCAATTTCTTGCTGCAGCGAGCGCGACCGCGACGCTGGCAGCTCTTTCCAAGAGTGTTTGGGCAAGCTCGAATGCGAGTCAGCGATTTGTTATCCGAGCGGATGAAGAGAGGGGCCGGGTAAGTGCGCTGCTGCATGGACAATTTGCCGAGCACCTGGGTTCCTGCATCTATGGCGGCCTGTGGGTGGGAGAAGAGTCCAAAATTCCGAACATCAACGGATACCGAAAGAGCGCGATCGAGTATTTGAAAGCGCTTGAAGTGCCGGTTCTGCGGTGGCCTGGCGGTTGCTTTGCCGATGACTATCATTGGCGCGAAGGAATTGGGCCCAAGAAGCAAAGGCCAAAGCGCGTGAACATAAGTTGGGGGAACTACGTTGAAGACAATAGCTTTGGAACGCATGAATTTATCACTCTTTGCAGGCTGATTGGAGCAGAACCTTACTTGGCTGGGAATGTCGGCTCAGGCTCGCCGTCTGAACTGCGCGATTGGCTGGAGTATTGCAACTATCCATCCGGCAGCAAGCTTAGTGACGAACGTGCAGCTAACGGATCTGCGGAGCCGTTTCGAGTCAAGTTTTGGGGAGTTGGCAACGAGAACTGGGGATGCGGCGGTAGTATGCGACCGGACTACTATGCAGGCCTGTACCGCCAATTTGCAACGTATCTACGTGAGATGGGAGGCATGGAGCCATTTCTCATTGCTTCCGGTCCTTCGGGCGATGACGTGCGCTGGACACGCGGGCTTCTGGATACAACTTTTCCCGTGATGCCGGACGGCATGAGTATGCACTACTACTCTGGGGGTGCCAAGGAGCCGACACACTTCGATGCATCCTCGATGGACCAACAGCTGGGGAGCTTCAAAGCGGTCGAGGAAGCGGTTATTCATCAGCGCGCCGTGTTGGACGGCTACCGTGAGGGGGCACGGATCGGGCTGATCCTGGATGAGTGGGGTGTGTGGGACCAGATTCCGGAAGCCGACGAAAAGCGCTACGGCAAGCTATGGCAACAGAGCACAATGCGGAGCGGCGTGGCCGCAGGCCTTGGTTTGAATCTTTTCAATCGCCAAGCTTCAAAGCTGTATATGTGCAACATCGCGCAGATTGACAATGTGCTTCAGTCTTTGCTGCTGACGGATGGGCCAGAGGGAGAGCGGTGTGTTCGAACGACGACCTACTATGCATTTGAGCTCTTTAAAGGACATCGCGGAAAGACGTCGGTGAATGTCGAATCGGACAGCAAGGATCCGCTTGGTATCTCTGTTTCGGCGACGCTGGGCGAGGGCAAACTCGTGGTGAGCCTTGTGAATCCCGATGACACGAAAACGGTATCAACGCGATGCGATCTTGCGGGCGTGAAGGGAACCAAGGCGACCGCACGCATACTGCACAGCCCCGATCGCAATGCAGCAAATACTTTCGATGCACCGGATACTATAGTGCCCCAAGATCATCCGGCCAGGCTGGAGACCGGCAATCTCATTGTCCAACTGCCACCTCTTTCTCTGGTGACTGTAGTCGTCGAGACTGCATAGCGGCTATCGGCGCAGAGATCGGCCGCAGCGGGTTCATCATTGCGCAGAGGTTGAGTGTCCTGTCAGAATGGTCGAGCCCTGTTGGCCAGCCGCCAATGCAGCGTCGAAAATCGTTGTCGGTAGATTCAACCATTCGATCCAATGAAAATGAGAGGGACCACTCATGAACCTAACGAGGCGAACTTTTTCCAAGAGCTGCGCAATAGCGGTGTCCGGACTCGCAATTGGAGAGAATATTCCTCTTTTGGCGCAGGTTGAGGGTGAGCATATTCAGACAGTGCCTTCTCATCCGGTACGCGCCATTCAGGACAGAGAGACTGCCGCGCAGAAGGATGAGCGCATGCAGTGGTTTCGGGAAGCTCGATTCGGCATGTTCATTCATTGGGGGCTCTATTCCATCCCTGCAGGCCGGTGGGGCGGAAAAGAGATCCCTGGCATCGGTGAGTGGATCATGAATCGTGCTTCGATCCCGGTTGCGGATTACAAAGCGCTGGCTTCGCAATTTAATCCGACAGAATTCAGCGCAGAGACCATTGTCGGCGTTGCCAAGTCCGCGGGCATGAAGTACATCGTCATTACCTCAAAACACCACGATGGATTCGCCATGTTCGATTCGAAGGCAAATCCTTTCAACATTGCGCAGGCGACGCCCTTCAAGCGGGATCCGCTCAAGGAATTGTCCGCAGAATGCCGCAAACAGGGAATCAAGTTTGGCTTTTACTATTCTCAGGACCAGGATTGGACTGCGCCGGGCGGTGCTGCGTACAAGACCGGCGATCACAAGCCTCCCACATTTCACTGGGATCCGGCGCAGGACGGAAGCTTCGCGCAGTATCTTGAGACCAAAGCGATCCCCCAGATGGAGGAACTGCTGAGCAATTATGACGAATTTCCGGCGATCCTCTGGTTTGATACACCCACCAAAGACATGACGCCCGAACTGGCCGGCAAAATCGTGTCTGTCCTCAATCAGCATCCGAAACTCATCTGGAATAACCGGCTGGGCGGTGGGTACAGCGGCGACACGGAGACTCCAGAGCAATACATTCCAGCACGCGGCTATCCGGGGCGTGACTGGGAGTCGTGCATGACGATGAATGACACCTGGGGCTACAAGAAGGACGACCTCAACTTCAAGAGCACGGAGACGCTGGTCCGCAATCTTATCGATATTGCCAGCAAAGGTGGGAACTATCTGCTGAATATCGGGCCAATGTCGACGGGCGAGGTTCCCGCTCCTGAGGTGGAGCGTCTGCAGCAGGTGGGCAAATGGCTTGCAGTCAATGGTGAATCCATTTACGCGACGCAGCCCACTTTATTTGGCGATGAAGCGGGATCGTTTTCGCCCACCGAAAAGGACGGGGAGGGCAAGCCAAAGTTCATACCGAGCTGGAAATGGAGATCCACGACTACTGCGGACAAGGTCTATGTTCACCTATTCGAATGGCCGGGTTCATCGTTCCACATTGACAAAATGCCGCGCAAGGTCAATGGCGCGTATCTGTTGGCCGACGATGCTCACACACCACTGAAAGTGACGAAGAAAGGAAATGGCATCGAAGTTGCACTCCCTGAGAACTCTCTTGATCCGATTGCGACAGTTCTCGTTTTGACCACTGCCTGAGGCGTGTTCGTTGATTGCGAACGAGATCAGCAAAGAGCAGAATGCGCCAACGGACGCGAGACCATGTGTCCAGTGCGAATGACCGTATACCGATGGGGTGAATGAATGACGCGCTACGGGATGGTGATCGGGCTCAAGCCTGAGCACGAAGAGGCCTATAGGGTTGCGCATCGCGCGGTTCCAGCGGATGTCCTGCGCATGATTAAAGAATGCAATATTCGCAACTATTCGATCTATCTTTGTGACTCCGTGCTCTATAGCTATTTCGAATACACGGGAACCGACTATAAAGCGGACATGGCCAAAATGGCGGCTGATCCGGCGACGCAGGAATGGTGGAGCCGCATGGGGCCGATGCAAGAACCCCGTTCCGACCGAGCAGCCGGGGAATGGTGGGCCGTAATGGAAGAGGTTTTTCACGTCGATTGACCCGGAAGGTCTGGGGTCGCCTTGGGATTGCAAGAGAGGGGCGAAATCGGCGCGGATTTTCGGATAGTCGATGGTGGTAAAGAGCGGCGAATTCGACATGAGCCGATTTTTCCTTGACAAAGTTAAAAATCTCTTCAAGATTCTTTCAAACGTTTGAAACAGACGGATTATGCTGTTTCCAACGATCCGAGCCCTGTCTTCCCGCAGAATCAGGGCGCGGCGCCGCCTCCAGCACCCGGCGAAACGATGAGCAAGCCGCCAGCATTCTGCGGAGCCTGTCCTGAGGAGAGCCGATGAGCATGCCTTCGTTGAGATTCGAGAAGAGCCGCCAAGAGATTATCCGTTGCATTCTGCAGATGGCATTCCTGCTCGTGGTTTCGGTGTTCGCCCGTGGTCAGGGATACTTCGGGACTGTCAGCGGGACACTGACCGACTCCAGCGGGGCCGTAGTTTCAGGGGCGAAAGTCACTCTAATCGATCAGGACAAGGGATACAAGCTCAGCGCGGTTTCTGACGGCGAGGGGCGATATCTTTATCGATCGGTGCCTCCGGGAAATTACACGGTTGTTGCCGATATTTCGGGGTTCAAGAAGACTGAGCGCACGAATATACGAGTGGATGTTGGCGAAAATCCTACAGCAGACATGACCCTCAAAGTCGCCAGTTCGACTCAAACGGTCGAGGTGAATTCGCAGAAACAGTCGCTCGATGTGGAAGATGCGACGACCGGCCTGGTGGTGAACCGGAACTTTATCGACCAATTGCCGTTGATTGATCGCTATGTGATGGACCTGGTGTCCTTAACCCCCGGCGTGACCGAAGCGGACGACCAGTGTGCGACCAACTGTACAGGAACGAACTTTGTTTCCAATGGCAGCCGAAATTCCACTGCTGATGTCTTGATGGACGGAGCGACCGTAACGAATTACGAGCCGAATGGAGGTGTAACGCAGGTTACTTACACGCCTTCTCCTGAGGCCGTCGACGAATTCAAAGTAGAGCAGTCGAATTTCAGCGCTGAGTATGGATTTTCGGGCGCTTCAGTCGTCAACATGATTACGCGTTCCGGCACGAATACTTTTCATGGGAGCGCGTACGACTTTATCCGCAACACGCTCACCGACGCGAACAACTGGTTCAATGACCAGAGCGGAATTCCGCTGCCGCCGGTGCATCGCAACAACTTCGGGGGCACGATTGGCGGGCCAATTCTCAAGAACAAGACGTTCTTCTTTTTTGACTACGACGGCACGCGGCAAAGTTCGGCCGGCACCTATCAGGCTGGAGTTCCCACGGAGGCCGAGCGGACCAACGGCGACTTTGGCGAGGTTTGCACGGCGCAGGGTGGAACGTTCGACAACACGGGCATGTGCAGCGTGGCTGCGGGGCAAATTTGGGACCCCTATACGGGCGTGTATGTTGCGAACGACCAAGGCTCGGGCGCGGTGCGGAGCACGTTCATTCCGTACAACAACATAGGCGCTTATACCAGCCCGGGCAATTCAAAATTGGCGGGCACACCTTACCAATTGGGCGGCGGCCCCGGCAACCTGATCGACCCTGTCGCCATGCAGATGATGAACCTCTTCCCCTTGCCAAGCGCCAATATGGCGAACCCCACGATTTACGACAATTGGATTGGCTCTGGCGCGAGCAGTTATCCGAATGATCAGTGGGACCTGAAAATCGACCACCGCTTCAGCGAGAAGAATCTATTGAGTGCCAAATACTCGCACGAATGGAACAGTTCGATCTCGTACAACTGCTTCAGAAACTTCGCCGATCCTTGTGCCGGCGGTCCGAATCAAGGTTCAGCGCATCTGTTTTCGCTGAACGATACCCACACGCTCAGTCCCACACTCTTGTTGACCTTCACTTTTGGTTTTACACGCGGAGCGGAGCGCATCAGCGCATACAACGGCGATGGTGGAGTGACCGATCCGCTCAGCAAGCTCGGATTCCCGTCTTACCTGAATTCGAACGGTTTCATGGGCGTTCCTTCCATGTTTATCGATCAATCGACGTACTATTCTGCCGGATATACGAGCATCGGGGGCGACCCGTATGGGAACTACAAGCAAGGGCAGGATACGGGGCAGATCACGTTCACTGTGAATAAGGTGCTGGGCAACCACGATTTGAAGTTTGGATTCGAAGGGCGCCAGCACCAGATGAACTACATCCAGACGAACGCCCCCAATGGAATTTTCAGCTTCGATCGGTCGGGGTCGTCGGGGTGCCCTTATGACTTTGGGACTTGCGGGGGCGACGGCATGGCCAGCTTCATGATGGGCCAGATGGCCAACGACGGCAACGGCGGCACTTTTTACGAAATCCAGGATCAGCCGGCAACCGAGGACCATCAATACGCGTGGTACGGCCAGGATAACTGGAAAGTAGACAAGAAGCTGACGCTGAACATGGGCTTGCGCTACGACGTATCGATGCCCAGGACGGACCGATTCAATCGGCAGAATTGGCTGGATCTGAATGTTGCCTCTCCGCTCTCTGTGCCGGCTCTAGGGCCGCTCCATGGTGGAGAGGTCTTTGCCAGCTCGAGCGAGCGCACCATCGTCAATGACGACTGGAAAGACATCCAGCCGCGTTTCGGTTTTGCCTACCAGATTTTTCAATCGACGGTTGTGCGAGGTGGCTACGGAATCTACTACTCGCAACCTCGGTCGGGCGCGACTGGTGTAGCTCCCTATGGTTCCCAAGGTTTCAACGAGTACACCAATGTGATCAACACATACAACAGCGATGGCGCGACGCCGTATCTGCACTTGAGCAATCCTTATCCGAATGGATTGATTCAGCCGCCCGGCAACTCACTCGGATTGATGAACGATGTGGGTTATGGCGCCAACGGACCTCTGCGGAACATGACCAACACACCCTATGAACAGAGCTGGAGTTTCGGAATTGAGCACCAATTCCCCTGGAACGTGTTGGTGAATGCCATCTATGCCGGCAAGAAGGGCACACATCTTTATTTCTCCGGCGCGAACTACATCAATCACCTGGGACCCGAAGTGGAGGGATACACGCTAGACCAGATCAACGATCTCACGAACATGGTGCCCAATCCCTTCTACGGCATCATCACGGATCCGAACAGCTCTCTCTCCGCGCCACAGATCCAGCAACTCAATCTGGAGCTTCCGTACCCGCAGTTTCCTGGCGGCGTGACGACAGATGCATGGCCGATCGCAAATTCAACCTATCACTCGCTGCAACTTGTTGCAGAAAAGCGCTACTCGAACGGCCTGCAGTTCCTGGCGACTTATGTATGGTCGAAATCGATTGATGATTCATCGGTTCCGGACGACAACACGACGTGGCTGGGCAGCTTTACGAGTCTTCAGGATCCGAACAAGCCCTGGCTGGAGCGGAGTCTCTCCACGTTCGACATTCCGCAGGTGTTCCAATTCAGCTACACCTTTGACCTGCCCTGGGGCCGCGGCAAAGCCCTGCTTGGCAACATGCCGGCAGCACTCGACGCGATTCTGGGCGGATGGAAGACCAACGGCGTGTGGCGCGTGGCGGGTGGCCGGCCGCTGGCCTTCTCGACTTACGATGGAACGTCGATACCGACGTACGGCGCGCAGAGGCCCAACATCGTTGCCAAGCCGAAGCGCACCGGAGGGAAGGACTCAACCTGGATCAACGCTTACATTGCGAACCCCGATTCGCTTGTCCTGCCTCCTGTCTACACGTTGGGCGATGTTCCACGCGTGACGGGAACGATCCGATCGCCCCTTTCGTTCAACACGAGCATGTCGATCAATAAGGACTTTTCGCTATCGAGAGTACACGAGGGAATGAAGCTGGAAATGCGCCTCGAAGCAGAGAACGCGCTGAACCATCCAGTTTTCGGTACTCCTGACACATCGGTTGACGATCCCAACTTTGGAGTCATCAGCTATACCGCCAACTCGCCGAGGCAAGTGCAGCTGGGCCTGAAGGTGACGTTCTGAGCATTCCTTTGAGCAGATTTCCGAGATTCGACTCAGCGCGGTCCGCAGAAACGAACCTCGATCCTGTCCGGCCCCTGCCCTGCGCATAGAGCCGACCCGCGTCTACAACGATCCTGCGCCGGTCTGCTGGCCACACACAACGGAAACGGGAGAGAGCACCGATCGATGACCGATCTGAACGAAGCGACATCGTCGCAAGAAGGAATCCAGGCGGCCTCGCATCGGGTTGTCTCAATTGATATCTTTCGCGGCCTGACGATGGCCGTGATGATTTTTGTAAACGCGCTCTCCGACGTGCGCGGTTTGCCCTGGTGGACGCATCATGCGCCGGCCGAAGTCGACGTGATGACCTACGTCGACATGGTGTTTCCCTTCTTCTTGTTTGCTGTTGGCTTGTCGATGCCGCTATCAATCGTTCAAAGGCTGAAGCGAAATCCATCGTTGCCGGCATTGTGGCTGCATGTTGTCTTCCGTTCGTTGGCTCTGCTCGTGCTGGGGTTAATCCTGGCCAATGCTGAAAAGGCGGACCGGGTGCGCCTGGGGATGAGCGGCAGCACGTGGGCGCTGCTCGCCTTAATCAGCGCAGGGCTTTTCTTGAATATCTACCCGAAATCGGAGCGTTACAAAGGATTGTTTCGCACCCTCAAGTTCCTGGGGCTTATGGGCCTTGTGATCTTGCTCGCGCTGTTTCGACGAACGACAAGCGATGGCGGGTCTGAGTGGCTGGATGATTCTTATCCCGAGATCCTTGGACTGATCGGTTACAGCTATTTTGCCGTTGCCTTGCTCTACATACCGACGCGCCGATGGAAATGGTCGCCCCTGGTCTGGTTCGCACTACTGATCACTTTCTGCGCTCTAGCCACCGCGCGACTGGTTCCACTCCCTGGAAATCTGCCGTTCTATTTCTGGCCATTTGATAACGGGGCGATGGCGTGCATCATCATGGCCGGCGTGGTCACGATATCCATTTTCATGCGACCTGATCGCTCTTTTGAGGCACGTCGCGATCTGCCAATTGCGGTGGGTTTCGGGCTCTTGATGCTTGCGGCGGGACGAGTTCTTGTCCCGCTTGGGATCTCCAAGATTCGCGCGACACCGACCTGGTGCCTCTACAGCATCGGGGCCAGCGTTCTGCTGTTCGCGCTGTTGTATTGGATTTGCGACGTGAAAAGAAAGACTGGGTGGGCATTTTTCGTACGACCCGCAGGTTCGAACACGCTGACAACTTACCTGCTGCCGGATCTTTGGATCTATCTGTTTGCCGCACTGGGCATTACCTATCTGGACACCCACCTAAACGCTGGATGGCCGGGTGTTGTGAAGACCGTCGCCTTTACCGTGTTGATTCTTGCGCTGGCGGGCGCGCTGACCAGAGCGAAAGTTCGTCTGCAGCTTTGAGTTTTTCGAGGTAACAATGATGCGCTGTTCATTCTTTTCGTTTCTGGAACTTGTCGTCTTCGTTCTTGGTTCTTTGCTCAGCTCAAGCTGCCCTGTCGCGATGGCACAGACTATTCATGTGGATACGAGTGCGGAGAAGGCTCTTGCCTTCGATCCGGACAAGGCGATGGGAACGACGATGGACATACTTCCCGCGGACGAACTGGACACCGTCTTTTCCGATGCGGTGATGAAGGCGGGACTTTCCGCTGGCTGGGGCCCGATTTCCTATCGGCAGAACACTGAGCTGACCTATGAATCATGGCACTGGAATCCGAATGGAACCTGGAGCAACGAGAAGAACAAGAGCGGATACTTTCAGGGAAGCGCAGAACCGAAGGAAGCTCTGAACAAGTCTTATGGGTATCGGCTGCCCCATCGCGGAACGACGCGGAGCGACTCCGGCCAGATAGAGTTTTCGCGGATGACGGACGGCGACCCCACAAGCTATTGGAAGAGCAATCCCTACCTGACAAGCAAGTTCACGGGCGAGCCGGACTCCGCGCATCCGCAGTGGGTGGTGATTGAGTTCGCCCTGCCACAGGAGATTGATGCGATCCAGATAGCCTGGGCAAATCCCTACGCCACGAAGTATGAAGTGCAGTACTGGACAGGCAGGGAAGACGCGCTGAACAAACAGGCAGATGGCTTGTGGGCGGAGTTTCCTCAAGGTGACGTAAGTCAAGGCAAGGGCGGAGACGGAGTGCAGCGGCTCGCCGATCATCCGGTCCTGACGCGTTTTTTGCGGATTTGGATGACGGATTCGTCGAACACCTGCGACACGCATGGGGCCGATGATCCGCGGAATTGCGTGGGGTTTGCGATCTCGGAAATTTCTGCCGGAGTTTTCAATGCGCGGGGCGAGTTTGTCGACATCGTCAAGCATGTTCCGGCGCAGACGCAAACGGTGACGCAGGCTTCTTCTGTGGACCCATGGCATCGCGAGGACGGCATTGTTGCTTCGCGCGTTCAAACAGGGTTCGATCTGTTTTTCAAGAGCGGCTACACGAACAAATTGCCGGCGATGATTCCGATTGCCATGTTGTATGTGACGCCGGAGGACAGCGCCGCGGAGATCGCTTACATCGAGAAGCGCGGCTATCCGGTTTCCTACATCGAGATGAGTGAAGAGCCGGATGGAGCGTTCATGGTTCCTGAGGACTATGCGGCTCTGTATGTGCAGTGGGCGGAAGCGCTGCACAAAGTTGACCCGAAGCTCAAGTTGGGCGGGCCAGTCTTTACCGGCGTGAACGAAGATATCAAGACGTGGCCGGATGCACGCGGACGCACGTCTTGGCTGGGCCGGTTTCTTGATTATTTGAGCGTTCACGGGAAGATGGAGGATTTGGCATTTGTGTCCTTCGAGCATTATCCGCTTGATCCTTGCCAGATCAATTGGTCCGACTTGTATCGGGAACCGCAATTTGTCGAAGACACACTGAGCGCATGGCGGGACGATGGCGTGCCCAAGAAGGTTCCGCTGATGATCACGGAGAGCAACGTTTCGTGGTCTCTGACCGATCCGATGCAGGATATTTTCTCGGGACTGTGGCTGGCGGACAGCGTGGGAACCTTTCTGACGCACGCGGGACCGAACGCCGTGTACTACCACTCGCCTGTGCAGCCGGAGCCGCTGCGGCCGGGATGCCAGGCTTGGAGCACGTATGGAAATTTTGTCGCCGACAAGAATCTTGCGATCAAGCAATACACGGCGCAGTATTTTGCGAGTCAACTGCTGAATCTCGATTGGGTGAAGCATGGGGGCGGAACGCATTTCATTTATCCCGGGAGTGGAGATCTGCAGGACGACGCACGCCACGAGTTGGTGACGGCGTATGCGGTGAAGCGGCCAGAGGGAGATTGGTCTCTGCTGATCGTGAACAAGGATCCCAGTAATGCGCACTCGATGAAGATTTCATTTGAGGACCAGGGAAAGCCAACGAAGTTGCGTTTCGCGGGGACGGTGAAGAGGTCAACATTTGGATCTTCAGACTATGTGTGGCACTCTTCGGAGGCGACGAGCCACGCCGATCCCGATGGACCCGCGACGCACAGCGCAGTGGAGTGGAAGGATGGGCAGGAAGTGCTGCTGCCGAAGGCGTCGATTACGGTATTGACCGGAAAAGTAGAACCGGAGAGCTGAAGGTGGACAGGTGCGGGCCGGGACTGGTCGTCCAGAGAGCCGCGCTGCGGTGCCGTTCACAGTTTCACAGGTTCACAGGTGCTGGCCGGGACTGGCGGGAGCGCTGCGGGACTGGCCGTCCAGGCAGTCGCGCTCCGCGCCGATCACAGATCCACAGTTCACAGCCCGCAGCGGCGGAGTTAGCGGGGTTAGCGGAGTGAGTCAAGCTGGCTCAGCCGTTGATCCGGTGAAATTTTTGCGGGCTGAACTTGTGATTTGGTGCAGCGGTATACACCCGGGGGTAGGGGGGAGGGGGGGTACCCCATTTTGGCCCTTATCCTGAACATTCTCGGTTGGTTAGCGCTGAAAAAGTGCGTTCTATACCGCACTTATGTGCACATTTGCTGCATTGGCTCCAACGCGCATTTGCCGCACGAGGAAACGGCGACCCGGACTGGGATCGCCGCGTTTCCTTTTCTACGTCTGAACCAAGTTTACGCGTTGGAAGGGTATTGGACTGCAAGGGTGCGCGGGAGATTCTCAGCCTTTGGTCACGAGTGGGTTCCGATTTGGGAATGAGGAACGCGGGTCAGCAAGTCAGCAGGTCAGCAAGTCGGCTGGTCAGCAAGTCAGCGAGTCAGCGGAAGGGCGGTGGGGAAAGGTCGGAGGTCGCGCACCTTTCGCTGGAAGAAACGAAGGATGGCAGCCGGACTCGGACGGGGCATGTGCATTCTTCGGTGTGGACCGCCCGCCGTCGGCGGGTTCCCATCTGAGCCACACACTCTCCGCTCATCGCAATGCACGCGATGAAGGGGGTACACACTCTGCTCGCTCGGCAGATATTTTTGCGGTTCTGGACCGGGCCGCGTGGCTGGAAATTCTTGAACGTCGATTCAACTGCGCGTGATAGAGTGGGCTGCCGAATGGCTGCGGGCCGGTCTTCCTCGTTTGTTAAGCAGCGCAATTCTCCTCTTCGGCACCTGATTCTCGATCCGTCCTTGAAAAGGTGCGTCTATACCTATGAATCGGCGTTCATTTCTCTGGAAGAGCAGTTGTTCGTTTCTGCCATTGTTTGCAAGGCCGAGCTTCTCTCAGCAAGTTGCGGGGCTGCCGGCCTCGACACCAAGCGAAGCCAGCCTCAATGCGTTTGTCCGTGAGCTTGCTGGAACGGTCTTTCGTCCCGGCGAACCGAAGTACGAACAGCTTCGCACAGGTTATGCGGCCAAGTTTTCCGCTCATCCTTTGCTCGTCGTGCATCCTGCCAATGCGCAGGACGTCCAGGCTGCTCTCGCCTTCGCGAGTTCCAATCATCTGCCTCTCGCTGTGCGCTGCGGAGGCCACAGCTATGCCGGTTACTCCACCTGCGAGGGAGGATTGTTGCTTGATATGTCAGGCTTCCGCAACATCGATCTTGCGGCGGACAGAAGCTCTGCACGTCTCGGGGGCGGAGTGTTGTGCGGAGCGGTGGAGATCGAGACCGCGAAAGAAGGTCTCGCCGCGGTCCTGGGGCAATGTCCTTCAGTGGGTGTTGGCGGCTTTCTACTGGGCGGGGGCGTGGGTCCGCTGATGAGCAAGTATGGGCTTGGCTGCGAC
Source organism: Occallatibacter sp. (assembly GCA_035487015.1). Classification (GTDB taxonomy): domain Bacteria; phylum Acidobacteriota; class Terriglobia; order Terriglobales; family Acidobacteriaceae; genus Telmatobacter. The sequence goes on along the minus strand of DATHMP010000071.1, from coordinate 57,285 downwards.
AACATTCTGGGAGCCGAACTGGTGCTGGCCAACGGGCGGCTGGTCAAGGCCAACGCACGAGAGAACTCCGACCTTTACTGGGCCATTCGTGGCGGCGGCGGCAATTTTGGGGTCGTCACCGAATTCGAGGTCGCGCTGCATCCTGTATCGAAACTGCTTGCGGGGATCATCACGCTGGAGTCAGCGGATCCGCGCGAAATTTTGCGAGCGTTCAGAGAATTTGCTGCAGGGATTCCAGAGGAGCTGACACTGATTGCCCTCCTCTCTGCCGAACCGGGTAAAAAACCACAGCTCGACATTGAGGTATGTCATGTGGGAGACGCCTCCGTAGGTGAAAAGGCACTGGCGACGCTTCGCCGTCACCCGGGCGTGGTGCATGACACGGTGCAGGTAAGGCCGTATCTCGAGCTTGAGCAGATGACGCCGGCCGTGATTCCGCCGAGTTACGAGGAGCATTGCAGCGGCTTTTTCGCAGATCTCCATGAGCAGCGAATCGAGATCCTTGCGCATGCGTTTGCGAGCGCGCCGTTCCCGGTCTCATGCTTCCTCGTACATCTTCACGGCGCAGTGTCGCGAGTGCCGGTTGCGGCGACGGCCTTTCCTCTGCGCAGGAGGGGCATCACGTTCGATATTTCCGCACCGTGGAATCCGCCGGATGGGCAGCGAGCCGCGGAGGAGTGGATTGACGCGTTGAAAACGAAGCTGCCTGTGGACGAAGACGGCAACTACGTGAATGTGATGGAACGGGAGGGTGTGGACAGTGTTCGACGCGCCTATGGTGTCAACTATGCGAAGTTGCAGCAGATGAAAGCGCGCTATGATCCCGACAACCTGTTCTCATTGAACCAGAACATACGGCCGGCATGAGAATTTTGTGTGGGATCGGAAGAAGTTCCGAGCGCCGACGAGATCCGGGTCGTTGAGTGCGTGGCAGGTTGTGGTGGATGCTTTCGCCATCTTTAAAGCGGAGGATGGGCGGTGTCTTGATCGGTGGTGGGTCACCGGGCTAGAGGTTTTGAGATGGATTGGAATTGAAGTTGCAGGATTGAATGGTCGGCGTTGGAGGACGATTTTAGAACTTTTCTCGTCGGAGACCGGGAACCGCATTTAGAGGCGGGGTGTATCGCTTCCCACCCTTGACGCAAGCTACGCGTCGAGAGTAGGGCGTTCGAAGTCGTGGACGGGACAAGATGACAAGAGAATCAGGTGCGCCATCCGGCGGCGAGTTGAGGTCTGTGCTCTCCCACCCTTCGCTGGAAAGAAGCGAAGGGTAGGGCACCCCCACAGGTGTGAACAGGTCGAGTTCGAAAAAACATAGGGTGGGCCACCCGCCCCAGCGCTTCGATCACCTTCGCCGAACTCCAATCTGCGTTCCGACCGGATCATCATGAAGTACACCATTCGTGGATCGATGCTCCTACCACTCGGCAAATGAGCCGGGCGACTTTGGCTCGAGCCAAGCTGCGAAGACAAGATGCTGCAAATCAAATGGAACGTCATCGAGATTCATTAGATGTGAGATCAGGCACTCAGTCTCCCCACTAGGGTCAATCGAACAGCGACAAAAATTAGTAGGATGCCCCAAAAAATGCCAGACATCCCGATCAACAAGGGGTAGGCATTCCATGTGTGGACGGCAATGAGACCAAACATAATTCCGCTTATTAACGCGACACCGGCAAAGGAGAGCGATACGGCTCGCCTTTTTAAATGCCTTGTGCCCTCTTCGATCAAACTTCCCGCAACAAACCACTGCAGAACGACAAATGCGAAATAGAGAATGATTGGCCGGGCAGAAGAATCCATCCCGATCCTAAACGAATGGGGGCCACCGCCGAACAACTCCGTCGCGACTGCAGCTGGGTAGTTAATCGAGTCAAGCATGATTTCAGATAGGGTAAAGTAGTCCCAAATGATTTTCTTGCTCGTTTCCTGCTCATATTGATGTCTGCCAGACATGACAAGAGCAACGGTGAGCAAACTTGCCATTAACGGAAGTGCTAAACTCCATCTGATGCGCTTCGTCATCGGTCGTTCCCTCAAAAGATACTTTGGAACCATTTCCAGAAATTCTGGAGATTATCATCTTGATCGGTTTGAAGTTTGTTTAAAGATTTGAAATCCTTTTGCAGGTCGTTCAAAATATCTCTTTGGGATGCCTCGCAGGCTGCCATGCTTGGGTAGTTGCGCTCGTAGGTATTGGAATAGTAACTCTGCCTTGCGGAAAAGTAGTCTTTCATAATCGCAAGATGTCCAAGTTCGTGCTGGAGTTCGCCTTGAGTTCCGTAGTTGATTGAAACACTAAAATTGATCGCAACCGTTGCCCTGTATCCGCCTCCAGACGTGCATTTGCAATCTACATTGATACTGCTCAAACTTGGAATGGTGCTTCCTCCCATCAACGGCCCCCATCCCGTGTCATAAGTTTTGACGTTGTAGTTGAAGCTCATTGGGCCTAGAAGGTCAAGATATTTAAGCGGATCGCTGTCGGCATAGACATACAGATTGTTTCCGCTGCCCAGCCTCCCAAGCGGATCAGGCTCGATGTAGCGGCCGAGTTGGGGCATGTAGTCGCGGAAGCCGTTGTGGTTCCAGCCGCTCTCGACATCGAAGTACTGGCCGGCAGGCGCAAGTTCTGCGTGATCGTGCCGCTGACGGATGCCTGTCCGAAAGGATCGTAGCTTGCCTGCCATGCAACCGCCTGATTGTTGTCGGTTGCCAGTTGCGGAGTACCCAGCATGTCATCATGCGGGTAATAGTGCGTCGAGCCGTTGAGCATAGCCACGGGACGGCCATCGAGATAGATGTAGTCGGCCTGCACCACGCCCGAAGTGTTGATCTCTTCCAGCGCACAGACTGGGTGGTGAACTTTCACCAGCTTGTTCTCATCGCTCCTGATTTTGCGATTGCGTGCAGTTCATCTGCGTTCTTTTGGTCCTTGTCTGTCAAGTATTGCATCAGGTATTCGAATGGAATACCTCGATATTCCGGATATTTCGTATAAAAGGCCGTGATGATTTCCGTATACGCACCACAAGCTCGACCCTCGGGAGCCCCGATCTTGCAATTGGAATACTGACCTGAGTTCGCCCTGCATAAGGTAGACGGTGATGGAATTTCATCTTTGCTGTGATCGGGAACAACCCCATTCTTGAAGTCGAACAAACGGTCCCCAGCTCTACAGGCGTCACTTACCCCTTGCTTGTACCCATCGATGAAAGCAAAAACAAAAACGTCCCGCGTGAGGCTACTCCATCCAAGCCATTGCGCCCCACTATATCGTGGAGGATTCGCAGTAATACGCGGCGCCGACTCCGCATTACATCCAACAAAGGACGCCAAAACAAGTCCCAGTGCCACAATTCTCCTAGACATCGGTGGTGCTCCTCTCGTCTTCATAATTGCCGCGTTGGTGAGAGCAATCGTCAGTCGATCTTCGTGTAAATCGGCCCGTTCATTCCCCATCCAACATGAACCGTCCATGCTTTGATTAGGGTGCCATCTGGATTCATGCCTATAACGACTTGTATCCGCTTATTGTTGCAGTCGTTGCCACCACTGGGGTTGATATACCACTTCTGATTTACTGGAAGCGCTAACCGGTCAAGAGCATCGAGTCCGCTGCCTGTGTGAGACCCTTCCCAGTGATATGACCCTCCACGCATCGACTCGTCCAAAAGAATCAAAGACTGAGAGTATTTGGCTCCGGTTGCATCAATGCTATTTTGCGAAAGGTCTGAAATGCTATCCGCTTGGGGAGCAATCTGCCACTCAATCTCAACTTCACCAAGATTGTTAACTTTACTAGGTTGAGGAGTTGCATGATGAGACATCAACATAAGGTCAGTGTTCTTGTCTGATGTGTTTGGCTGGCACTGACACAAACCCAGAGGATCAACGAGGTTCGTGGGGTTGTCGCTGACGTACGCATAGAGGTCGTTTCCGCTGCCCAGTCTACCCAGCGGATCGGGTTCGAGATAGCGGCCCAGCATGGGCGCGTAGTCGCGGAAGCCGTTGTGGTTCCATCCGCTCTCCACATCGAAGTATTGGCCCGGGAAGCGCAGGTTCTGCGTGACCGTGCCGCTGACCGACGCCTGGCCGAAAGCATCGTAGCTTGCCTGCCATTGAACGGCCTGATTGCTGTCCGTCGCCATTTGCGGAGTTCCCAGACGATCATCGTGCAGGTAATAGAGCGTCGAGCCGTTCTGCAAGGCCACGGGCCTGCCATTGAGATAGATGTAGTCGGCCTGCGCCGCGCCGGATGCATTGGTCTCTTCCAGCAGGAGCCCGTCCGGGCCGTATTGATAGATTTCCCCGTACTCGTTTTTCTTGGAGGATATTACAGCTACAAAATCGACTACAGTGGTTTTTGCTTGGAATAAAATGTTCTGTAAGTTATTGGTTGTAATGGTCGGGGAGAGAGGATTTGAACCTCCGACCCCCTGGTCCCGAACCAGGTGCTCTACCAGGCTGAGCCACTCCCCGACATCTGTTGCGAGAGGCAATCCAAGGGCGCTGCCTGGTGTGTTTGTCCCTTGAATGCGCTCCCGCTAGTTTAACAGAAAGCGGGGAAAGGCACCCGAAGCCGACTGGAGCTTGGGGACCCGCCCGGAAGCCTCGACGGCGAGGCAAGCTGGAGAACAAGTCTCTCCTCGGTGGGCGGTTTGACCCAAGAACAACTGCAGAGTTTTCGACTGGATTCCGAGCGCTGCGGAGGATCTTTTGCTCAAAACGGCAGGGATTTTGCAGGCACTCAATTCATGAGGAATGAAGCGGCGCGGGGTTGTGGCCGTTGTTTACCCGGGTCTCAGAATCGAGACCCGGGGCACCCCAAAGTATGCGAGTGAAGGGAAGGCGATGAGACCGGGCCGCCCGCGTTATGGCTGCGGGTTGGCGGGTTCGGCGGGAGGAACGGCACCGGGGAAGATGCCTTCGAGTGGCTTGCGGCGCTGTTGCTCCTCGACCGGGTTGGGAAGCGGTTTGCGCGGCAGCATCTGGTCGCGCATGGCGGCGTTGTAGACGAAGATGGCTTCGACGGTGGCGATCTGTTTGAGGTCGGCTGGTTGCAGGCGCTCGTAGACATCTTCGTTGGAGTGGTGGGTGCGGCTTTCGTAGTCGAGATCGTCCTGGATGAACTGGAAGCCGGGGATGCCGACGGCGTCGAAGCTGAGGTGGTCGGTACCGCCGGTGTTTTTCATGGTGAGCGTGGTTACGCCCAAGTCTTTGAGCGGAGCGATCCACTGGGCAAAGATGGGCGCGATGGCCGCGTTGCCCTGGGTGTAGATGCCGCGAATTTTGCCGGAGCCGTTATCGACGTTGAAGTAACCGGAGATGAGTTTTTGTTCGGGCTTGAGTTCGAGTGGGCCATCGGCGCGGCGCATGAACTCGGGCATCTGCATCTGATCGGGAGCGGTGGAGAGTTTGGCTGCACCGAAGTGCATCCTGGCATAGCCGCGGGAGCCGAAGAGGCCCTGTTCTTCGCCGGTCCAGAGAGCAATGCGGATGGTGCGGCGCGGTTTGACGTCGAGGGCCTTGAGAATGCGGACAGCTTCCATGGCGACGATGGTGCCCGCGCCGTTGTCGGTAGCGCCGGTGCCGGCGATCCAGCTATCGAGATGGCCGCCGAGCATGACGACCTGTTCTTTGAGCCTGGGATCGGTTCCGGGGATTTCGGCGACGGTGTCAAAGGCGTGTTCGTGCTCGCCGGTGATTTTGGTTTCCACGTTGACCTCGACACTGACGGGCGCGTGGGCCTGGGTGAGGCGGTAGAGGCGGCCGTAGCTTTCGATGGCGGCAACGAGAACGGGGATTTTGACGGCGTGTTCGGCGATATAGGGTTCGCGGCCGAGGGTGGCGCCGTTGTCGTCGAAGAGTGTACCGCCGGAGCCGCCGCCGTTTTTGCCATCACGGCTGGGCTCGATGACTGCAGCGACTTTTTCATCGGCGAAGAATTGGGCGATCTTGTCGATCAAGCGAAGGCGTTCCATGCGCGTGCGCATGCGGGCGGCGAGATCGGGTGGGAGGCCTCCGGCGTTGGCGCTGACAGTGAATTCAGCGATGTCGTCGAGGTCCTTGTCGGTGTTGCGTTCGAAGAGCGGCTTGTCGACGGGAGGAACTTCGCGCATGGGCCCGTAGAGGACGACTTTGCCGGCGAGCTTGCCCTTGTACTGATCGAAGTCTTTTTCACTTTGGATATTGACGAAGACGACGTCGCCGGTGACGGGGCCGGGGGAAGACGGCGACCAGGGAGTGGCCTGCACGATGAGGACGGCGGTATCGGGCGTGACCATGCGGGCCCAGGTGTTGAGCTGTTGCCAACCGAGGCCGAACTCGCCCCAATCTTCGAGGTGGGCATTTTCGAGGCCGATTTTGGTAAGCGTGTCGCGGGTCCACTCATTGGCTTTTTTCACATTGGGTGAACCGGTGAGGCGCGGGCCGATGCCGTCGGTAAGGGCCGACGCAAATTCCATGACGTGGGAGTGGTTCAGGCCTTCGTCGCGGATGCGCTGGTACATATTGAGGTCGAGCGATTCAGTCGCGGGCTGCACTTCGGCGTAGGGATCGACGGGCGCGGGGGCGGGTGCAGGTTTGGATTTGTCGGCTGCGTACAAGGCCATCGCCACGCACAGAAAGGGCGCGGAGGAAAAGCAGACAGCAGGTTTGAACATGGGAAGCTCCGATGGGGATGTCTTCGAACTGTTGGGGGAATTTTACGGCATGGACCTTACCCATTGAGGAGTGAATGCTCAGGTGCCAATGTCTTGATGGAGCGGTTTGGTCTGTCAGGGCGTAGTATTTGCTTGATCTGCCGCTGTTGCGTGCCGGACATAGAATGGAACGACTGAAGCGGTGAGGGCGTACAACTCCGGATGAGGACGATGGCCATGACAGGAATGCGAAGAGCTTGGTTTCCGTGCGTGTTGTTGATTCTTGGGATCGCGGGATGCAAGGTGCACGTGGATAAGGATGCCAATGGGCAGGAAAAGACGGTGCAGGTGGAGACGCCGTTTGGCGGCGTACATGTGAACAGCGACCAGACTTCGGCAGCAGATCTGGGTATGCCGGTTTATCCCGGAGCTGAAATGGTGAGAGGGGACGACAAGCACAAGTCTGCGGATATCCACATGGGGTTCGGCGAGTGGCAGTTGCGCATCCGGGCTGTGTCGTATGCAACGCCGGATTCGCAGGACAAGGTGGCGGCATTCTATGCCAAGGCGCTGGAGAAGTACGGAATTGTGCTCACCTGCGAGGGACGCAAGCCCGTGAGTACAGCGACTGTTACTGGAGAAGGGCTGACTTGCGCCGATGGAAAGGGCGATTCGAGCACCATCCAGATTGACGACAAAGATGTGGGCACGAACGGAAAGCTGGAGTTGAAGGCCGGATCGAAGCGTCACCAGCACATCGTCGGATTCGATGAACCAGAGAACGGCAAGACGCGCTTCGCCCTGGTGATCATGGACCTGCCAGCAACCAAGGGCGATGGGGACAAGAGCGATTAGCTGGGCGTCGTGATGACGCCTGAACTTTAGGATAGAGCGCCGGCAGCGGCTTAATCGCTCTTATCGCTGCTGCCGTCGACGACTGCGGGCAGATCGAGCGAGACCAGCGCGAACTTGGTTTTGTTATCCGGCTGCGCTTCAAAGCCAACGATGTGCTGGTGGCGTTTGGAACCAGCCTTGAGCTGCAATTCGCTGGACATGTCGATGCCGTTGGCCTTGCCATTGAACTGGAAGTGCGTCTGGCGGCCGTCGTCGCTGCAGCTGAGTCCTTCAGAGGTGACGGTGGGGGTGCCTACGGGAGCGTTGCCCTGGCAGGTGATGACGTCGCCATAGCGTGCGAGCGCTTTTTTATAAAAGGCGACAACCTTGTCTTTGGGATCGGTGGTGGAGTAGGACACGGCGCGGACGCGCAATTGCCACTCGCCAAAACCCATGTGCACGTCGGCAGATTTGTTGCCGTCCTTATCCTTGACGATGTCAGATCCGGGATAGACAGGCAAGCCGAGGTCGCCGGCGGCCGTCTGGTCGGTATTGACATGGACTCCGCCGAAGGGTGTGTCGACCTGCACAGTTTTTTCCTGGCCATTGGCGTCCTTGTCGACATGGACGCGGCAGCTCGAGGTGGAGAGTGCCAGCGCGGCGCAGGCCATGCCTGCGAGAGCTTTTGATTTCATTGCAGTTACCCTCACAGAGATCCATACGGCCTGGGGGTGGGATTTGTTCCGAAAGATAGGCCGTGGAGCAACATCTTTTTACCACTTTTGCCGGGTAGCGGGGTTAGTATCTTGCAAGGTTGGCCGCGCCCAACGGGGCTCGGCGAGAAGTAGACACGGCAATCAGTGTCCCACCCGATTCTTGACTTCGGACCTCCCCCGAGTCCCGCACTCGAACGCAGCTGGAGCTGGAAGGCAGGATTTCGCAAGAAAGGAAAGACCTTTATGCGTTCGCGTTTTCTCTCTCCCAGACACAAATTTTCAACAATGGCTGCCCTGGCGGCGGCATGGCTTGGGCTGGCGGCAGCGGCGGCAAATGCGCAGCCCGATCCGCCGGATCAGGCGGGCAGAATCTCAGTTGTTTACGGAACAGCTTCAATTCAGTCGCAAGGCTCTGATGACTGGGGCCAGGCTTACCCAAATCTTCCACTTGGACCGGGGGACCGGATCTTTACCGACCAGAACAGCGAGGTCGAGATCCAGGTGGGCCAGTCGTTTGTGCGAGTGGGACCCTACACCGATATCACGCTGGTGGGCGCCGACCCCGGTTCGATCTCGTTTGGTGTGGCTCAGGGCTCGGTGCATGTCCATTCGTTTGGCTTTTGGCAAGGGCAGAGCCTGGATCTGAGTACGCCGAACGGCGATGCGCGGATTGGACAGCCGGGCGAGCTGCGGGCGGATGTTTATACCGACGAGGGGACCACGATCTTTACCTCGTTCGGCAACGGCATTGTAGTTTCCGGCGCAGGCGGATTCTGGGAGCAATTAGCGGGGTGGCAGTCGTTGCAGCTGGCGGGAACGAATCCTGTTTATCCGCAATGGCTGCAGCCCAACGGCGCCGATCCTCTGGACCAGTGGAGCCAGCAGCGCGACCAGCAAATGGCGAATGCGATGAGCTACCGCTATGTAAGTCCAGAGATGCCGGGAGCTGCGGAGCTGGATGCGAATGGTGACTGGGCTCCCGACAGCGACTACGGTCCCATCTGGTTTCCGCGGAATCTTGCGGTGGATTGGCAGCCGTATCGCTACGGGCACTGGATTAATCGCGACCCGTGGGGATGGGTGTGGGTGGAAGATGAACCGTGGGGTTACACGCCGTTCCATTATGGCCGGTGGGTGAACTATCGGGGGCGGTGGGGTTGGGTCCCTGGACCGCGCGAAGGGCATCCGGTGTGGTCGCCGGCGCTGGTCGTGTTTGCCGGCGGAGGAGGCGTGGGAGTTTCGGCATGGTTTCCGCTGGGGCCGGGCGAACCATACAGGCCGTGGTATCCGTGCAGCCCGCAGTACATTGATCGCGTAAACATCTCCAACATTCACGAGAGCCGCGTCGTGCATGTGCAGACGACGTACATCAACATTGTGAACGTGCGCAATGTGACCAACATTACCTATGTGAATCGGACGATCGGCGTGAGTGCGATGCGGCAGGATGATTTTGCGGCAGGACGTCCGGTGCGGCAGGCTGCGATCACTGTGAATCGCGCGCAATTCGATCATGTGCAGGTGGTGGATCGTCCGGCGCCGGTGACGAGGCAGTCGATGGTTTCTCGTCCCGTTGCGCATCCTGTGGCCGTGAGTGTGGCGCATCCCACGTTCATCAACCAGAAGGGCATGCAGATCACGGCGAAGCCGGGTGCACCGCCGCAGGCTCCGCCGATTCGGCAGGTGCAGGCAGTGCGGACGCCTCCAGGCAGGACGGTGGTTGCTCCTCCGGCGGGTGCGCAGCATCAGAACGCAGGACCGACAGGACCTGCTCCGAACAATAACCAGGGCAGGCCTGCCTATCAGGATCGCGGCGGATCGATGCCGAATCAGCAGCCGGTGAACAATGGGCAGCAGCGGATGCCAAATCAGCCGGCGACTGGAAATCCAGGGCAAGGCATGCGTCCTGCGGGAGGTCCGATTCCCGGGCCGGCGAGACAGTTGGGCGGGAATCCTCAGCAGGATCAGAAGAACAACGGCCCGGTGCAGCCGAACAATCAGCCCAGGCAGTCTGTGACGCCACCGAATCAGCCGCCGGCGGCTCGTCAACCGGAGGCGCGTCCTGCTCCGCCGCAACCGCAGCAGCCGAGTCGTCCGCCGGAGAACAGCCAGCCGCAATATCGGCCCGCTCCGCAACAGGCTCCGCCGCCCAACAGGGAACCGGAGAATCAAAACGTGAAGCCGGAGAATCGGCCGCCTGCGGACCAGCACGAAGCCAAACCTCCGCAACCTCCGCCGAACAAGGACAACGGCAAAAACAACAAGGACAACAAAAAAGACGATAAGAAGGACGACAAAAAGAAACCGGAGTAGAGTCTGAGAACGATGAGGGCCGCTGCACAGGATTGTGTGGCGGCCCTTTGATTTTCCACGCCGCGTGGCCCATGCGTTATGGTGGAGCGCATGACGTTTTTCTCATTCCGTTTCAAGCTCTATGCAACGATTGCAGTCTTGCTGAATTCGAGCGCTGCGGGCAGCTACGCACAGACGCCGACTCCGCCGCCGGTTCTGATCCAGGTGCATGCGGATGAGACAACGGGGGCTGTTGAGCCGATCTGGACGTGGTTTGGCGCGGACGAGCCGAACTATCTGGCTGCGCCGAATGGAAAGAAATTGTTAGGCGAACTGGCAGCAGTGAGCGCGTCGCCGGTTTATTTTCGCCCGCACAATTTGTTGACGACCGGGAACGGCGAAGGCTCGTTGAAGTGGGGCTCAACAAACGTGTACACCGAGAAGCCGGATGGAACACCGGTGTATGACTTCGCAATCACGGATCGGATTTTCGATGCGATGACCGAAGCCCATGTGCGGCCGATTGTGGAAATCGGATTCATGCCGGAGGCTCTTTCGGCACACCCTGAGCCGTATCGGCATGATTTTCCTAAGGGTGACATCTTCACGGGCTGGAGTTATCCGCCCAAGGATGAAGCGGCATGGGCGAAGTGGCAAAAGCTGGTCGAGGTCTACACGCGGCACTTGCACGATCGCTATGGGAGCCAGGTAGACGGATGGCTCTGGGAAGTGTGGAACGAACCGGACATTTCTTATTGGCATGGGACGTGGGCCGAGTATGACCGTTTGTACGATGCCACTACGGCGGCGATTCGGAAAGCATTGCCGCGGGCAAAAGTCGGCGGTCCGGAGGCAACGGGCGTAAGCGATCATTCGGAGCCGTTTCTGCGGCAATTTCTGGAGCATTGCGCACGCGGAAAGAATGCGGCGACGGGCGGCGTGGGCGCACCGCTGGACTTCATCAGCTATCACCCCAAAGGACATCCGACGTTTGTGGACGGCCATGTTGTGATGAGCCTTGCCACGCAATTGCGTGCGGTGGAGCGCGGCATGAAGGTGATTGCAAGTTATCCCGAGTGGAAAAATACGCCTATCGTGCTGGGCGAGAGTGATCCCGAGGGTTGCGGTGCATGCCTCAGTCCGCAGAACGGGTATCGCAACGGGCCGCTTTATGGCGCGAGCGTGACCGAGGCAACGATGCGCACGCTTGAACTGGCGCGGAAGTACGGTGTCCGCGTGGAAGGCGCTGTGACCTGGGCATTTGAGTTTGAAGACGTGCCGGCGTTCGCGGCTTATCGCGCGCTGGCGACCGACGGGATCGACAAGCCGGTGCTGAATGCGTTTCGCATGATGGGGATGCTGGGCGGCGAGTGGGTGAAGACGGAGAGCAATGGGGCGCTGGAGCTGGACAAAGTCGTGGCTGAGAGCGTAACGGTCTCATCCGATGTGAATGCGGTGGCTGCGCGCAACGGGAAAGAAGTGGATGTGCTGGTGTGGAACTACCACGATGCAGCCGTAGACGCTCCTCTGGCGCAGACGGTGGTGGCTCTCGACGGTCTGAAGGGGAGCAGCGCGGTAGAGTCCGAGTTTCGAATGGACGCAACACACAGCAACGCACTCAGAGTTTGGAAGGACATGGGCAGTCCGGATGCGCCGTCCGCAGATCAGCTGGAAAGATTGGAAAAGGCAGGAAAGCTGGAAGAGGCCGTGCCGGAGCACTCGATTGAAACTCCGGATGGCAAGGTGAATCTGGCGCTCGGCGTGCCGCGACAGGGGCTGGTGCTGGTGAAGCTGCTCGAGAAGTAACGGAGGCGCCCGGTCGGATCGACCTAGTGCGAGGAGTGTCCGTCTTCTTTGCTGCTGGTGGAGAAGAGGATGGAAGCGGCGAAGACGAAGATGATGACGGGTACGACGAAGAACGGGGAAGTGATGCTCATGATGTCTGGGCTCCCTTTAGAAACAGACTATCAAAAGTAGCGGATTCGAGAAAAGCTGGCGGATGGCAGATGGCGCGTCGAGTGGCGCGCCATCTTTTTTAGCAAGAATCGTTATTCTTTTGGGCCGCCGCTGGGGTAATCGACCCGAATGGTGAGGATTTCGTAGGGATGGATGGGCGCCTTGACGATTTCGCCGGTCAGCGGGAGCGGTGACCCTTCGGATTTCTCCATCATGTTGGTGACTGTGGCGCCGGTGCCCCCGGGCGGAACGTGGAACTCGACGGTCGAGTCTTTGCCAGCCCACTCGTAGCAACGGAAGATGAGACCTTTGTCGTCTTCAGCTTTCTTGACTGCGGTGAGGACGACATTTTCAGGGCTGACGGAAGCAAAGGAGTGCTCCGCGGGCAGCGCGCCGGCATGCGTTGTGGTGACAACGGCGTCGAGCGGGTAGTTGTACTCGAAGCCGCGGCGCACGGTCATCGCGTCTTTCCAAGTGCCGGCGTGGGGATAGAGGGCGTAGTGGAAGTGATGATGGCCCATGTCGGCGTCGGGGTCGGGCCACTTGGGCGAGCGGAGCAGAGTAAGGCGCAGCAAGTTGCCGACTGCGTCGTAGCCGAACTTTGATTCGTTGATGATGCTGAGGCCGTGGTTGCCGTCGCCGAGATCGGCCCAGTATTGGGCAGGAACTTCGAACTGCGCTTTTTCCCATGAGTTGTTGCGCGTGGTGGTGCGATCGATGGTGCCGTACGGGATGTCGTAGGTGGCGAAGTTGCTGGTTGCCGCGAGCGGGAAAGCGGCCTTGAGCAGGACGTGGGACTCATGCCAGTCGATGTCGTTGTCGACCGCAACGGATGCGCCGTCGGCTGCGATGCTGAAGGTCTGCACGAATTTCGAACCCTGCCAGTGGCGCGTGACGCGAATGCCGGGGACGGCGGTCTTGACGAGTTCGACCGAATCGGCGCGATCGATAGTGGAAGGCGCGACGTCCAGCGTGCCGGGATCGATATTCCATGCGTCGTAGTCCTTCGGGGTGTCCTTGAAGAACTGAAGCTGGTTGCCGCATGCGCCGGGCGCGAGCGCCTGGTAGTTGTCTTTTTTGCTGAGAAGGCTGGTAATGCAACCGGTTGACTTATCGACCGTGATGCGAAGAGTGGAATTCTCAAGCGAGATGCCGTCGCTTGAGTCCTTCGCGGCGACATCACCGGCTTCGGCGTTGCCGGCAGCTTTTCCGGCGCCAAGCCAGACGACTTTGTATCCCATGGCGGGAACATGCAGAACCTGGAGGCGCACATCGGAGACGCCGGTGGTTGCATCGGTTTTGGTCTCGATGATTCGCGCGCCGGTAGCAGAATTGACGGGCTTGCCTGCCTGGACGTGGACGCTGATTTCGTCGGAGCGCTCCCATCCGAGCGGGTTATAGACGATGACCGGAACGCCGGCGCCATTGGTGTTGACGCGCTCATCGAGCGTCTCCATGGCTTTTGCGCTGATCTCGTTGGTGGACCAGTGCACAACGTCGTAATCCTTTTGCGCGTCCTTATAGATGATGCCGATGCCGGAGCCGGCAGCGAGATCGTGGAACTGGTTGAAGAGCACTTTCTTCCAATCCTCGGTCAGCTCGTGCGCGGGGTAGGCGTTGCCGTCAAGCCACGCGAGCGAGGCCCACTTTTCGGCGTTGAGGGTCCAGATGGAGCTTTCGCGCATGTTGCGTTTGTGGTTGGCCTGCGTAGTCATGACGCCGCGGTGGTACTCGAAGTAGAGCTCGCTCTTCCACGTGGGAATGTCGATTTTGCCGGGAACCGGAGGGGGAGCCGTGTAGCCCTTGGCGATGGACTGGTAGTTCCATGTCGGGCTGTCGGGCGCGATCTGCTTCTCTACATCGGAGAAAAAGCTTTGCGCCAGGCCGAACTGGATGTTGGGAATGACATGCGGGGGCTGTGTGGACGCGGCCCAGTGGAAGCCTTCGTCGAGAATGGCGCGCGTGGGGCCGCCGCCGTGATCGCCGATGCCGTAGAGGTCCATGATCTCGGTGATGCCGGTGGCGCGTTCGCGGGCCTGCACAGTGTCCGCGGAGAGGCGCAGCGGACTGAGATTGTTGTTGGCATAGTCGTGGGGGAAGTAGGCGAGGACCTTAGATCCGTCGGGCGACTCCCACCAGAAGAGCTTGAAGGGGAGCTGGTTGGTGTCGTTCCAGGTCATCTTCTGGGTGACGAAGTAGTCGACGCCGCTCTTCTTGTAGATCTGCGGAAGCTGCCAGGTGTAGCCGAAAGAGTCAGGATTCCAGCCGATGCGGACATCGACGCCATAGGCCTGCTGGAACCAGCGCTTGCCGACGAGGAGCTGGCGGACGAGCGATTCGCCGTCGGGCATGTTGAGGTCGGGCTCGACCCACATGCCGCCTACGACTTCCCAGCGGCCTTCCTTGATTCGCTTGGCGATTTCGGCGTTCATGTCGGGGTATTTGTCGGCCATCCACTCGTTGTAGGCAGCGGCCGACTGCGTGTAGGTGTATTGCGGGTACTCGTACATCAACTGCAGAGCGGTGCCGAAGGTGCGCTTGACCACGTCGACGGTTTCGGTCCAGGGCCAGAGCCAGGCTGCGTCGATATGCGAGTTGCCGGTGAGATGCCAGGTTGCCGTCTGCATGAGGGGAAGGAGAGCTTCGAGCTTTGTGTGCGCAGCGCGGAGGCTGGTGTCAAACGCGGACTGGTCGTGCGCGTCTAGGGCTTTGATATCGATGGCGGCGATGGCCTCATTGAGCGTTCCCATTTTCCCATCGGTGGCGCTGCCGGGATCCAGGGATGGAACGACCAACGCCGCGGAGAGAAATTCAACGCGCAGATCTTCGGGATTGGGGCGGCTTTCAGGGAAGTCAATTTTGAGGGTTGCGCCGCGGATGGTCTTGGTGTCGACGGTATGCAGGAGCTTGATGGCGACGGTGACCTTTTCGCCGGGTTTGGCGCTATCGAAGAGGACGACGGGTTCGAGATCGTCGCCGAGAGCGACGCGGCGACCGTTGAAATAGAGAATCTCGGGCATGGGGCCGTTGGCTTCAGCGTGGAACTGGAACCAGATGCGGGAGCCGGTCAGATCGTAACCCTGGAGCGTGTCGGGAACGGTGAAGGTCTGACGGAACCAGACGGCGTCGTTGGGCGCTTCGCCGGGGATATTGATGGCTTGCCAGCTGGATTCGTCGAGGTTCGGGTCTTCGCCGTGCGCGAGGTCGCCGGAGTGCATCTTCCAGGGACCGCTGGGAAGCTCGTGCATGAGAGTGAGGCGGGTGATGACGGTCCGCGAGGCAGGCGGAAGGTTGGAGGCGACTTTGTCAATCTCCGCCGCGACTTTTGCTTGCTCCACAGCAGTTTGCGCGAGAGAAGGTTGGATGTTGAATCCAACTCCAAGCAGAAAAGCGGCAATGCCCAGCGGCAAAAATGCTTTGCGTAACGTTTCCATTCTCAATTTCATGACGAAGTGCTCCCCGAAGCATCTTAAGGCATCGGAGCGGGGAATCCTGAAATTCTCGAGGGACGGACGAACCGTAAGCCTACTGCGAATTCGGTGTCTGTTCGAGGTATAGGACGTAACCGAGCAGCGCACCCCAGTGATAGAAACGATCGCTGCTTTTCACATCGTCGCCTTCGCCGGTGATTGCGTTGTAGTTCTCGTGGACGTGGCCTTTATCGCGCCACTCTTTCAAGAACAGGTCATAAGACCTCTGCGCGAAGGCACTGCGAGCGTCGGAGTCGTCGTACTCTTGAAGGCCGAGGTATACGAGGTAGTTCATCGGGCCCCAGATGCGGCCGCGCCAGTAGTCCTGATCGTGAAATGCTGGATCATTCATCGCAATGGAAGGGATGGTCGCCTGCCCCCAGAATTCAGAGGGGTTGAGCAGGTGCCTTTGAATCATGGTTCGGGCCTGCGCGGGCGTGGCTGCCCTGGCGAGCATGGGATAAAAGTTGGTGGGCGAGAGGCGTGGATTGAGCTGGCCAGTGTGGAGGTCCTTGTTCAGGAATATGCCTGTCTTCTCATCCCATAGCGTGGCGAGTTTGACGCGGTAGCGGGCGGCGCGGTCGCGGAGCTCTTTGGCTTCGACGGGTTTGTCGAGGGCCACGGCGATTTGGGCCAGCGCATCGCAGTCGGCAATGTAGAGGCTGGTCATGCCCACGTCGGCGTATTCCAGCAAATGCGTGCGCGGGTTGTAGAACGAGCCGTCGTACATGGGGCTGTTATCAAGCCCCGACTCGTAGACTGCGCCCTGCCAAGTCCCGCGCGATGTGTCGTCGAGGTTCACCGGCTGATTTTCGGGATCGCTTCCGAGGACAATGAAGCCCTGCATGGTGCGGTGGGCTGCCCACCATCGATTCCAGGAAAGCAAGGGAGCAAAAGCGTCCCGGAGAAACCAGCGGTCATGGAACTGCGAGTACAGGCCAAGGACAGAGAGGGCGCCCACGGGCGGTTCGCTGCGGTCTGAGGATTTCCAGTTGCCGGCGCGGGCATAGTTGGGGACGAAACCTTCGGGTGTTTCTTCGCGGAGGATTTCGAGCGCGTTGGCGTAGGCGAGGTCCTTGTCGCCGATCGAGGCGAGTGTGGCAGCGAAGAAAGTATCCCAATCAAAGAGGACGTAACCGCCCCAGCCGACCGACCAGACGCGGCTTACGGGCGAGATGACGCGCTGTTTTTCGGGATCGTAGATCGTATCCCATCCGATGGTGGTCTCGATCGCGTCGAGGATGGGGCCATTCTTCGCGGCGGCCGCGATTGATTGCCGATAAGCGGACGCCTGTTGGCCGATGGCGGAGCGGATTTCGTCGAGCGTGCGATGCCTGCCCGTGCTGATGCCGACAAAACTCTCATCAGTTGCGAGAAGAGCACCGCCGATGGGCAGGCTGACCGCTTTTTCTTCGGCCGGTTTGGCGTTGGGTTCGAATGCCCAGAAGATCGGAATGATACGAGCGCCGGTTCGCGCTTCGAGATGGTCGTCGACTCGTTCGACTGTGCCGGGACGGCCCCAAAGGAAGTTGGCAGAAATAACGAAAGTAGGAGGGAGACCACGATCGACCTCCTTCAGCGGTGCGATCAGGACGACAAGATCGTCGCCGTCGTGTGCGCTTTCGACCCGCCACTTGTGGTCTTTCCATTCGAAGTCGGCGCTGGTGTAGCTGCCGTCCCAGGAGTGCGGTCCCGGAGTGACCACTTCGGCCCCTGGATCGAGGCGGCCAATGAGGGTGTCTGCGAGAAATGCGTCGCCGTTCAAAGTGGAGTTGTGTTTGAAGCCGATGTGGATGGCTAGCCCCTGAGGCAGAAGGACCTGAGTGGCAACGCTGTGGACGTCCCATGTATTCCAGCCTTGCGCGAGGCGCTTTTGGACGTCGAGGTATTCGGCAGAGACGGGCGGTGGCGGGTTGAGGTCGGGCGCGACGTGCGTTGGGGCTTGACCAGGCGCTGACGAGGGGATGGTGATGAGCAAAGATGCGAAGAAACAAGTTGCGGCGGCACGGGTCGGCAAACAGGCGCTGTGTGCCCAGCCCGCGCCGCTTCCGCGGCTCACACCCAACCGCCGTCGATGATGTAGCTCTGGTTGGTGATGGCGCTGGAGTCGTCTGCGGCGAGAAACAGGACCAGGCGGGCTACGTCATCGGGGAGGATATCGCGCTTGAGGGCCTGCGCTGCGTGGATCTCGGCCTTGTATTCCGGCGTGTAGACCATTTTCTTTTGCTTGTCAGTGGCGATGGCGCCGGGGAGAACGGCGTTGACGCGGATGTTGTGTGGACCGAGTTCATGGGCCATGGTGCGGGTGAGGCCGACGATTGCGGCCTTGGCGGCGATATAGAGCGGCAAGCCAGTGGAGGGAATTATCCACGAAATCGACGACATATTAATGATGGATCCGCTGTGCTGTGCGCGCATGGCCGGCAGGACCGACTGCATCATGAAAACCTGCGGTTTGAGGTTGATGGCGATGGAGGTGTCGAAAGATTCGGGGGTGACGTCGTCGAGGGAATGGCGCTGGTCGTTGGCAGCGTTGTTGACCAGGACATCGATGGTACCGAGGGCCTGCTGCGCCTGCTGGACAGAGTTGCGCAGAGCGGGAATGTCGGTGAGCTCACAGGGAAAGTAGAGCGGAGCGGGGCAGCCGGCGGCTTCGAGGTCTGCGATGAGGGCATGGGCGGGTGGGTCCTGGATGTCGAAAAAGGCAACGCGGGCGCCCTGCTGGGCGAAGTGGCGAACCATGGATTCGCCGATGCCGGTAGCGCCGCCGGTGATGAGGACGGCCCGATCCTTGAGGCTGGGGTAGGACGCGAATTGCGAGGAGGTTTTCGACATGTGGACAGGTGGTTCGCGAATCGGAGCAAGTATAGCGTTTGGAGGGGATTGGGACGGTGGCAGGTGGCGCAAGGGGGTTGCGCGCGGCTGCTTTCATAATGCGGTATGGCGTCTCCAAACAAATCGGGAAAAGCGCATACTGTATGTGGCCGTAGTTGCCGGGAATTCGTCCCTGAGGTTTCCCGTTGTCCACTTGGGCATTTAGACTTGCTGGGTTCAAGAGATTGAGGTATTGCGCGTTCTACATCGAGCAAAATCGATTGAACTGCACAAGCGAGCCCTGTGAGGCTTGACCACGTTGTAACCACAGATTGAGAGAAAGCGCCGCAAGCTGACCGCCAGCGGCCACAGAAATATGGAACCGCATGCGGCGTGTCCGCCGGTTCGAAACGCCTGCACAGCGGGCGCTCCAGCGGAGTGTCGAACAAGGGTTCGATGGCGCGGGAGAAGTGCTTTAGAGACAACGCAGAGGGGGAATCATGGCAGACGCACCTCGTTATCCCGGCATACGTGTCACGGCAAACGGCAACCAGCTGGTCTCGTACCACACGGAGACGCGCATCGCCGATGCCGGAGTGTTCTATCCCATCACGCCTTCGACCGAGGGCGGCGAACTGTTCCAGCAGGCCTATGCTGAGGGTCACCTGAATGTGTTCGGCGGGAACACGATCGCCATTGAGACGGAAGGCGAGCATGCAGCCCAGGGCGGCGCCATTGCCCACTCGGTATGCGGCAAGCGCGTGGTGAATTTTACTTCCGGTCAGGGCGTTGTCTACGGCGTGGAGCAGTATTATCACGCGCCGGGCAAAGGCTCGACGATGGTGCTGGAAGTGGGCGCCCGCGCGTTGACGAAGCACGCGCTGAATGTTCACTGCGGCCACGACGATATTTATGGCGCGCTGGATACCGGCTGGATCATGGTATTCGGCAAGGATGCCCAGCAGGCGGCGGACCAGTCGTTGATTCTGCGTCGCGTAACGGAGCTCAGCCTCACGCCGGGCATGAACATCATGGATGGCTTTTTGACGAGCCACCTGGAGCGGACGTTCTACAAGCATGAGTCGGAGCTGATACGCGAATACCTGGGAGCTCCCGACGACATGATTGATTGCCCGACTGAGGCGCAGCGCGTGCTGTTTGGGCCAACGCGGCGGCGCGTGCCCAAGATGATGGATCTCGCCAATCCGATTTTGCTGGGGCCGGTGCAGAACCAGGAACACTACATGAATGGCGTTGTGGCGCGACGCAACAACTTTGCGGAGCCCATTCTGCAGTTCCTTGAAGAGGCCTATGAGAAGTTTGCCGAGCTGACGGGGCGGCGCTACGGGCTGGTGAGCAAATACAAGACCGACGATACGGACACGGTGTTTGTTTCGCTGGGATCGGCTGCAGAGAACATTGAAGCTGCGGTGGATTATCTGCGCTCGACGCGCGGAGTGAAGGTTGGATCGATTCACGTGAATGTGATTCGTCCATTCCCCGAGGCGGCCATCGTGGAAGCGCTGAAGGGCAAGAAGAACGTCATCATTCTCGAACGCACCGACGAGGCGCTGTCGGGCGACAATCCGCTGGGACGGGATATTCGCACTGCGCTTTCGAAAGCCGTGCAGTATGAGGGGCATCCCGCGGCGCAGGGGCTGCCGGCGATTACTCCAAGCGAGCTGCCGAACATTATCAGTGGCAGCTACGGGCTGGGTTCGCGTGATTTTCGTCCCGAGCACGTGATTGGCGCGTACGAATTCGCGACCAAAGGCCGCGCGCGCAAGGATGGCAAGACGTTTTCCGACGGTGCGAACTTCATCGTTCTCGGCATCGATCATCCTTACTCCGTGGTGGGCGAAGAGACGCCGTCGCTGCTGCCGGAGGGTGCGGTCGCTGTGCGCTTCCACTCGATTGGCGGCTGGGGCGCGATCACCACGGGCAAGAACCTGGGCGCGATTCTGGGCGATTTGAATGATCTGCTGTTTGAACGCGACGGCCAAGTGGATGACAAGGGCAATCCGAAGGAAGTGATTCACGTAAGCGCGAATCCGAAGTATGGGTCGGAGAAAAAGGGCGCGCCGACAAGCTACTTTATGGTGGCGGCGAAGGATCGCATCCGTGTGAACTGCGACCTGCGCCATGTAACGGTGGTGTTGTGCTGCGATCCCAAGGCGTTTACCCACACCAATCCGCTGGATGGAATTCAAGAAGGCGGCAGCCTGGTTTGGGAGTCAGAAGAAGAAGGCGAGCGCGCATGGGAGAACCTTCCGCACTGGGCGCGCAAGCAGATTATCGAAAAAAACATTCGAGTCTTTACCCTGCCGGGATTTGAAATTGCACGCAAAGCCACGGACCGCGGCGATTTGCAGTTGCGCATGCAGGGCAATGCGTTCCTCGGCGCGTTCTTTGCGGTCAGCAGCCTGCTGCAGGAGTTTGGGATTACGCAGGAGCAGTATCGCCAGGTGGTGCACAAGCAATACGTGAAGAAGTTCGGCAAGCTGGGCGATGCGGTTGTCCAGTCGAACATGGAAGTGATGATCCAGGGGTTCGAGCGCGTGAAGGAGATCAAGATCGGCGAGATGAATGCGGCCGATCGTTCCAGTCTGCGTGGCCAGGCGCTGCTGCCGATCGTGGAGATGGCGACAGCGACGGTGGGCGCCGATAGCTGCACAGTGGGCGGATGCCGTTCGACACCGATTCCGACGGGACAGGGAGCGCGCACACCGATCAGCACGATCTCGGCGTTTGACGCGGAGTTCCGGTCAACGTATGGATACGACCAGCCCGCGACGCCTCTGTCTGCGATGGGCGTGATTGCTGCAGCCACGGGCGACACTGCGTCGAAGTATGTGGCGCGCCGCGAGACGCCGCTCTACATCGCAGAGAACTGCACGCAGTGCATGGAGTGCATTTCGGTATGCCCGGACACGGCCTTGCCGAACACATCGCAAGACCTGAGCACCGTGCTGACGATGGCAGTTTCGCGCTATGTTGGCGACCAGGCCGAGCGAAGCAAGATGATGGCTAAGCTGCCCGAGATCGAAAAGCAGACGCGCGCGCGCATGGTTGCTGAAATCAAGACAGGGACGCCGCTGCCGAAGATTATTCGCGAAGTGACGGAGTCAGTCGATGGGTTCTCTGCGGAAGCGAAGGCGCAGTTCTACAACATCATCGACAAGGTTCCGATGGCTTATCAGAAGGTGAATGCCATCTTCTCGTCGCCGGAGCGCAAAGCACCGGGGACGGGCGGCATCTTCTCAATCTTTGTTTCGGATCTTTGCAAGGGCTGCGCGGCCTGCGTGACGGCTTGCGGCGATCACCAGGCGCTGAAGATGGTGCAGGAAACGGAAGAAGTGAATGCGGAGCACGAGTCCGGGACTGCCTTCCTGAATCTCCTGCCCGACACATCACAGAAGTATCTGGGCTTGTTCAGTGCGGCGAATCCGGCGGACTCGAAGACCGCGACGCTGCGCAACATGCTGATGGTTCGCACCAACTACGACGCACTGGTGTCGGGCGACGGCGCCTGCGCTGGATGCGGCGAGAAGAGCGTGCTGCGCTCGATTGCCGCGGTTACCGAAGCCTATATGCGTCCGGTGTACCACGCAAAGAGCGACAGGTTTGTGGCCAAGGCCGGCGAACTGGAGAAGAAGGGTGTTGAGCGGCTCTCTGCGCTGAAGGCCAGCAACGAAGCGGAGTACAAGTTGCTGCGGCAAGCCATTGCGCACCTGATTCTCGGCCTGGGCGGCGAGGATGACAAAGATACGGCGAGCCGTATTGCGGCCTATGAGAAGGAGCACGGCGAGATTACGGATGCGCAACTGGTGGAAGCCATTGCGGCCGTGCTGTTGACTGAAGCTTTCAATCACAAGAGTCTGCAGCCGGTGGATGGACGTCTTGCGAACGGCATGAGCGTGATGGCGATGGCGGCGCACACGGGCTGCAACACGGTGTATGGTTCGACGTCGCCTAACAATCCGCATCCCTATCCGTGGATGAATTCGCTATTCCAGGACGGCATTACCGTGGGCTGGCTGATGGGTGAAAGCTTCATCGTCGATCATGCGCGGCGTTCGGTGTTGCCAGAGAGGCTGACCGATCTAATCCTGACGCGTGACAGCAACGTGATCAGCGATCGCGAGTTCTACGAATACACGCACTTTACCGATGCGCTGATGACCGACCAGGAAATTGTCGAGCTGCCCAAGGTCTGGGTGGTTGGCGGCGATGGCGGCATGGGCGACATCGGTTACCAGAACATGTCGAAGGTGATTCTGCAGAACAGGCCGAATGTGAAGGCGCTGATGCTGGACACGCAGGTCTACTCGAACACGGGCGGACAGAACTCGGATTCGACGCCGATGCTGGGCGGCAACGACATGAACGTGTTTGGCGTGGCCACGCAGGGCAAAAACACAGAGAAGAAGACGGTGGCGGAGACGTTCCTGGCCGGACATGGTTCGCCGTTTATCGCACAGGTTTCGATGGCGAACGCGCCGAAGTTGTACCGTGCGATTCTCGATGGACTGGAGTATCGGGGCACGATGTTCCTGCAGGCGTTCACCACCTGCCAACCGGAGCACGGTGTTGCGGACGATATGGCGCTGTTCCAGGCGCAACGGGTTCGTGATTCGCGCGGTGTGCCGGAGTTTGTGTTCGATCCGCGCAAGGGCGAGAGCTACCAGGAAGCGCTGGACGTGAAGGGTAACCCGTCCATCGATCTCGACTGGTACGAGACCAAGCTGAAGTCGACGGGCGAATCCATGCGGTACACGGTGGCTCACTGGTGCACAACGGAAGCGCGCTTCCGCAACCACTTGAAGAAGGTGAAGCCGGAAGCTGCGGAGAAGCTGATTCACCTGGACGACATGCTGGTGCGCATCACGCAACAGGATGTGGTTTACCGGCGTTACCTGAATCCTGCGCACCGTGCGTACATTCCCGACTTCGGCGTGTTCATCAAGTACGAAGAAAACGGGAAGATCGAGTACCGCGCATTGAGCCGGCAATTGGTGATGTTCTGCGTGGAGCGGCGCAAAGCGTGGCGCATGCTGCAGTCGAAGGCCGGTATCGTGAACAAGGAATACCTGGCCCAGAAGGCTGTGCTGGCCGATGTGGAAGCGGGCAAGATTTCGCAGGATGATCTGTTTGCCCGGGGAGCGGAGCTGGTGAAGGAACGGTTGGCAGGAGCCGCGCCGGCAAAGGTGTAAAGCAAAGTTGGCGAGAAGTAAAGAAGGCGGACCCTGCGGTCCGCCTTCTAGTTTGTGCTGCTTTTTGGCCTGAATTTCGTTGAGTCGCCGCCACCGTCAATGGGGTCGAGCCGATCAGTTCTCGATGCTCAAGACGTCGTAATAGTGATTGATGGAAACCTTCTTCACATTGCCGGAGAGCTTGGGAAGTTGCAGCGTCTGATCGATTGTTTTGTCGCCGCTGATGACGACTGATCCGAGCCGTTGAATTTTTCCGTTATCGAATTCGAGATAGAGCGGCACGGGCATCTTGAAATCTGCGGAGACCCCCGATTGTATGAGTTTGAAGTGCAGGCTTGCGCCCTTGTCGTTGGGTGTGACTTCTCCTTCGAAGTGATAGGTAGGCAGCTCGGTTCCGTAGACATATTCGTTGAAGAACCAATCCATCTTGCCGTTACCGCCGAGGTTCATCCCCGGGCTCATGTGTCGTTCGATGGCTGCCTTGAAATCTTCAGTGGTGACAGGCTGCATGCGGTTGGTTTCGATGAAGTCGTGCATCGTTGCCTTGAAGCGTGTGTCCCCGTCGCTTGGGGTCCACATCATCATGCGGACCATCTGAAGGATGAAAGCGCCCTTGGGATAGATGAGACTGCGGGCGATATTGAATCCGGCTTTGGGTGAATCGACCCGGTACCCCATCGTCAACGGGCCTACATCAATGGGCCGGAAGCCAAACTCATTTTTCTCGGTGATCATCTTGCGTTCTTGTTTCCAAAAGTTGAGATAGTCATCGAGTTTGGGGCGCGTGGCCTGGAGAAAAATGGAAGCCGAGGCATCGGCGAAACCTTCGCTCATCCATTGGTCGCGGTAGCTGCGGAAGCCCACGGTATGGCCCCACCACTGGTGAGCCACTTCGTGGGGCGTGACCATTTTCCAGTACATGTCTTCCGGACGGAGACCGAGGGCGTGCTGTTGTGTCTGGTCGAGGAATCCGCACACCGGCAGGTAGACCAGCATTGGCCAGCTCTGGCCGTAGGTGCAGGCCGACTGCTGCGTGAGCGCAATATGATCGAACGACAAGGGGCCAAAATAGTCGGTATAGATTTGAGCTGCGGCTGCGCCCTGACT
Source organism: Occallatibacter sp. (assembly GCA_035487015.1). Lineage (GTDB taxonomy): Bacteria > Acidobacteriota > Terriglobia > Terriglobales > Acidobacteriaceae > Telmatobacter. Next base: position 32,236 of record DATHMP010000071.1, on the reverse strand, counting down.
CATCTCGGCCGCCAACATGGGAAGCGTGCTCAGGGTGCCAACGGCGGCCTCAGCGGCACCGGGGTTATCAGACACCTGACGGGAAAGCGCAGTGAACATGTCGGCGGGCTGCTTATTCGCGTAAGCGTCAATCGTGAGCTGGCCTGTTAGCGGGGTGCCGACTTTCTGCTCCTTCATTTCGAAGTCGCCGAGGCTGAATCCGACGACAGGTAGCGGAACATCAGACTTCCATTCGCTCGTGGTGATCTTTCCGTCGGTGGATTCACGAACCTTGTTGCCTGTGCCGATAAGCTGCAGGCCTTTGGGGTTGTGGAAGAGCAGTTTGTAAGTTGCGTAATTTCCGAACCCCTGGCCGGCATTGGGGAACCAGTTCTCTCGCGCGATGGGGTAATAGTTGCCCTGGCCCTCATCGATCACGACTTCTTTGCCACCGTAAGTGATTTTGAGGGTCGTTATTTCTCCCTTCTTGAGTGGATGCGCCAAGACCACGCCGAAGTCGGGATCGCTCTCCTTCTTTTCCTGCACGAAGTCGAGGACATCGCCGGCATCGGTCGTGACATTGCTGACGCGCAAGGTGGGATACAGATCGAGCGGCACGACCGCAACGCCTTCCTGTTCGGCTTGCAACTTTACGGTCGCGATGCTCGAGAGAAAGCCATTCTTTTCAATGGTCACGTCGAGATCTTCGTGCTGGACGCGAAATGGTTCATTATGTTCGTTGCCGCTTGCGGTGTGGTTGGCGTACTCAGCCCCGCGGTGGAACGCGAGTGGGTACGTCATGATTTCGTCGCTCCATTTCCACTGCAGAAAGGCGACTTCTTCGGGAGCCAGCCAAGTGACGCCCTGGGGATCCAGGAAAAAATATTCGCGTGCGTTCTTCTTTCCATGCACGGCAGCAAGAAAGAAGCCGCCGGGCGTCGGACTGAGAACATCCTGGAGGAGCCTTAGATCGACATTCAAGGCAAGGTGCTCCTGCTGGCGCGCGAAGCTTTGAAGATCCTGCGCGGCACGGGCATAGGAAGAGTCGGGCGATGCTTTGCCGGTTGCTGCTTTGTGGAGCTCGACTGCCGTTCCATCGGTGAAACGAAAGACGACCTGTTCGAAGTCTTCGTCGAATTCTTCTGCATGCGTCATGAGAGACAGGCTGTGCCGTTCTGCGGGGATGGGCGGCGTGATGTGCAGGTGTCCGTCGCCCTTGAAAACTGCTCCCGTGATCTTGCCATTGACGTCGTTGTAGAAGGCGATCGTGCCCTGGCGGAAAGTGAAGGTCGCTGCATCGCGATGGAGCTCAAAATTGGCGACGGTGATGACGTCGGCCCCGGGCATGAGATTGCGGAGCTGCTGGTAGTAGGAATTGGCGTTGGGCGGACGTTGTGCCGGAGCCGGAAAGACTGCGAAAAGCGAGAAGGCAACGGAGATGAAAATGCGCGAAGAGTGCGTCACGGAGTGGCTCCCAGGAAAGGATTGCATGGTTGCATTCATTATGCGCTCATCCATGGGCGCTCTCGTCCCGCGAGACGAGAAGCGGATTGGCCGGGGAGTTACGTGGGTTTGTCGGGGCGCGCATCTTCTCTGGTAAACTCCGCACACATTGAAAGGAAAGAAAGAATGAGATTTTCAAAGAGCCCGGGCCGTGTTGTTGTGCCAGCGGCTTTTGTGCATGCGGCAATGCTCGCTTTGGGCGTGTTCCGTATGCCAAGCGCGGCACAGGCAATCCAAGTGCCGCCGCCGGGTGGAAGCGGAGTGGTTCGTGCAGGCCAGGTCTCGTTCGTGATGCCCTCTCCTTCGCCGGATTTGGTGGAGATGGGGCCAGATTTCCGGGTGATGATGGAGATTGCCACGCCGAACACCAATCGACTGGTGGCGGCCTTTATTCCGCCCGATCAACTGGCGAAGTTGCCCGGCGGACTGTCGGGCGCGCCGGACAGGTATGCGTTGGTGGAGGTTCTGCGACGCGCGGAGTTTGTGGATGTGGATGAGGCCACGTTCAAGCAGGTGGTGGACGCGATGAGTACGCAGCTTGCCAATGGGGAAGCGCAGTCCACGATGGTAAAGCAGCAAGACAGAATCAATGAGAAGATCGAAGACCTTGGTCTAAAGACCGGCAAAGTTACGGTCGACAAGCCGGTGCAATTGGGAAGTATCTTCTCCAATGCGAATGCTTATGGGTTCTGCATGCTGGAGCCTATGGCGAGTGGCGGCGCGACCCAGAATATGGTGAACGGGGTGGCGCTGCTGCGGGTCAAGAACCGGCTGCTGTATCTCTATGTTTATGCGAAGTATGAGGACAAAACGACGGTGGATTGGGTTTTGAAGACGACGCAGGCATGGACGGACGCAATTTTGAAGCAGAATCCGTAGGTCGATCTGCATGGTTGCGCCGAGTCCATGGTTGCAAGACGGAGAGCAGCGGGCGATTGCGGTTGGTTCTAAAACACGAAGCGCGGACCGTGTGGCCCGCGCCTGGAAGAATCCCGGCTAAGGAAGATTAGCGGCTGATGGTGACGTAGTTGCGGCCTTCGTAGAGGCGGAAGCCGCCTGCCGGATCGGTTGTGAACTGGAGAGGCATCGGGCGCTTGATTTCGCTGTCGGAGGCGGAACTGACGGTGAACAAGTCGTGGGCGCCCACATCCGTGACGATGAGCTTGTTCTCCGCGACAAAGCCGATTCCGTAGACACCGGCGGGCAGGCTGTGGCCTCCGAGGGTGATGGGCACTTCAGCAATGAAATAGGCCTGGTATTTGGCCTGTACATCGCTGGAATAGCCGCTGGTATCGACCAGGGTGGACAGGACGTAGTAGCCATCGGCGAACTTGATTCCACCTGAATTGCGGAGCTGCGTGGGAGCTGATTGGGCTTTGTAATAGACGGAAGCGGGCAGCAATTTCTGCGCGTCAGAAGCCTTCAAGACGGTGTCGCCGGCCTGCGCGACCAGGCCAAAGGGCGCTGCGACAACGACGAGCGCCAGAGCGGCTGCAACAAATTTGGGAAACGTGTGCAAGTTCATGGAGGTTCTCCGATCAACGATCAATAAGTTCTCGCGTTCGGAGTATAGCGTACGGGGAGGGCTTGCTGAGAGTGAATACTCGGGCAAATCGAGCCGATTCTGGGGTTTGGGTTGTCAGTCCAGATGCCGAAGTGACCGCGAACTCGCCGCATGGCTATAATCGGCGCTATGGCGGCAACCGCACCATCGACCGGGACAGGTATGGAGCAGGCAGAGCCGAAGCTGCGATCTCTTGAAGAGTCGCTCCTGGCTCTGGGCGGCGTGATGGTTGCCTACTCCGGGGGAGTGGATTCAGCGTTTCTGGCCGCGACGGCGCACCGTGTTCTGGGCGACAGGATGCTGGCGGTGCTGGCCGATTCGCCGAGCCTGGCACGGCGGGATCTGGAACTGGCCAAGGCGTTCGCCGAGTCCAACGGCATTCCTCTCCGTGTCATCCAGACCGAAGAGCTGGAGAAGCCCGAATACCAGAAGAATGACGGTGATCGCTGCTTCCACTGTAAGACGGAGTTGTTTACGGGCATGGAAGCGCTGGGCAAGGAGCTCAGCTTTGAGCACATTGCGTATGGAATGAACGCCGACGATACGCGGGACTATCGGCCAGGCCAGCGCGCGGCCGAGCAACATGCAGTGCTGGCTCCCCTGGCGACGGCCGGGTTGACCAAGATGGAGATTCGCGCGTTGTGCAAGGCGGCAGGATACACGTTATGGGATCGTCCGGCAGCCCCGTGCTTGAGTTCGCGCGTGGAATATGGCAGGCCTGTCACTCGAGAAGTGCTGGAGCAGGTGGAGCGGAGCGAAGATTTGATTCGCCAACTTGGCTTTCGCGAGTTTCGGGTGCGCCACCATGGGGAGCTGGCACGCGTTGAGATTGCCCGTGCCGAGCTGCCACGGGCGCTGACGATGGAGATGATGGATGCGATTACGTCGGCATTGCGAAAATCCGGCTTCCACTATGTGACGCTGGATTGCGCGGGCTTTCGATCCGGTTCTCTGAACGAGATCCTAGGGGTCGACCTGTTGCCGGCGAGCCTGTTGACCGGGAACGCCGGGTAAGGCCTGCGCCGCGCTAAGCGCTCGATCACGTAAAATGCAGAATTGATGCGCATTGGATATCTGGACTGCTTTTCCGGTATCAGCGGAGATATGCTGCTGGGCGCGCTGGTGGATGCCGGCGTGCCGTTTGAGACGCTTGCCGAAACGGCTGCGGCGCTCGATGTGGGAGCGCGACTGCAGATGCGCAAGGTGAGCCGGGGCGGAATCGCGGGCACGAAAGTGGATGTGCTGACCGCAGAGAGTGTCCCGAGCACGAGCCAACATAAGCATGAACACGATGCGCCCCAGGAACGCACGCACACCCACGAGCAGGAACATGGGCACACGCCTACACATGAGCACGGGACTGGACATTCGCACGAACATGAGCATTCGCACGAACAGGCAGCCGAAGCTGCGCACAAGCACTCGCATGCGCCGCATCGGTCTCTCACCACAATTCTGAAAATCATTCGCGAAGCTCCGTTGAGCGATGGGGTGAAGGACCTGGCGTGCCGCGCGTTCGAGTTGCTGGGCGAGGCGGAATCCGCAATTCATCAGATTCCGATTGAGACGGTGCACTTTCACGAGGTGGGCGCGGTCGACACGATTGTGGATATTGTGTGCACGGCCGTGGGGTGCGCGGTGCTGGGCGTCGATCGATGGATGTGTTCGCCGCTGAATGTGGGGAGCGGCACGGTAGAGTGCGCGCATGGCACGCTGCCCGTTCCGGCCCCTGCGACATTGGCCTTGCTGGGCGATGCACCCGTGTATGCGGCAGGCCCGGCAATGGAACGTGTGACGCCAACGGGCGCAGCGATTCTGCGCATGCTGCAGGTGCAGTACGGCTCGTTGCCGGCGATGCGCATCGCGCGGTCAGGCTACGGAGCGGGAGGACGGGACACTCCGGGGCAGCCCAACCTGGTGCGGCTGCTGGTGGGCGAAGAATCGGTTGCGCTGGAGATTGCGGCTGAACCGATTGCGATTATCGAGACGGTGATTGACGACTCGAGTCCGCAGTTGATTGCTTATGTGAGCGAATTGCTGCTGGAGGCGGGCGCGTGGGATGTGTATCGTGCCGGGGTGCAGATGAAGAAGGGGCGCGCAGGCGTGCAGTTGACGGTGCTTTGCCATCCTGACCGAGCGGCCGCGGTGCGCGAGCTTATTTTTCGTGAGACGACAACGATTGGTTTGCACTGGCGGGTCGAGCAGAAAGCTTCGCTGGCTCGCGAGTTTACGGAGGTTCAAACGCCGTGGGGTCCTGTGCAGATCAAGATTGCGCGATGGGCAACCAGCGAAGTGGCCAATGCCGCGCCGGAGTATGAAGATTGCCGGGCGCTGGCGCGCAGGCATTCAGTGCCTCTGAAGCAGGTGATGCAGGCGGCCATGCGGGCGTACACGCTGGGCCACGCGAAAAAGGAGATCCACGAATGAACCGGCAGCAGATTGAAGGCTTGCTGACCGATGTGAAAGACGGTCGCACCGGTGTGAGCGAGGCCTTGGAGAGGTTGAAGGATCTTCCGTTCGAAGACCTCGGCTTCGCGAAGGTGGATCACCATCGTGCGTTGAGAACGGGAATGCCCGAAGTGATTTTTGCCGCAGGAAAAACTGCAGCGCAGGTGTCGTCGATTTTCGAGCGCATGGCGAAGGCAGGGGGGAACGTATTGGCGACGCGGGCCTCGCGCGAGATGTTTGATGCAGTGACGCGGCTGGAGCCGCGCGCTGAGTATCACGAGATGGCGCGTGCGATCACGCTGAGGCAAACGGCGGCTCCGATGGGAAAAGGAACCGTCGCGGTGGTATGCGCCGGCACCAGCGATTTGCCTGTGGCAGAAGAAGCGGCAGTGACCGCAAGCTTGATGGGCAATACGGTGGAGTTGATTGCCGATGTTGGGGTCGCGGGAATTCATCGCCTGCTGGCGCAGAAAGAGTCGCTGCAAACGGCGCGGGTTCTGATTGTCTGCGCGGGAATGGAAGGCGCGTTGCCGACGGTCGTGGCAGGGCTCGTGAAAGCGCCGGTGCTTGCAGTTCCGACCAGCGTGGGCTACGGAGCTTCGTTCGGAGGCGTTGCAGCGCTGCTGGGGATGCTGAATACCTGTGCTCCCAACGTTTCGGTAGTGAATATCGATAATGGGTTTGGCGCAGCGTGTATCGCGTCCATCATTAATCACCTGGAATAGCGCAGCCGCCGGGAACGCACCCGTAGCGTTGCACGATATCGCCGGAAAGCGATAACGTTGGCTCAGCCGATGCTCCGCTGCTGAAGTCGGAAGCAGAGTGCCGGCTGGAGATCCCTGATGAGACATTCGCGAAGGGCTTTTCTTAAAACCGGCGCCGCGGTGGGCGCTGCCGCGCTTCTTGATTCGCGCAAGGGCCTTGCGGTTCCCGCGAATGCGTCCGGCACCCCGTCAGCGTTGAGTCAATTCGGTTATGGCGAGGTAACGCTGCTGGATGGGCCACTGCGCGAACAGTTCGACCGGAATCACATGTCGTATCGTGCGCTGAACGAAGACTCTCTGCTTAAGCCTTTTCGACAGCGAGCCGGCATTGAGGCTCCGGGAGAGGAGATGGGCGGCTGGTACAGCTGGGCTCCGTTGAGCGACATCGATAAGCGGCCGAACAACGGCTTCGCTCCCGGGCATAGCTTTGGGCAATACGTGTCAGGGCTTTCGCGTGATTATGCGGCGACGGGCGACAAAGCCACGCAGGAGAAGGTGCACCGGCTGGTGAAGGAATTCGGACCGGCGATCACTCCTCACTTTTGGGATGGCAATCGCTTTCCAGCGTATACCTACGACAAAATCACGATCGGCATGATCGATGCGCACGAGTTTGCCGGCGCTCCTGATGCATTCAAAGCATTGGATGCGGCGCTCGATTCTGTGAAAGATCATTTGCCGCCGGGACCGCTTTCGCGGGCGGAGCAGTATGCGCACCCTCATACTGACGATTCGTTCTGCTGGGATGAGCCTTATACGATTCCTGAAAACCAGTTCCTGGCATGGAAGCGCGGCGCCGGCAGCCGCTACCGCGACATGGGGGTCCATTTTTTGGCTGACAGCTGGTATTGGGATCCGCTGGCGGCGGGACAGAATGTATTGCCGGGCAAACATGCATACAGCCATGTGAATGCCATGAGCAGCGCGATGCAGGCCTACTTTGTGCTGGGCAGCGAGAAGCATTTGCGGGCCGCGCGCAATGGATTCGAGTTTCTCCGCACGACGCAGAGCTTTGCCACCGGCGGCTGGGGACCCGACGAGGATTTTCGCGAGCCGGGAAGCGGTGAGGTTGGCGAGAGCCTGACCAAAACCCACTCGAGCTTTGAAACGCCTTGCGGCTCTTACGCGCACTTGAAGATAACGCGCTATCTGCTGCGAGCGACAAAAGACAGCCGCTACGGCGACAGCATGGAGCGTGTTCTCTATAACTGCATCCTCGGAGCCAAACCACTGACTGCGGATGGGCATGGTTTCTACTACTCCGACTACAACAACGACGGAGTAAAGGTGTATCACCCCTACAAGTGGCACTGCTGCACCGGAACGTTCTCGCAGGTCACGGCGGACTACGGCATCAGCGCGTACTTCCACGACGACGAGGGCGTCTATGTGAATCTGTTTGTGCCTTCGCGCGTGACGTGGTCTCGCGGAGCCGAACATATTTCTCTTGTGCAACGCACCGAATATCCGAATCAGCCAAGGACGGAGATTGAAGTAGGCGTGCGGGCGGCAAGCAAGTTCCCCGTATATCTGCGCATACCTGCCTGGGCAGGGCCGAAGACGACGATTGCGGTGGACGGATCGCGGGTGCTGTCAGGTCCGACGCCCGGCGAGTTTGCGAAGCTGGAACGAACATGGAAGAGCGGGGACCGCATCGAGATTGAATTCGACATGCCGACGACGCTCGAAGCCGTAGATCCGCAACATCCGAATGCAATGGCCGTGGTGCACGGGCCGCAGGCGCTGTTTGCGGTAGGCGATGTGCCGGTGAGCGCGACAAAGGCGGATCTGATGAGCGTTTCGCAGGTGAGTGCCAGTTCGATGAACTGGAAGACGGCGAGTGGCGCGGTGACGCTGCGGCCATTCACGGCAGTCCGCGATGAGCATTATCGGTTGTACCTGAAAGTCGAAGCGTGATTCTCCCTGCGAAGTGCAAAGGCCGGAGTTTTTGCTCCGGCCTTCATCTTTGCGTTCATGGATGAACAACTCAGGCCATGACGGCAGCCTTAGGGCCGGTCGTAGAAGCGGAAGAACAGGGATGGTTTGGCGCAGGGCTCGGCGCGGGCGACCAGCTCTTTCTGTTGGTTGTTATTCAAGGGTGTGAAGTCGCGCGCCAGCTGGACGTTCTCTTCAAGCTGGGCGATGGTGTCGCAACCGATGATGACGGTGCTGACTGGTTTGGAAAGCGTGTAATACATGGCCTCGCGCATCTTCAGTGTTCCCGGCGAAGAAGTTTGAATTGTCATGCCTTCCCAGGAATGCTTCTGCTGCTCGATGGGGGGCGGGGTCCAGGTGGAGAGGATGCGGCCGCGGCCGGGAATCTTCATGCCGATGATGCCCATCTGTTTTTCGACGGCGAGAGGCAGCAGTGCATCGTCGAAGCTGTAGTGATGCGGGTCGGCGGCATTGACGGCCATAAGGATGCAATCGAAGGGATAGCGGTTGATGCCCGCGATGAGCGATTCGGGCCTGTAATGGCCGGTGAGGCCGAGATTGCGAACCACCTTCTGCTCTTTCATCTCGACGAGAGCTTCCATCGCGCCGCCTTTGGCGAAGATCTGATCGATGTCGAACATGGTGCCGACGTCGTGCAGCTGCCAGAGATCGACGTGGTCGGTCTGCAGGAGGGTTAGCGACTTCTCGATCATGCGCATGGAGTCGTCGCGGGTGCGCTCTTTGGTTTTGGTGGCGAGAAAGGCCTGGTTGCGGCGATGGGCCATGACCTTGCCGACGTATTGCTCACTCCAGCGATCGGGGCCGCCGTAGATCGACGACGTGTCGATGTAGTTGACGCCGAGGTCGAGCGCGCGCTCAATGATGGGCACAGCCACGTCGAAATTGTTGGCTTTCTCGAGTGCGGCCTGTCCGCCGAGCGAGAAGATGCCCACTTTGTAGCCTGTTTTGCCGAGGTTGCGCGTGGGCATGGCTTCAGTTGTGCGCGGATTGGAGGGCAGGGCCGGCAGGGTTTTGTTCGACGGCGTGGCAAAAGCGGAGGGTGCGAGCAGGGCGGCGGTAACGGCACCGCCGGCTTTGAGAAATTCGCGACGCCCCGGGTTGCGTGCGGAGGGCAATTCTTGGTCAGTCATGGGTACTCCTGAAATTCACAGAATGCGGCGACCCCATGATAAACCCATTTGCTGGAACGACGCCGTTTGTAAGTGATTGAAATTGCAGGGTGCGTTTGGCGGGGGACGCGGATGAAACGATTCGCGCGTCTGATCCGTCTTGGGGTAGGTGGCCCGTGTTGCTGTGCTGGGGCCAAAGATTTTTTGCGTTGCCTGGTCGAAGAAAAACAAACCAAGAGGAGCAGGAGCGTTTATGAAGAAAATGCAGAAGCTTTTAGCCTTAACCGCGTTGTCTGCAATGCTGTCGGGTGGGGTGGCATTTGCCGACGATCACCATGACAACCACCAGTATGTGAAGCACGAGGAGTGGAAGAAGGGCTATCACATGCGCCAGGAAGACTGGGGCCGCGCCGAGCGGGTCGACTACAAGACGTACCACCTGCGCCGCCCGCCCGCGGGCTATGAATGGCGCCTGGTCGATGGCAATTATGTTCTGGCCGCGATTGACACGGGCATAATTGCTTCGGTCGTAGTGGCTGCCAGCATCCACTAGAGTGTCCGGTACATTGGAGAGGAGCGCGGCGCAGGCTGCGCTCCTCTTCAATTTGTGGGCGAATCGCGCCAAATGTCCCAAGATGCAGGTAGATCGCCGGTCGCCACATCGGGACGTTGGGAGTCGGGGGACACTGCAACGATTAAGGGACGGATTTTCTGGGAGGTACTTTCCGAATCTGGCGAAGAGCCGGAAGTACCCAAAGGTGGAAAACTTCTGTTTTGTGGAAAAGTCAACTTGAATTCCGCGTTTTGACCAAAAGATAGGCTCGTCGGCTATTCTGGACCTGCGCAATCCTTATCTATCTGGGGCTCAAGGGATGGGGAACTGGACCTCTCGGAGGAAGTCGACTCGGGGTCCAGTGCGCAAACGATTTCGCCCAAGCGAATAGACCGATCCCGGCCTCTTATCGGTTCCGCGCCGGACAAGCGCTCCAAAAGCAACCGCAAGGCCCTTCGGCTCTTACTCCTCAACAATCAATTTCTGAAACCGGAGTCCCTGAACCGGGGGGTTCTCGCGTCGCAAAGTGCGTGAGGAGTGCGCGCGCCTGGACGCCCAAAAAAAGGCCCCCGCCGGATTCGAGGAGCAGGAGCCAAATCGCTGAGAGAACGTTTCGTGCTGTCTTAAGTACGGACCGACGCCCCGTCTGGATTGAGGTAGACGGGCTTTGAGCTGTCCGGCCCAACTTCCTCGAATCGTTGAAGGCGATGAAACGATCAGAACAAGCGATTGGACGGTTCGCCAATCTGCGGGCAGACTCGTAGAGAAGCGAGGCTGATTCCGGATGGACGGCAAGAGTGAACCGGCAGAGATTCTTGAGGGGACTGTACCGGCCATTGCGTTTCGCGCTTTGCGCGCGGGCGAGGACGCGACCGCGTTCCGCACGTTGAATGAAGAGTGGATTACGCGGTATTTCGTTTTGGAGAAGAAGGACGTTGAGACGCTGAGCGACCCCGAGACTTCGATTTTGAAAAAGGGCGGGCACATTTTGATGGCCTATGCGGGGGCAGAAGCGGTGGGATGCGTGGCGCTGATTCCGGTGGAAGACGGGGTGTGGGAACTTTCGAAGATGGCGGTTTCTCCTGCGCGGCGGGGGCAGGGAATTGGGCGGCGGTTGCTGGAGTACGCGCTGGAGCAGGCGCGAAGCCTGGGCGTGAGGTCGTTGTTTTTGGGCAGCAGCACGAAACTGCCGAGTGCTGTGCATCTGTACGAGGCGGTTGGATTCAGGCATGTGCCGCAGGAGGCGCTGCCGCCGAATCCTTACACGCGCGCCGATGTGTTTATGGAGATGAAGCTCTAGGAAAAGAGAACCGCAGCGAAATCGCGAAGAAGAGAGGGGACCCTTGTTTCGCACGACCCCAAGGACGTGGACCTGTCCGTGGGGACTTCAGAATTTTGGCGCCCGGATTTGCAATTGAAAAGAGCATGCCTCAGGGGCTAAAGCCCGACACGTTTTGCGGCGTTTACGGTACGACTGAAGTCGAGCCCTGACGCTCGTTGCCGTCCTGACAGGTTTGTCGCAGATTGCGCGGGCTCAGATCCGTTAAGCCTAAAGCTCGGTAGGCTTCGTTCTTCCGCGTGAAGGACAGCTGCAGATTTCTCGACTCCGCTGCGCTGCGCTCGAAGTCGCAGGGGATTAAAGAGGGTTATCAACGTACGAACTCAAGTCCGTACCCTCCGCTAAAGTCAGTACTTTGGACTCTTGAAGAAGCGGCGCGATCCATGTTTCCACATGGGCGGCTGCGTGCGTTGAGACCGTGCAGTTTGCCAGAGAAGAAGGATGCCTGCAGCGAGGCATAGAAGCACGGCGACGATGGAAGCTTCGGGTCCGAAGGGTCCGCCGGTGAAGAGAGCGGACCCGTTGAGGCTTCCATGGCTGAAGGTGGGCAAGGGCGGACCGCCGGAGACCGACATGCCAAAGAGCGAGCCCTCGGCGAAGTTCCAGCCGAAGTGCAAGGCGATGGGCATCCAGAGGCGTCCGGTGATGGCGTAGGCTGCGGCGAGCAGCACGCCTGCCTCAAGGGCAATGGCTGCTGAACTGGAGAGAGTCGCGCCGGGATTTGCGGCGTGCATGGCGCCAAAGAACGCGGCCGTGATGAGGACCGCAGCCCAGGTGCCGATGGCCATGGACAGGACGCGAAAGAGAAAAGCGCGAAAAAGGATTTCTTCAACGATGGCCGCACTGGCTGCGAAGACAGCGCCAGTGCCGAGGCCTGTGAAAGTTCCCCATGACAGGGGATGGTAGATTCCCATGCACCAGAGGATGCCCATGGTGGAGGAGAACAGTCCCAGGCCGAGCGCGAGGCCCGTAATGAATTCGAGCGCGGCACCGCGAAGATTCAATTCAGGAGGGCGCCGGTTTTCGATCCAATGCGAAGAGAGGAAGTATGCAGCCGTGATGACGACGGCGCTCAGTGCCTCCTGGGTCACAAAGGATGCGCGACCGTGGAGGGCGAATGCGAGTCCGATGACCAGCGCAAAAGAGAGGAGGAAGCTTGCGAGTCCGAGCAGCACCTGCTTGCCGGTGGTGCGGGTTGATTGACTGCTTTCTGAGGCCTTCGTACCGGGATTCATTGCGTCCATTGTAGTCATGTGTGTTTGTGCGTAAAGCGGGAGCGCGAAGTCAATGTCAGTCCTGAATTGGCTGTGGCGCATTGAGCCCAAATCCCGGGTTTCCAAGTGCAAGAGACCCGGCGCACCGAAGTTCAGACTTGGTTATTCGGTCCGGAGTGCTCGCATGGGGTCGATGGTGGCGGCGCGGCGCGCGGGGAGCAGGCAAGCGAGAGCGCCCACTGCAACAAGGATGCTGATGGTGCCGGCAACGAGGGGTGGATTGTAGGGGCTGACTTCAAAAAGAAGGCTGCCCACGGTGCGCGCGAAAGCGAAGGCCACGCCGATGCCGACGACGACTCCGACGCATACGGGCATGAGGCCGTCGCGCAGGACAAGCCTGTAGATGTTGGCGCGTTGTGCGCCGAGGGCGAGACGCAGGCCGATTTCGCGATGACGCTGAACGACGGAGTAGGTGACGACGCCGTAGACGCCGAGTCCGGCGAGGATGAGCGCGCTGACGGCGAAAACCAGGAGCAGGTCCATTTCGAAGCGGCGGCTGGCGACCGAGTCGGCAACGATGCCGCCGAGCGAGCGCACCACAGGCACAGAGACATCGGGATCAACGGACCAGATGGCGTGACGAAGCGAGTCGGCCATGGTGGCGGGGTCCTGACGGGTGCGGATGAGGACCGCGGTGGATGGGTCGCAGCGATACCAGTAGGGCACGTAGACCATCATGGGATCGGCATGAGCGAGAGAGATGGTGCGCGCGTCTTTGACCACGCCGATCACGGTAAAGGGCGGCTGGCTTGTGAAGCCGGCGCGCGAGAACTGCTTGCCGATGGGATTTTGTCCCGGCCAGAAGGTGCGGGCGGTGAGCTCGGAAACGAGCGCAAAGTTCTTGCCTTGATCGTCTATAGCCAGCGAACGGCCTGCGATGAGAGGCAGTTGCAGCGTCTCGAAGTAGCCCGGGCTGATGGAGCGGAAATGTTCGGAGGGAAGTTGCATGAAGGGACGTACGTCGCCTGCAACGCGAATCATGTCGATCCATTGGTCGCTTACCAGCGGCAGCTGACTGACAATGCCGGCATGTTCGACGCCGGGAAGCTGAGCGAGGCGGTCGAGGGTTTTGCGGTAGAAAGCAGCGCGTTCTTTGTCGCCGGCGTAGGCCTTGTTGGGCAGACTGATTTCGGCGGTGAGTGTGCGGTCCGTGGAAAAGCCGCGGTTTGCGCCCAGCAAACGGATGAGGCTGGTGGTGAGCAGGCCGGTCATGAGGACGAGAGCCACGCTGACGGCAACTTCAAACGCGACCAGGGTGCGGCGGGCTCGCTTGCTGCCTGTTGATTCGCTGGCCAGGCGCGATTCGCTGTGCAGGACTTCGTGAGGTTGGGTACGCGAGCCGATCCACGCGGGCAAAGCGCCGGCGAGCAATGTGGCTGCGGCGGTGAGGAGAAGAGCGCAGGCTGCGCCGGCAAAATCCATGTGGAGGGTGCCGCGAAAGTCGAGCGTGGCCGGAAGAAATCGGTGAAGGATGGGGATGAGAGACGCAGCGAGCAGAATGCCGAGCGTCCCGCCAATGGCTGCGAGCAGAGCAGCTTCGCGAATGGCCATGCGCAGCATCTGGCCGCGGTGTGCGCCGAGTGCGGCGGCGACAGCCATTTGTTGTTTGCGGCCGACGGCGCGCGAGAGAAGCAGATTGGTCATGTTGATGCAGCCGACCACGAGCAGTCCGGCTACGGCAGCGAGGAGGATGAGAAGAGGTGTGCGATTGGTACCGACGATCGCCTGCTGGAAGGGCGTGAGGTCTGCCGAGAGGGTGGCTTTTTCTTCAGCAGAGAGACTGGTCTGGATGGTGTGTTCCATCGCATTCATTTCGGCGGCGGCCTGGGCAACGGTGACGCCGGGACGGAGGCGGGCGAGGCCGAAGTAGTCGAAGTCGCCCATGGTTTCAGCGAGCTGATCTTTGGTGAAGGCGAGAGGCGTGAGAGCTCCGATGGGCTTGGCGCTATCGGATCCGGGACTGGCGATGGTTTCTACATAAGGAAGGTGGAATGACTCGGGCATGACGCCGATGACGGTGTAAGGGAATCCGTTGAGCTTGATGGTCTTGCCCAGGATGCCGGTGTCGGACTGGAACTGCGTGCGCCACAGGTCATGCATGAGAACGACAACGCGATCGTGGCCCGGCTGCGTTTCCTGTGGAGTAAATCCGCGGCCGAGCGAGGGGGAGACATCGACGACGGAGAAGATGCCGGCGGTGGCGCCGATGACTCGGACCTGGATGGGGTGTCCGCCCATGCCGAGGGGCATGGAGTTCTGGTTCATGACGGCCATGGACTGGAAGCTGCGATTGTTCCGCTGCCACAGGACGAAGTGGTTTGCGTTGACGGGCAGGGTGGGATAGATGTCGCGGAACTCGGCGACTTCCTCTTCCATGGTGACGAGTTGTTCGGCGTGGTTGAAGGGCAGGGGCTTGAGGAGCACGTCGTAGACGAGCGTGAAGATGGCGGTGGTCGCGCCGATGCCGAGGGCGAGGGTGAGGACAGCGGTCACGGTGAAGCCGGGCGCGCGGCGCAGCTGGCGCATCGCAAGACGCAGGTCGTGGAGCAGTGCTCGCATAGGGCCTCCGGGGGAGGGAAGATTCACATGTAAAAGAGCAAGTGCCGGTCCAAAGACGACCAGGAGCGGGCCGCTCACAGGGCTCGACTTAGGTTCAGTTACGCGCGGGAGATGAGGGATGTTCCGGCCGAAAGCGGAAAATGCTGTTCGGAAACGGACGGGGATTTATTGCGGGGAAGATTGCGCGAGGGCGGTGGCATGGGGCTGCCATGCGGGGCCGCCTTCTTCCCACTGGTCGTCAGTGAGCTGCTCGATGTGGGTGCCGTCGGCGTTCATCACGAAGATTTCGCCGTAGGGTTGCGGTGCGCCCGTATAGAGAGCCTCGTCTTTGAATCCCATGCGCGAGCTGGTGAAGAGCAGGCGGTTGCCATCGGCTGACCAGGCCAGATGCGCGTCGATGCCGTGACCGGTGGTGAGCTGCGTGAGGTCTTTGCCATCGGGACGCACGGTGAAGATGTGGAAGTCGGGGCCTGTTTTGCGGATGAAGGCAATGCGATCTCCGGCGGGCGACCAGATGGGAAAGTTGTCCCATTCGGTGCTGATCTGGGTGGTGATTCCATCGGCGAGATTCATGATGCTGAGGCCCTGTTTGTCGGCGCCGAGGGTGCGGTAGACGATGCTCTTGCCGTCGGCAGAGAACGAGGGGAATGCGTTGTTGTTTGGCCCCGACGTGATGACTTTGAAGCCGGTACCATCGGCGTTGATGATGCCCACCTGCGCGCCGCCGTTGACGGGATCAAACGGCTTCTTTTCGCCGATGTCGAAGTTGAGGAATGCGGTGAACTGCCCGATGCCGAAGACCAGCTGCTTGCCGTCGGGGGACCATGCGGGGGCAAGAATCAGGCGCTGATCTTTGAGGACAGTGCGAGGGGTTCCAGCCTGATCGACGACGATGAGGCTGGAGGTATCGTCTGCGTTGTGCGTGGTGGTGGCCAGATACGCGCCGCTGGGATCGTAGGCGGGCAGGAAGCTGGTGGCGTAGAGATCGAAGTTGGGATTGCGGCTCCAAAGCTTGAATGGAGCAACGGGGCGCTTGTTGACAAAGCGGCTGTACACGACCTGCTTGCCGTCGGGCGACCAGGAGGGAAAGCGAATGTCGCTGCCCGCGGGGCCCTTGGTTCCGTCGGCGTAGAAGATGCCGTGGGCAGCGCTGTCGCGCCGCAGCCAGGCGATCTGGCCGGAGGGAAGAATGGATGGAGCAAGTTTGACGCCGGGGCCGGAAGCGACGGGCACGCCTGCAATGGGCTCTGCTGCGCCGCCGGCGATGCTGAATTTGAGCAGCTTGTCGTCGACATCTCCGCCGCCGAAGCGATTGTTCAGCGTTTCCTGGGCGGTCATGCAGTAGGCGATGACGTTTTGGCTGTCCGGCATCCACTTGGGCGAACCGCAGAAGTCGCCGTGCTCAGAGATGCGCTTGAGGCCTGTGCCGTCGGGGTGGATGACGAAGATGTCGACGAGGTGGAGGCGTTCCCAGCGACCCTTGCCAGCGGGCACGCTGCTCTCGCGATCAGAGGAAAAGGCGATCCACTGGCCGTCGGGCGACCAGGCGGGGCGAAAGTCGCCGCCGTGGCCGGAGGTGAGCGGGGTGGCGTGGTGCGTGGCCAGATCGAGGGTGAAGAGATTGGCGAAGCCGGCGGCGCGCGTCGAGACAAAGACGATGTGCTGCTGGTCGGGCGAGAAGGCGGCCTGGTCGTCGTAGGCGGGGTCGTCGGTGAGGCGCTCGATGCCGGTGCCGTCGGGGTGCATGCGATAGATGTCGGCGGAGCCGGCGCGCTCAGAGGTGAAGGCGATCCAGTCACCCTGGGGGGACCAGGCGGGGTTGTAGTTGAGAGAGCCGGGCTGGGTGAGGGCGTGCTCGCCGGTGCCGTCGGCTGCGGCGAGGTAGAGAGTGGCTTCAGCGGGGGCGATGCGCAGGAAAGCGACGCGGTCGGCCGCGGGACAGAGTGCGGCGGGGGCGATGAGCAGAAGGGTGCAGAGAGGAACGACGAAACGAGACAAGGGACGCTCCATGTTTGGGCCTTCAGGGACGGGCTTTCAGGTACGGGCGCTTGGACGAGAGGAAGTTGGCGACAAGGCTACCACTGGAGGCGGAGGGTGGGGAAGGACGGGGGGAGGGGGATGGGTGGGCGAAGACGGACCGTGGCGGATGTGGGTTCGTTGGGTTCCCACTCATGCGCGATAAGACCCGGGCATGAATGGCCGCTCGCCTGTGCCGGATCTGTAGGATTTATATCGGCGAATCCAAAACTAATGAATCAAAAAGCGGCGATTTGATCGCACGTCCGCCTTCGATTTCAAATTGCTTTCGTTTTCGAGCGCCACTCTTGCGATCACGACGTGCAATTGGAACGACGATTCCAAAATATTCTGCCGCGCCCGACATATCCAATTCGAGCAGATGCGCATCTCCCATCGCGAGTTCTTGATCTCCTATCGAAGGAGCGTATCCCATTCCTCGAAGGATCTGCGAAGCTATTGCCCGACCGAGCGGCGGTGGTACCGCGTTTCCGATCTGCCGAGCGCCATGCCACTTGGTCGGATGGAATCTGAACCAGTCGGGAAACCCATGAAGCCGGGCCATCTCGCGCACAGTGATACAGCGAGGTAAGGCATAGTGGATCGGCCGGGGACTCGTAAATGCTCCGCGCGCCGAGTCGGTTCCGGCCCTTAGCGTATTGCAAAGACCATCGGCAGGTAGCCTGTAAAAACGAGAGATTGGCTCGATTTGGCCGGGTTCCGTCTCTTCGAAGCGTCTACGTGAGATTGCAGTATGGTCAGTTCTTAGGCTTGACGTCAGAAGGAACGGATTCCATTTGCGTCGGTAGCCAAAATGCCAACCGGCTAGGCTCGAGCAGTGTAAATCTTTCGCGTAATTGCTCAACCTTTTCCACTTACCCACCATGATCTCGTCTGATTTGACGAGTGCGTCGAACTCTTCGGCATCCGGCAGATCATCCAGAGCTTCTTTGCAGGTGGGTCCCCTTCTTAGCAGGCCTTTTTCATTTCGATCCGCTGGCCTGCAAAGGGCAGCGGGGTACTCGGGGACTTGAGCACCTTTGCGCGCGCCAAACAGAATCAGACGTTCTCGGTGTTGCGGCACACCATATCTGGCGGCGTCGAGAACTTGCCAGGGAAAGGAAATATGGTACCCGATTTCAATGAAGCTTTCGATCAATTCGTCAAGGAAGCGTCTGTGCCTTCCTATGGTTAGCCCTTTTACGTTCTCGAATACAAAATGCGTGGGCTTCAACTCGCTTACGAGTCGTAGGAAGTGCTTCACGAGCCCGTTCCGGGGGTCGTCGAGGGCACGTTGGCCAATCATTGAAAACCCTTGGCACGGCGGTCCACCGAAAACAACGTCGATGCGCTTACGCCCGATTCCGGCAGCACGCCGGATTTCGTCACCGGTTAGGTCGGCCACTGAGCGAGCCATTACGGTGCAATTCGGGAAATTGAACTGATGGACTGCACAGTGGATGGGGTCGATTTCGACTGCAGCAACAACGTCGAAGCCCGCCTGTTCGAAACCTAGACTGAGGCCTCCTGCACCTGCGAACAGATCAATTCCAATTGGACGCGACAAATGCATTCTCCCCGCCTCTGATTTACAAGATTATCGCGTTCTTGAATGCTTTCCATTCGTCTTGTTTTCCACCGGGCCGAGAAAGTCAACCAATCTGGTTTCTAATCTCTCTGTTGATCGGATTTGGCACTGCCAGATTGTAAGCACCGCCCAACCGAGTCTGCGCAGTGCCTGAACGTTTCGCCTGTCATTTGATCGATTTCGCGCAAACTTAGAATTCCAAAACGCAAGACGGGACTTTGGTGGTCTTCCGATGCGGCACCCATGCGCGTGCCAGAAACAGCCGTGGACAAATACAACCTTTCGACGCGCTGGGAACACGATGTCCGGTGTTCCAGGGAGGTCCCTCCTATGTAATCGAAACCGATATCCGACCGCATGCAAGAGTCGTCGGACCGTGATCTC
Organism: Occallatibacter sp.; assembly: GCA_035487015.1. Classification (GTDB taxonomy): domain Bacteria; phylum Acidobacteriota; class Terriglobia; order Terriglobales; family Acidobacteriaceae; genus Telmatobacter. The sequence continues at coordinate 13,200 of DATHMP010000071.1, read as the reverse complement.
GGGAACTGTATTTTTGCCTCTAATACGAGACATGAGTTGGCTGCGACTCTCGGGGCTTCGATTGTCTGTCATTGCGCCCTATTCCTCGCGTGAAGCATTAAATCATCCGAACCGTTCCTTTAATATGTCTTAGATTCCGAATTTGGGGGCTCAGATTGACTGAAAGAAAAGAGAATCGCTACAAACAGCTTCTTGAGCATATCTTTTTTGACAATGAGTTTGGCGCCTATCGAAAGGGAAAAGTCCAGATTGAGTTTGAGCGCGTAGATATGGAACGCGCGGCACGAATCCTCGGAATCGAGCTGCCAAAGAACCCTGGCGATGTAATCTATGCGCAACGCTATCGAACCCAGCTCCCCGCGCGGATCGAAGCAACCCAGCCAGAAGGAATGCAATGGGTTATCGACGGAGCAGGGAGGGCACGCTATAGATTTTCTCTCGTTCAGCTCAACAGGATTCTACCCAATTCGGCCCTCAGGGCCACAAAAATCCCTGATGCCACGCCCGAGATAATCGGGGCATATGCACTCAATGATGAGCAGGCGCTCCTTGCCAAAGTTCGGTATAACCGGCTGATAGATATCTTTCTCGGCGTCACCGCTTATTCCCTTCAGAACCACATGAGAACAACCGTCAGAGAAATCGGTCAGATTGAGATCGATGAAGTGTATGTGGCGCTAGATGGGAGGGGAGTTCAATATGTTGTTCCAGTGCAGGCGAAAGGTGGAAAGGACCAGATTGCTGTGATTCAAACAAAGCAGGACCTTGCCTGCTGTGCGCAAAAGTTCCCGAATTTGCAATGTCGAGCGGTCTCTGCCCAGTTCATCGAGGTTGGTAAGAAGGACGAGAAGATTGCGATGTTTGAATTGGCGGAAGACGAAGGAAGCATCGTAATTGTCGACGAGAAACACTATCGCCTGGTTCCGGCGGCAGAAATTGCGAATTCCGATCTGCAGGCATATCGCAAGAGTTAGTTTGGAGTGTTTGCAAAATACAAAGGCCACCCTTGCGGGTGGCCTTGAGTTTTTTGCGCCGAAGGCGCATCTGCTGCATGCAATGCTAGTCCCCGGCGACGAGGTCGGATTCTTCGCGGTGGCGGTTGACGGGGCTGGCGGCGTTATTGGAAGCGGGGCGGATGGAGTCGAGCGTGACGAGGCCATCGACCGGCTTTTCGCCGAGCACGTGTTCGCGATAGAGCTTGGCCATGCGGGCGTTTTCCGCATCGTTCTTGATCTTGGTATCGCGGGCGCGAATTTTTTCTTCGCGGGCGTTCTTGGCGATGCCGAGATTGTCGAGCGTGTGGTTGGCTTCAGAGTTGACGTGCTCCATGTTGAGCACCAGCTCGTGGCCTACCTGACCCATGCCCACCTTTTTGCCACCGGCAAAGATTTCGTGACGGCCATGCTCCTCGTACCACTTGGTGAGGGTGGAGGTCATGTGCATCTTCTCGATGATGTTGCGCCAGCCCACGCCGGTGTTGTACGCGCAGAAGCTGATTTCGCCTTCCTGCGTGGCGTAGGGGATGATGCATTGCTCGGTGCGGCGGAAGTCGTAGTTGAACAGGTCCTGGAACCACATGCCGGCGATGAAGAGGAAGTTCCAGCGATCCTGGCGGCGAAGCTTGATGTCTTCGATGGTGCGGTCGCCCTTGACGCTGCCGTAGTTTTTGCCGGTGGCGTTGAAGGTCTTATCCATCTTCTTGAGCATGTCAGTGATCTTGAAGTGGGTGGGCGACTGGAACGGATCGTAGTTGCGCATGAGCGAGAGGCCCAGGCCGATGACCGAGAGCCACTTGCCGCGGGCTGCGTCGTTGACCTTGGCGAGGTCCTTGGCAACCTGATCCATGTGGAGGAAGGCGGTGACGGGCGCAGCTTCCTTGGTTTCCTTGTCGATCATGAGCGCCATGCCGATGCCGCAGTTGGGGTGGCAACCGCAGGAGAGCTGGCCCCACTCGGCCTGGGGTCCGTGAATGAGGTCGGCCCAGTCAGAGAAGGTGGACATGAAGGAGATGGGGAACCAGTCGCGGGCAGGCTCGCCGATGCCGACCTGCTTTTTGACATCGTGCGCCATGTGCGAGAGGGTGTAGCGCTGCGCGAAGCGGCGCTCGTCGCTGATCTCTTCGTCGCGGCCGGTAAAGCTGACGGGCTGGAAGGAGAGGAAGCTGATCTTCTTGGGGTTGTCGAGGGCGAACTCGATGATGCGGCCCACCTGCTCGTTGTTGATGCCGTTGATGATGGTGGTGACGGGAACGATTTCGACGCCGGCTTCATGGAGATTGTTGATGGCCTGGAGTTTTACGTCGAAGAGGTTGCCGACCTTGCGATGGGAGTTGGCCGCGTTGCCGATGCCGTCGAACTGAAGGTAGACGTAGCGGAGACCTGCTTCGGCAGCGGCGCGGCAGAGCTCTTTGCTCTTGGCGAATTCAATGCCGTTGGAGGCTGCCTGCACTGAGTTGTAACCGACCTTGCGCGAGTAAGCGACCGCATCGAGGAAGTAGGGCGACAGGGTGGGCTCGCCGCCGCTGAACTGCACGCTCATTTGACGCCGGGGCTTGATGGAGATGGCGTTGTCGAGCATGAGCTTGATTTCTTCCCAGGTAAGTTCGTGGACGAAGCCAACCTGATTGGCGTCCATGAAGCAGGGATCGCACATCATATTGCAGCGGTTGGTGAGATCGATGGTGAGCACCGAGCCGCGGCCGTGGGTGACGGTGGATGTGCCGTGGTTGTGGAGCTTCTCGTCGTTGTGGGCGCGGATGTCGCGGCCGGGGAACGATTCTTCGAGATGCTTGAAGAAGGCCGGGTCCATGGACATGACGTCTTCGAAGTGGCCGTGCTTGGGGCAGTCCTTGACCATGAGGATCTGGCCGTCGCGCTCGATGATCTGAGCCTTGATTTCGCCGACCTTTTCGTTGAGCAGGACTTCGTGGGGCAGCTTGCCGTCGAGAATCTGCTGGCGGATCTCGGGGACGCACTTGGGACAGAGCGAATCTGTGGTGCGGGGCCAGCCGAGGGGCGGCTTCTCTTTCTGATAGCTCTTGAGGAGGGGCTTTTCGCTCCACTTGGGTATAAAGGAGGGATTCGGGCTGATGCGATTCAGACGCTCGAAGACGACCCAGGCGGCTTTGGCGCCGTAGACGGCTACCTGTTCAACATATTTAACGGCTTTCGACATGAAGCGCGATCTCCTTTGAAATGTACTGGCGCGGCGAAGGCCGCGGCTAACCCTGAACTATGGAGTGCCCCGAAAGGGCTGAAAACTCATTTCAAGAGTAATCAGGGGGTGCGGTCAATCCAACGAGGGCGCAGTGAATGGGGAAATGGGGCAGCGAATGGGGATGCTGGGGGGCTGAGTGGGGCGGCAAACGGAGCAGAAAATGGCCGGGAAATGTCTTGTGTCTCAAGGGGTTAGCTAAAGTTGGAGTGTGGACTAGGAGCCGCCGGGGCCGTCGGTTTTGGCGACCTGATTGATGATGCGCTGCACGAGGACGACCTGCACATGGATGCGGCGGGCGATATCCGGCAGGAATTCGGTGATGAAGTTGTCAGTGGGTGCGGTGGCGAGTCCGATGGAATAGCGCGCGGCGGTGGAAGGCAGGTTGGTCTGCTCGCCGGGGACGTAGAGGTTGCTGATTTCGGCGTCGATGGCGAAGCCGACGAGGTCGGCGTAGTTGATCATGCCGCGGCCGTTGTCGCCCTGGGTCCAGACCACCTGCGTGATGCAGTGAAAGATGCGGCGCTTGACGGAGGCGCCGGGCATGCGGTGGTAGTGCGGGTCCTGGTGGGCGATGGAAGGGATGAGAAAAGTGCCGAAGAATTCGCCGGTGAGGTCCTGGGTATAGCTGACGCCGACGTTGCGCGCGAAGCCGGCCATGCCGGGTCCGTAGGGCGAATGGGAATCGGAACCGACGGTGATGGCGGATTGGCCAAGGATGGTGATGGCGTTGAAGGGATCGGCGAAGTTGCGAAAGGCAAGCCACGCTTTTTCCTTGGGGGTGAGCGGCTTGACGCGTGGGCCATCGAGGAAACGCGCATACCAATTGATGATGGGCACGAAGAGAGGGCAAGGCTCGGAGATGCGGCTGGGCGGAGCACCGGTGGATTCGGCGGCGAGGCGGGCGGCCTGGATTGCGCCGTAGATTCCGATGGCGGTGATGTTGGCTCCCGCGTCGCGGACGATGCAGGCATCGATGGCCGGCTTGACGGGTTTGGGTGGCGCCGGAGGCAGCGGCGCGTCGGGGAGTGCGGAGGGTGGCGGGTCGGGCGAGGGCGGCGTTGCAGGATGTGCGAAGGGGGCGGCGGCGAAGAGCGAGAAGATGAGGATGAGTGCAAGAAGGGAAGTGCGCGACCTGTGGCGCGGAGGAGCGCAAAGGCAACGGGAGATGTCGCTTTGCGTTTCAGTCAAGTTCTGTTTACTCCCTGCGAAAGTGTAGTGTGCTTGGCAACGCGCACGCAGCAGAGATGGAAAGCTCAAGGGCTGCTGAGCGATTGGAAACAAAAGGCATGCGCAGGGTTGCCGCGCGCGCAAGCTTCCACTTATGAGACGGGAAGAGTGCCGGGAAAGTCACGCGGATGTATGGGAATGCGCATCGAATGGGTTGTTGACCTTAGCGGCACACCAGGCAGGTTTTGGCCGGATGGTGGAATTGACGCACCGATGAGCCGCAATGAGACTTGTAAGCGAGGTACATTGCCGTGAGTTCTTATCCTCCTCCGGGACCACCGCCAGGCGGCGTAGGCCAGCGGATTGAAGAAGCCGTGGAACTGATTGAAATGGAACTGCGGCATGCGATTGCCTATGTGAATGACGCCGTGATTCCGCAAGTGCGCGGCGAGTCGATTACGGCCATGCGCAAAGTGGCAGACACGCTGAAGAATCTGGCCGACCGCATGGAGCAAAACAAGGGACCGCGCCGCTGATGACGGATTGCAGCGAACGACGCAGCCATGGAGCCGCGCGCTGCGCGGGGCTGGCCGTTGTGTTGCTTGCTGCGGGTTGCGGACACAAACAGAACACGCAGCCTCCGGTGCAGGCAATGGCGCCGGTGCGGACGTATCCGACGTATCCCGCGCAACCGGTACAGCCTGCGATGCCGTCGAGTTCTTCTTCGGGTTCTTCTTCGGGCAAAGCTTCGGGACCGATTGCGGTGACGCCGGTGCCCGAGGGCGGCATCAGCGACGAGGACAAGGACTACATTCTGAATCATCGGCCGATTGTGAGCGAGATCGGCGAGGCCACCTGGTACACGGCGCCTTATAAAGGACGCAAGGCTGCGAACGGTCAGGTGTTCAGCGATGAAGCGTTGACGGCAGCGCATCGGACGCTGCCGATGGGATCGCTGATTGTGGTAACCAACCTGACCACGAGGCAGGCGTCGGCCATGCGCATCAGTGATCGCGGGCCCTTTGTGCCGAACAAGATTCTGGATCTGACGAGGGCGTCGGCGAAGTCGATTGGGATTTATCGACCGGGAACAGCGCGGGTGCGCATCGATGTGTATGAGACGCCGAAACCCATCGATACCGGGGGTCGATGGTGCGTGCAGATTGGCGCATTCACGAATGAGGAAGCGGCGGACCGGTTGAAGGCGGATTTGTTGCGCGAGTACCCGGATTCGAAGGTGATTGAGTTTGCCGGAGAAGCGACGTGGTGGGTGCGGATACGGCCATTGGGGGATGATCGCGGCCTGGCGGAAGCGATGGCGCGACGGATTCAGCCGGAAGAGGGCACAGCGTTTCTGACCCGGCTGGACTGACTTTCAATTGCAATGCCAGCCTGCTCGAATTGCCGATACGACCTGACTACTTGAGCAGAACTTTGCGTGCGATGGTGCCCACGACCAGAAGGAAGGCGCCGGTGCCCATCAATTCGTAGGCCAGATGGCGCAGAAAATTCGGCGCGTCGGGAGGCGACGAGGGTCCAAAGAAGCGCAAAAGGAAGCCGATCCAAAGTGAAAGCGCACCGCCGATCTGGATGCTTCGGACGGCGAAGCTGAGCAATGTCTCTGCTGCATTGAGGTTCTTTGAGGGCATGCGTGTGCTATCGATGTTACTGAAATTGGGTCTCTGAGGTTAGAAGTTCGGCGTGCGGCGCTCTGGTAGTCTCAGGCCTGCATGCGGATTCCGTACTACCATGTCGATTCGTTTACCGACGAAATCTTTAGCGGCAACCCAGCCGGCGTGTGCTTGCTATCTGAATTTCCTGCCGATTCGATCCTGAAGAGAATTGCCGCGGAGAATCGACACAGCGAGACTGCGTTTGTGGTTGCGCGCGCGAACGGCGATTTTGATCTGCGTTGGTTTACGCCGGAAGTAGAAGACGACCTGTGCGGTCATGCAACGCTGGCGACCGCGTACGTTTTGCAATTGCGCGGGCATGGCGATTGGCCGGTTCGCTTTCACACGCGCAGTGGGGTATTGACTGTGGATCGTGTTGGCGGGCAATTCGAAATGAATTTTCCAGCAAGGCCGCCTTTTGCGGGCGAGGCCTGGCCGGAACTGCTGGCGGCATTGGGTCTTGAAAAGGGCGAAGTGCTGGGCTCGGTGCGCGACGTGCTTGTGGTTCTCGACGATGCGGAGCAGGTGCGAAGACTGAAGCCAGATTTCGCAGCCTTGATAAAACTGGAGATGGGCAATAGCGGGGCGATCGTTACCGCGCCCGGCGGCGAAGATGCGGATTACGTATGCCGATTGTTTGCTCCGGCTGCAGGAATCAACGAGGATCCGGCAACGGGATCGATTCACTGCACTCTGGCGCCGTATTGGGCGCAACGCACAGGCAAGCAGAGCTTTCGAGCGCACCAGTTAAGCGCGCGCGGCGGACGCATGGAGGCGAGAATTGCCGGGGATCGAGTAACGATCTCCGGCTCTGCCAGGCTGTATCTCGAGGGAACGATCAACCTGTGATGGATGGGTCGTGTGCGCCTTATTCCGGCGGGGGATAAAACGGCAGCTTGTCGTTTTTCTCGTTGGCGCGGCGAATGGTCACGTCATCGACGAGGAGCGCCGGGGCAAGCACGGTTTCAGGAATATCGCCGGCAAAATTGCCAAGCCAGAGATCTTTGCCTGCGGCTTCAACGCTGGAGCGCAGGGCACGCTGGTCGAGATCAGCGAGGCGGGCGCCGCGGACGAGTTCGCGCTTGCCGTCGGCGCTGATGCGATAGAGCAGGCGGGGAACGAGCGGACCTCCCAGCGTTTCGACGTAATACACGCTCTTCAACTCGCGATCCTTTGCGATATCGAGCAACTTCTTCTGCAGGTCGTCGTCGGAGAGGCCGTCTTTTGCGGTGATTTTGAGGACGCCGACGGAGGGATGCGCGGGGCCGGAGAGTGCAGCGCGGCCGTGGCCGTTGGACTGCGGAAAGTCGCGTACGGGCTCGCGGCCGATAAGGTAATTTTCAAGCTTGCCGTCGGTGATGACGGGAACCGCCTGCGCGGGAACGCCTTCGTCATCGACGTCAAAGGCTCCGACGAGCTGCTTGCTGTTGTAAGTCTTGAGAGTGGGGTCATCGACGACGTTGAGAAAGTCCGGCAACACGCGCGCATGAAAGCTGGAAGCAAACGGACCGTTGGTGCGGGCTTCAGTGCCGAGGCCGGGACGCGTGGCGGTAATGGCGGAGGCGAGAAGTCGGCGTAGTGTATCGGTCGCGGCGTCGGCGCTGAGCAGAACGGGGCCGTGGTACTCCTCTTCAACGACAGGCGCCTGGCGCAACTCGCTCAAGGAGGCGATGAGGCGAACAGCATTCTTGGTGAAGACTTCGGGCGATTCGAGATCGGCAAGCACCGAACCGTTGGAAGAGCGGGAGCGATCGATACGCATGCCATCCGCTGCCTGAGATCCGACGCCAAAGCTCTCGAGATAACTGGCATCGGATTTGCGAACGATGGTGCCTTCGCTGTTGACGAGCCGCGATGTGGTGACGCGGGCATGGAAGGCAGCGGAGCTGGTTTGAATATCGGGCTCGAGAGAGCTGACAGAGGCGTTGGAGCGATAGAGGCCGCTGAACTCGGCAACGCGGCGGCTCCACTCAGACTCTTGTTTTGCGTCTACGGCGAGGGTGAGAGGTTCGGCGAGAGAGATGAGGGCCTTTTCATGGCTCAAGTCGTCGGCCTGGGGCGGTGTCTGCACCTGCTTGAGCGCGGCTTGCTTCTGAGCGAATGCAGCCAGTGCAGCCTTGTAGGCCTGATCGGTGGCCATCCATAAAGAGGACCGCAGTGCGATGGGATCGTTGTCGAGAGCAGTGAGTTCGACAGCGCCGTCGCCACGCGGTGAAGAGCTGTCGGTTTTGTAGTCGCCGATGAGGACGGTGACGCGTGCAAGACGGGCGTGGTTGTGGCCGGAGCCTTCGGGCGCACCGTAGGAGGCGCGAGTTTCGAAGTCGTCGATGTCGACGATGCGGTACTGGATGAAGAAAGGTTTCTGGAAATCCTTGAGCTGAAGCTGGCTCATGCTGCGATCGAGCTCAGTGAGCATGGCGGCAAGGACGGGATCTTTTTCGGCATCGCTGCGTGTTGGTTGAGCGGCGAAGAGAGGTGCGCAAAGAGACGAGGCGAGAAGACCGGCAGCAAATTTGGTGATCGCGTTCATTGGGCCTCCTTTGCGGCGGCGCTGGGGATGGGGAGGATGGGCGGCCGCTCAGTGCCTTGTTCCTGGCGCTGGGTTTCGATCTCACTGACGAGCATGGAAGGCGCGACGGCGCTGACGGGGACGGTGCCGGATTCTGCCCCACATTCTCCGTTGAAGACTTCGCTTTTGTCGCCGGTAGCGAGGATGCGTTTCATGGCGGCGAGCGGCGTGCCGACGATGCTGACGCCGCGCACGAGCTCGTCGGGACGGCCGTCGACGTAGACGCGGTAGACAACCAGGGGAATGACCTGAAAGGCTTGCGGCGAACTGCGCGTGGTGACGGCAAATCCGGAAGAGATGTCTTCGAAATACAGGCCGTAGGCTTTGCCCTGCCTCTTTGCCTCTTCGATGAGCTGTTTGCGCAGGTCTGCTTCGGCCTCGGTTTTGGTGGAACTGACGATGAGATTGCCCTGGCGACCGGTGGGCATGCGGCCCGTTTGTGCGCGGCCATGGCCGTTGGATTCACTGAAGCTGGCGATGGGCAGGCGCGACATGAGGAAGGTTTTCAGCACGCCGTCCTGGATGAGCGCGACACGCTGCGCTTTCTGGCCTTCATCGTCGTAGGTGTAGGTGCCGCTTAGCCAGGTGTGATCGTACGTGGTGCGCGTCGGGTCGTCGGCAACGGAAAGGAAGGTGGGCAGCACTTCGTGGCCGAGTTCCTTGGTGAAGGTCTGGCCTTCTTCGTCGCCGCGCTGCCGTTGGCCCTCGAGACGGTGACCGAGGACTTCGTGAAAGAAAACGGCAGAGGCGCGTCCACTGAGAATGGCGGGTCCGTCGAAGGGTTCGGTGACGGGAGCTTTGCGCAGGGCTTCAAGGCTCTTGCCCAGGGTGCGAATCGCGGCTTCGAGCTCGGGTTGTGCGGGGAGTCCGTCGATGGTTTCGGCTTCGAAGGTCTGGTCGCGGAAGAGATCCATGCCGTCTTCCGCGCGGGTGACGCCGAGAAGGACGATGCGGGCGAGCCTGTGGGGAGCCACTACGCGCGAGCCTTCAGACGATGCGAAGTAGTCGGTCTCGTTCTGCACAGTGACGCCAACGATGTTCTGGTAGACATCGGGATATTCGCGGAAGATGCGCGAGAGGGAGCGGACGCGCTGCTCCCAGGCGTGCTGATCGACGACGATGGGCGGGGCAGGCTTGTCGATGGCGATCTGCGGCGGCTCCTTGCTAAAGTCGGGCGAGGTATCTTCTTCTTTGGCGCGGACCTGGGCCTCAGTTTTTACGCGGAGGTAGTTATCCACGGCATTGCCGTACCCGGCGTTGGTGGCGTGCCACAGAGCGCGGGACAGTGCCTTGGGGTCGTCGGTCAGCGGAAGCTGCGCGCTGTTAACGGCAGAGCCCCGATGGTCGCCATGGGTATTGTCGAGTTCCGGAGCGCCAAGGCGGACTTGAACGTCGGCGACGCGGACGCGGCTCTGCGAACTGGAGACGATCGCGCCATATTGCGCACGGATGCTGACGAAGCTGGCGTCGCTTACGGAGTAACTGAGGAAGTAGGGCGGGAGCTGCTTGTCGGGGTCTGTGGCATTGGAACCGGGCTTGCCGAGCGAAGTGAACGCACGATGCAACTCGGTCGTCATGGTGTCTAAGAGGACCGGTCCCGGTTGCTGGGCATTGACGCCGCTGGCGAGGCCGGCTGCAAGGGCGGCGAGGGTGAAGCTGATGCGCAGGATGCGTGCGGAATTCGAAGCGAGAGCCCGCGTTGTGTCTGGATTGGGTTGGCCGTGATGAGGTAAAAGCATGGACAGACCTGATTGTCTCAGAAATGGGAGAAAGGTGAGGAGGCGAACCTTGGGAGCAATGCGCTGGGGAGTGTTGGCAATGGGCGTGGCCCTCGCGGCGAGCCTGGGCGGGCGTGTTGCGCGGGCTGGGCAAACCGATGTGCCGGCGACAACGCAGGCGAATGCGCCGGACACGCACGCGGGACAGCAGGCGGTGTACCACCTGCCTCCGGAAAAGCTGGTCAAGGCAGTTGCGTATAGCCGCGAACGCAACATTTTTCATTTCGTGGATGAGCTCTGGGGTTTGCTGGTGCTTTGGTTGCTGCTGGCCACTGGTGCGGCGGCGGGGATGGAAGCCTGGGCGAAGCGGAGGGTGAAGAAGCGCTGGGTGCAGGGTCTGCTCTTCTTTGCCGCACTGCTGGTGGTGCTGGCGGTGACAGAGTTGCCGATGGACATGTGGGCCGAGCACGAGAGCCTGCACTACGGCATCAGCGTGCAGGGATGGGGGAGCTGGTTCGGCGACCAGGGCAAGGCGCTGGGACTGACGCTGGTGCTGGGGACGTGGGTGATGCTCCTATTCCAGTGGATCGTGAAGAAATGGCCGCGGCGCTACTGGCTGGGCATTTGGCTGGTAACGATGCCTCTCATGGTTCTGGGTGTGTTTGTGTCGCCGTGGATCGAACCGCTCTTTAACAAGTACGAACCGCTGAGCAAGAATCATGCGGGCCTGGTGGCGGAACTGGAACAAGTGGTTGAACGCACGGGGACAAACATTCCGGCGGACCGGATGTTTCTGATGAAGGCCAGCGAGAAGACCAACGGGTTGAACGCGTATGTGAGCGGTTTGGGCGCGACCAAGCGCATTGTGGTGTGGGATACGACGGCGGGACGGGTTCCGGATGACGTGGTGATGTTTGTGTTCGGGCATGAGAGCGGGCATTACGTTCTGAACCACATTCCCAAAGAGATGGCAGGAATGGCGGTGGGGCTGTTCTTCCTGTATTGGGCGAGTGCCGGGTTCGCGGGATGGTTGGCGCAGCGAAAAGGGGCGAAGTGGGGGCTATTGACGCCGGAAGATTCCGTGGAGGCGAGCGCTCCCCTGGCGCACAGGACGGGATTTGTCGTGCTTCTGTTTGTGGTGTCGTTGGCGAGCCTGATTGTGGAGCCGGCGAGCAATGCGTTCAGCAGGCACTTTGAGCACGAGGCGGACGTCTACGGGCAGGAAGCGATTCACGGGCTGGTTCCGGATACGCAAAAGACGGCGGTGAACGGATTCAATGCGTTGGGCGAGGCTTATTTGGAGGATCCGAACCCGAGCCCTTTCATTGAGTTTTGGGAATACAACCACCCTTCGGTGAAGACCCGGGCGGAGTTTGCGGCGCAGTACAATCCGTGGAAAAACGGTGGACACGGCAGGTTTTTTGCGCAGTAGATTGCGGGTGGGAACCGTCGGGCGAGGGGTTGCGTATGTTTGCAGGAAGAGGATCGCGATAGAGGCGCTGAGGCCGTGGTGAAATTCTTACTTTTCTTCATTCTTCTGGTGTTGTGCTGGCCGGTGGCGTTGTTAGCCCTGGTGTTGTACCCCTTGGTGTGGCTGATCCTTATCCCTTTCAGGATTGTGGGGATCGCGGTGGGTGGCGTTCTGGAGCTGATAAGTGCGCTGTTCTACCTGCCTGTACGGATGCTGCGGGCGATCTGAGACGCAGCTCCTAGCCGCTAGCTTCCAGCTCCTCGCTAAATTCGCACCGGTGACGAGCGGTCAGATTTCGGCAGTCAGCTCTGCGCGACAACTCATTGAAACTCCCGAAAGATGGACACGGGCCAAGGCGACGCTATAGTTTGGCGCTATGGCGGGTGTGTCGCTGGCACTGGATGGGAAAGTTGCGCTGATCACGGGCGGGTCGCGGGGTATTGGCGCCGAAACGGTGCGTCTGTTTGTGGCGGCTGGGGCAAAAGTTGCCTTCACCTATCGCCACGCGAAGGAGCAGGCACAGGCACTGGCGGCCGAGTGCGGCGGGGCTGAACGTTGCGTGGCATTGGAGCAGGAACTGAGCACGCCGCAGGAAGGCCGGGCGGCCGTGGCCGCTGCGGTGAAGGCCTTTGGGCGGCTGGACGCGCTGGTGGCGAACCACGGAGTGTGGCCGGCCGAGGATGCTCCGATCGAGCAGATGACCGAGGTACAGTGGCGGCGGACGGTGAGTATCAATCTGGACTCAGTGTTTGGGCTGGTGCAGGGCGCAGTAACGCAAATGGATCTGCAGGAAAGCATGCCGGATGCAGCGGATGCGGTGAAGGGCCACATTGTTTTGATCAGTTCAACGGCGGGACAGCGGGGCGAGGCTCTCCATGCCGACTACGCCGTTACCAAAGGCGCGCTGATCAGTCTTACCAAGAGCCTGTCGAGCGAACTGGCGCCGAGGAAGATTCTGGTGAACTGCGTGGCGCCGGGCTGGGTGGCGACGGAGATGTCGGCTGCCGCACTGGACGATGCGAAGGTGGGTCCGAAGATCCTGGCCGGAATTCCTGTAGGGCGCGTTGCCACACCACGGGAGATTGCCGGTCCGGTGTTGTTTTTGTGCACGCCGCTGGCGGGATTTGTCTCGGGCGAAGTGTTGAATGTGAATGGCGGAGCGGTGCTGGCGGGATGAGGTCTGGGACCGAACGAGTGAAGAGGGTTATGGGGATCAAGAGAATCCTGATTCTAGTGATGAGTGTTGCGCTTCTGACGGCACCCAACGCGGGCCGTACGCAGGCTGCCGATGACTCCGCTGCACAAAACGCGAAGAAGGCGCGCGCGGTACTGGATGCGATGGTGGCGGCATTGGGTGGCGATGCGTGGCTGAACATGAAGAACGAA